>NZ_BNEB01000006.1:0-300000 GCF_016860545.1 Streptomyces asoensis | reverse complement strand
CGTGCGCAACAGCTCACGCGCCTGCTCGTCCGTGGGGTAGAAGCGGTACTTGAACGCCCGCTTGACCTGCTGCGCCATGCCTCGCCGTCGATCAGATTCCGTGAGCGCCCTGGGGGTGGCCGGTGGACGGTCACCCCCGCCATCCCGCCCTGACGACGAGCCAGGTCCTTCTGCCCTGCTCCGTGAGAGCTTCGATTCCTCCCCTGCCTGTAGGCCAGGGTATCCACGAAGGTAAAACTCGATGAGTTCTGTGCACACATCCCCGTCGGCGCAGACCCTGTCCGCCCACCTGGATGCGGGACTGCTCTCCCCGGTCCGGGCGGGCACCCCCGCCGAGGCCGCCGTCGGCGACGGCGCCTGGCTCCAGGCGATGCTCGACGCCGAAGCGGCCCTGGCCCGCGCCCAGGCCCGCTGCGGCACCCTGCCCGCCCGGGCGGCCGCCGACATCACCGCCGCCGCCCGCGCCGACCTGCTCGACCTGCGCGAACTGGCGCTCGCCGCACGCGAGACCGCCAACCCGGTCGTGGGCCTGGTCAAGGCCCTCACCGCGGTCGTCGCCGAACGCTCCCCGCACTCCGCCGAATACGTCCACCGCGGCTCGACCAGCCAGGACGTCTTCGACACCGCTGCCATGCTGGTCGCCCGGCGCACCCTGCACCTGATCACCGCCGACCTGCGCACCGTCGCCGGGGCACTGGCCCACCTGGCCGCCGCCCACCGCGACACCGTCATGGCCGGCCGCACCCTCGCCCTGCACGCCGTGCCCACCACCTTCGGCCTCAAGGCCGCCGGCTGGCGCGCCCTGGTCCTGGACGCCGTCGAGCGCCTCGAACGGGCCGCCGACGGCCTGCCGGTGGCGCTCGGCGGCGCGGCCGGCACCCTGGCCGGCTACCTCCAGTACGCCGGCCAGGACGCCGACCCCGCCACCGTCCTGCACGAACTGGGCACCGCGTTCGCCGACGAGACGGGCCTGAGGGCCCCGGTACTGCCCTGGCACGCCCTGCGCACCCCCGTCGCCGACCTGGCGGCCGCCCTCGCCCACACCACCGGCGCCCTCGGCAAGATCGCCGCGGACGTCCTGGTCCTGGCCCGCACCGAGATCGGCGAGGTGGCCGAGCCCGCGGCCGCCGGACGGGGCGCCTCCTCGGCGATGCCCCACAAACGCAACCCCGTCCTCGCCACCCTGATCCGCTCCGCCGCCCTCCAGGTCCCCGCCCTGGCCACCGTGCTGCTGCACGGCCTGCACACCGAGGACGAACGCTCGGCCGGCGTCTGGCACGCCGAATGGCAGCCACTGCGCGAATGCCTGCGCCTCGCCGGCGGCGCGGCCCACACGGCCGTCGAACTCGCCCAGGGACTCACCGTCCACCCCGAACGGATGCGCGCCAACCTCCAGGCGACCGGCGGACAGCTCGTCTCCGAGCGGGTCTCGGCCGTCCTGGCACCACGCATCGGCAAGACGGCCGCCAAGGAACTGCTGACGCGGGCCTCGCTCCTCGCCTCCCGCACCGGCCTGCCCCTGGCCGACGTCCTGGGCCAGCTCCCGCAGCTCGCGGGCGTCCTGAGCCGGGAGGAAGCGGCCGTCCTGCTCGACCCGGCCGGCTACACCGGCCTCGCCGGCCCCCTCACCGACCGCGCCCTGGCCACCCCGCCCCCCTGATCCCACGAGACACAACGCCCCGGGCCACACCGGGTACGGGGGAGAAACGCGGCCCCGGCGCCGGGGCGGACGCGTCCGGGGCCCGTCTCCCGCGCGGCGGCGCACTTGTCGGCGGCGGCCGGGCTACGCCGTCCGCACGGGGCCGGAGCGGACGAGCCGGGCCCGTCTCCCGTGCGGCGGCGGACCGTTCACGGCGGCCGGGGCACGCCGTCGGCCGCACGCGGCGGCAGGCGTCGGCGGGGCCGGGCGAGGCCGCGACTTGGCGTCCCGGGCGAGGCCGTCGCGGGGCCGGGGCGAGACCGCCGCCGCGCGGGGAGCGGGGCCGTCGTGGCGTCGCCGGGCAGGGCCGGCGGCGGTGGGGGAGGGGCGGCGGGCTCGCGAGGGGGCCCGGCGGGGGTGGCTGTGCTGGTCCGGCCGCCTGCGGCGGACCGCCCGGCCCGCGCCGGCGCTCGAGCGCCCCTCGCGTCCGCCTCGAACGCCGCTGGAGACGCACTGGAGCCTGACCGCGCCGACCGCCCCGCACCGCATGATGCAACCACAACGCACAGGGGAGGCGGCCGAGTTGAACCAGGACGCACGTGTTGTCGGCGGGGGCCACGGCCACGCCGTGGTGATCGGTTCGAGCATCGCCGGGCTCACCGCGGCCCGCGCCCTGGCCCACTTCATGGACCGGGTCACCGTCATCGAACGCGACCGGCTGCCCCGCGGGCCCGGCCGCCGCCGGGGCCTGCCCCAGGCCCGGCACACCCACAGCCTCATGACCGCCGCCCGGCAGGGCCTGGAACAGCTCTTCCCCGGCATCGGCGAGGAACTCCTGCGCGCCGGAGCGGTCCACGTCCGCATCCCCCAGGACACCCTGCTCCTCGGCCCGGCCGGCTGGCTGCCCCGCTTCGACACCGACCTGTCGATGCTCAGCACCGGCCGCGACCTCCTCGACGCGGCGATCCGCGACCGGCTGCGCGCCGACCCCAAGGTGACCTTCCTGACCGAACACGACGTCGTCGCCCTGGAACCCGGCCCCCAGGACACCGTCACCGGCGTGTGGGCACGCGGCCGCGACCGCACCGCACCCGACGGCCGCACCCCCCGCCGCCTGATCCGCGCCGACTTCGTCGTGGACGCCTCCGGACGCGCCTCACGCGCACCCCAGTGGCTCACCGAACTCGGCTACGAACCACCCGCCCAGTCCCTCGCCGGCACCCCCACCGCCTACGCCACCGCCCTGTACGCGCCACCCATCGGCCATGTCGCCGACTGGAAGAGCCTCACGCTCATGGCCGCTCCCGGCGACCCCCGCACCGGCCTGCTCCACCCCGTCGAAGGCGGCCGCTGGTCGGTGTCGCTCGGCAACGCCGACGGCACAGCGCCGCCCGCCGACCACGCCGAACTCCTGCGCGCCGCCGGCGCCCTGCGCAGCCCGCTGCTGCACGACCTGCTGGCCGCGGCCACCCCGCTCGGCCCCGTCTACCGCTGCGGCCCGGTGACGAGCCGCTGGCGCCACTACGAGAAGCTGCGCCGCTGGCCCGACCAGTTCCTCGTCGTCGGCGACGCCTTCGTCGCCCTCGACCCCGCGCACGGCCACGGCATGACCCTCGCCGTGCACGGCGCCCTGGTCCTGGACCACCTGCTCACCGCCCACGGCACCGCCGTCGGCATCAGCCACCGCCTGCGCCGGGCCCTCGCCCACCGCCTGGCACCCGCCTGGCGCGCGGCCACCACCGCGCAACCGGCGCCCCCCGAGACGCCGGCCCCCCTGCGCGCCCGGCTGGCCGGCGGATACGCGGCACGGATCGCGGCGGCCGCGACCACCGACCGGCACGCGGCGACCCTGCTGCTGCAATGGCAGCAGGCCCTCGCCCCGCCCGCCGCCGCCCTGCGGCCCCACGCCCTGCGCGCCGCCCTGCGGCCCCGCCGCGACCCGGCCCCCACCGCATGGCCGCCCAGCGCCACCCACGGCCAGGACGCCGCCCGCAGGCGCCGCCCCGCCGCACCGGCCGCACCCGTCATCGGGGTCGCCACCGTCTCGCGCCGCACCCGGCCCGCCGGCTCCTCGGCGCACTGGCCGGCCCCGGCCCCGGCCGGCGACCGGAACCGACCGTGAACCCCACGCTTTCGGGCCACCTGGCGCGTTGTCCACCGTCGCGGGCCGAAAAACGCTGTCCTACGCTCCCCGCATGACGGGAGTGGAGCAACCAGCAAACGGAACAGCCCACTTGACCCACAGACGGCCGACACCCAACACCAACCACCCAGTACCACAAGGCCAGTTGACCGACACCAGGCACCGGCCGCACCACACCACCGGACGGACAGCGGCCCCCGCAGACCATCAACTCGCTCAAGAAACACTTGAGTTCAGACTTGAGTCTGACTTGAGCGCGGTTGTCCTGTTCGGCGGCACGTGGATAGCGTTTCAACCGCTCAAGGGCACGGGCCCGCTTGCGCCGCGGCAGGCCGCCCCCCTCACCGACCGCGCACCGGCCGGACCGGGTGTGCCTGTGACGGCCGAGCGGCGAGGGGAGGGCGCGCAGGTATGAGCACGACCGAGGAGAGGGCGTCGCACAGTGCGCGCACCCCGGTGCACAAAGGCGAACGCATCGCCGACTGGGCGGACGAGCGGCTGGGGATCTACAACTTCCGGTTCCTGATCCGCAAGGTCTTCCCCGACCACTGGTCGTTCATGTTCGGCGAGATCGCGCTCTACAGCTTCATCGTGCTGATCCTCACCGGCATCTGGCTCACCATGTTCTTCGACCCGAGCATGAGCGAGACCGTCTACCAGGGATCCCACGTACCGCTCCAGGGCATCCCGATGTCCCAGGCCTACGCCTCCACCCTCCACATCAGCTTCGATGTGCGCGGCGGCCTGCTCATCCGCCAGCTGCACCACTGGTCGGCCCTGATCATGATCGGCGCGCTGTGCATCCACACGCTGCGCCACTTCCTCACCGGATCGTTCCGCAGGCCGCGCGAGGTCAACTGGCTCATCGGCTTCGTGATGCTGGTCCTGGTCACCCTCGAGGGCTTCGTGGGCTACTCACTGCCCGACGACCTGCTCTCCGGCACCGGCCTGCGCATCGCCGAGGGCGTCACCCTCGCCATCCCGGTGGTCGGCACCTACCTGACGATGTTCCTGTTCGGCGGCGAGTACCCCAGCGACCAGATCATCCCGCGGTTCTACAGCATCCACATCCTGCTGATCCCGGGCATCCTGGTGGCCCTGGTCAGCATCCACCTGATCTACGTCTTCTACCACAAGCACACCCAGTTCAGAGGCCCCGGCCGCACCGAGAACAACGTCGTGGGCCAGCCCCTGATGCCGGTGTACACGGCCAAGGCCGGCGGGTTCTTCTTCCTCGTCTTCGGCCTGCTCGCCCTGCTGGCCGGCATCGCCCAGATCAACCCCGTGTGGACCTACGGCCCCTACCGGTCCGACCAGATCTCCCAGGGCTCCCAGCCCGACTGGTACATGGGCTTCCTCGAAGGCGCCCTGCGGGCCATGCCCGCCTGGGAGTTCACCGTGCCGGGCGGCTACACCGTCAACCTCGGCGTCCTCATCCCGGCGGTCATCCTGCCCACCGTGATGATGATGGTGATCGCCCTGTGGCCGTTCCTGGAAGCCTGGGTCACCGGCGACAAACGCGAACACCACCTCCTGGACCGGCCCCGCGACCATCCCACGCGCACCGCGTTCGCCTGCTCCTTCGTGGCCCTCTACCTCGTGCTGTTCTTCGGCGGCGCCAACGACGTCCTGGCCGAACGCTTCCACCTGTCCCTGAACCAGATCACCTGGTCGGTACGGATCGGGATCTTCCTCGTCCCGGCCGTGACGTACATCGTCACCCGGCGGATCTGCCTGGGCCTGCAACTGCGCGACAGGGACAAGCTCCTGCACGGCCGCGAGACGGGCAAGATCAAGCGCCTGCCGCACGGCGAGTTCGTCGAGGTCCACGCACCCCTCGACGCCGCGCAGGGCTTCACCCTCCTGGACCGGGAGATCCGCGAGGTGCTGCCCGCCCCCGCGGCCCAGCACGACGGCGTGCCCAACCCGCGCAGCCGCAAGGAGATGCTGCGCCACCGCCTCAGCCGCTGGCTGTACGGCGGGCAGGTCGCCAAGCCGACACCGCAGGAGCTGCGGCAGGCCCTGGAGCACCTCGCGCACGCACCCGGCGCGACCGCCTCCCTCAACGGCCACGCCTCCTCCAACGGTCACGCCTCCTCCAACGGCCACGCTTCGTCCAACGGTCATGCCGCCTCCAACGGGCACGCCTCCTCCAACGGGCACCCGCACAACGGCCGGCCGGCCGCGGTGGGGGAGCGGGAGCCGGACCAGGAGCTGCACTGACCCCGCGGGCGTGACGCGGTAGAAGGGCCGGCACGGCGGCGCGGGTGATCAGGGGACGGTCACCCGCGCCGCCGTCGTCACACCCGCCGTCGTCGCACCCGCCGTCGAGGCGGCCGGTCACCCCGCGCCGTACAGCCCGGCACACCCGCCCGGCCGACCGGCCGGGACCCACCTCCCGGCGCCGACGCCGGAAGAGCTCAGGAGACCCCGTGAGCCGAACCCCATGGCACCGGGCCGGCCCCCGGACCGAGTCCATCACCCGCGCGCGCACCGGCCTGTCCCAGGACCTGCGCGGCCGCCAGCGCCGCTACATCGCCGCCATGCTGGTGCGCAGCGCCTGCGTGGTCCTGATGACCC
Organism: Streptomyces asoensis; assembly: GCF_016860545.1. Classification (NCBI taxonomy): domain Bacteria; kingdom Bacillati; phylum Actinomycetota; class Actinomycetes; order Kitasatosporales; family Streptomycetaceae; genus Streptomyces; species Streptomyces asoensis. The sequence goes on along the minus strand of NZ_BNEB01000006.1, from coordinate 293,638 downwards.
TCACCTGGAGCCGCTGGCCCGTCGTCGCCGTCTGCGCCCTCGTCGGCGGTGTGGTGATCCCCTACGTCGCCGTGGTCGCCGCCCAGGCGGGCTGGCGCCAGCAGCGCGGGCCCCGCATCGCCCTGGTCGAGGTCCACGAGGAGCCCGCCGCCGCCCGCGTGCCCCTGGAGCCCACGCTGATCCTCCCGCCGGAGCGCAACACAGCCGCCTGACCGGACACCGCCGCCCCCGGCACGCCCCGGCCACGACTCCCGCGCGGACACCGGCCGCACGCGCACCGGCCCGGACGGACACCGGCCCGGACGGACACCGGCCCGCATGGACACCGGCCCGGACGGACACCTGCGCCTACGGCATCCCGGCGCGAGCCGCCCCGGAACCCGCCGCCACGACGGGCTCCTCCGTCTCCGCCCCCTCCGAACTCGGCGGACGGTCGGGCGAGTTGCCGCCCCGTGCGCACCGGCAGGCCCGGCCCCGCCGCCGGTACCGCGCCTACGTGCCGCGGTCCCACGCGCATACGCCGCGGCCTGCGTGACGCCCCTTCCTGCGGCCGCCTCGCTGAACTCGTCGCCGAGAAAAGCGAGTTGCCGACGCGGCGGAGCTCATCACCTGAGACCGCCCCGCCGGCAGAGGCCCCAGCGACCGGGACCGGCGGCGCCGGACATGGGCCCGCGCCGCACCGCGCCGAGAACGGGCACCCCGGCCCGAACCCCCGCGGGGCCCGGACAGCCCTCGCCGCGACCGTCCAGCCGACCGGCCGACCGGCCCGCGGCCGCATACGCACCGGCCCCCGGCCACGTACACCTGACCGCGCCACAGGCGCGCCCGCGCGCCCGCGCGCGCCGCACGCACAACGAACGGCGGTCACCCGGCTGTTCGAGCCGGGTGACCGCCGGTGGGGGTGGGGCGCGGGCGGGACGTGCACAGAGGGGTGTTCAGTGGTCGGTCTTCTCCGGCGCCGGGTTCCGCCACGGGCGGCACACTCCCAGGAAGGAGGCGATCGCGGCCAGCGCGCTGCCGAGCTGGATCATGGCCATCGGCACCGCCGTCTCCTTGCCCGCGAAGCTCACGAGGGAGGAGGCGATCGCCCCCATGACGAAGCACGAGGTGCCCACCAGCGCGGAGGCGGAACCCGCGGCGTGCGGCGTGCGCATCAGGGTCAGGGCGTTGGTGTTGGGCAGGATCAGACCCAGCGCGGAGATCATGACGAACAGGCTGGCCGCGAGCGGCACCGTGCCGACCTCGCCGAAGACGCCCCCCGTCACCATCACCAGCATCACCCCGGCCAGGGCGAGCACCGCCAGCCCGCAGCCGAGGGCCTTGTCCAGGCGGACCCGGCCGACCAGGACCTTGCCGTTGATCTGGCCGACGACCATCAGCCCCAGCGAGTTCAGGCCGAACAGCAGCGAGAACGTCTGCGGGGACGCCCCGTAGATGTCCTGGATCACGAACGGCGAGGCGGCGATGTAGGAGAACAGCGCCCCGTAGGTGAAGCCGTTGGTCATCAGGTAGCCGGTGAAGATCCGGTCGGCGAACAGCCCGCGCATGACCCACAGCGCGCCGCGCACCCCGCCGCTCTGGCGCCGCTCGGGCGGCAGCGTCTCCGGCAGCCGGCGCCACACCAGCACGGTGAGCGCGACGCCGATCGCGGCGAGGATGAGGAAGATGCCCCGCCAGTCGGTGACATGCAGGACCTGGCCGCCGATGACGGGCGCGACGATCGGCGCGATGCTGGAGATCAGCAGCAGGGTGGAGAAGAACCGCGCCATGGCCAGGCCGTCGTAGAGGTCGCGCACCACGGCCCGGGCGATGACGATGCCGGCCGATCCCGCCAGCCCCTGAAGGAGGCGGAAGCCGATCAGCACCTCGGCGTTCGGGGCCAGGGCGCACATCACGGCCGCCACGACATAGGCGAGCAGCCCGGCCAGCAGCGGCCTGCGCCGCCCCCACCGGTCGCTCATCGGGCCCACCACCAGCTGCCCCAGCGCCATACCCGCCAGGCAGGCGGTGAGGGTGAGCTGCACGGTCGTGGCCGTCGAGCCCAGGGTGCGGGTCACCTCCGGCAGGGCCGGAAGGTACATGTCCATCGACATCGGCGGCACCGCGGCCAGAGCGCCGAGCAGAACGGTGACCAGGAGCCCGGTCCGGCGCGCCGACGTACCCGTGCCGGCCGAGTCCCCTCTGCCCTTCGCCGGGGAGCGCACCCCTGGCAATCGTTCGCCTCCGGCGGTGGCTTCCTCGGCTTGCTGAGACATGCGCCCTCCGCGTCCAAGTCGTTGTGTGGCTAGGGCCGATGCTCGCAGCAGGCCGCTACAGAACGGGCAGCGCGCGGGTGGCGCCCGAGGCGGGAGGGCCTGCCGGCCCTGCCCTCCGACGGCCGGAGTCGAGACTCGTCAGTGCGCTGCTGGAGTTTCCCTCGGGATGCCCCGGATCGCGCGACAACGGCCTTGGCGCGGAGAGTTCGGCCGTGTCACTATTTCCGCACGCCTTCCCTGCCCGAAATCATTTTGAGGCAGGGGATTGAGCATGTGTACACCGGTTCTGTACTGGTGAGGCCGCGCCCTTCTCAGGGCGGCGCAGATTTCCTCTCGCTCCGAATCCCCGCGCGCCGCGGTGTTCTTTCCGTGTGCCGCGCCCTCTCCGGAAGCTGTGCGCAGATTCGTCAGGTACAGAAGGCAGACTCTAGAGAAAGTAGAGCCCAGATATGGCCAGGCTATGCAAGCCCGCGGTGAGCGCGCCGGAACACGTCATCACGATCGACGAGACTCTCGAGTTCGCCGCGAAAGCCCACGCCGGAAAGCCGCAGCTTCCCCTGGCGCTCCGGCTCATCCGCAACACCGGAGTGCTGAAGCGGCACATCGTCCAGCCCATCGAGCAGACCCTGGGCCACCCGGGCCTGACCGAACGCAACCGCATCTACGAGGCCGAGTCGAGGAAGCTGACGCCGCCGGTCATCGAAGAGGCCCTCAAGAACGCCGATCTCGCCGCCCGTGACATCGACGCGATCATCTACGTGTCGTGCACCGGCTTCAGCATGCCGTCGCTGACCGCCTGGCTGATCAACACGCTCGGCTTCCGCTTCGACACCCGCCAGATACCCATCGCCCAGCTCGGCTGCGCGGCGGGCGGCGCGGCCGTCAACCGCGCCCACGACTTCTGCCTGGCCCACCCCGGCAGCAACGTCCTGATCGTCTCCTGCGAGCTGTGCTCGCTGTGCTACCAGCCCGAGGCCGACGACATCGGCTCCCTGCTCTCCGACGGACTGTTCGGCGACGCCGTCGCCGCCGCCGTCGTACGCGGCAACGGCGGGGTCGGCATCGAGCTGGAGCGCAACGCCTCCTACCTCATCCCGCACACCGAGGACTGGATCTCCTACGCGGTCAAGGACACCGGCTTCCACTTCCAGCTGGACCGCCGCGTGCCCGGCACGATGGAGCCGCTCGCGCCGGTGCTGCGCGAGTTCGCCAAGGACCACAGCTGGGACGCCGGGAGCCTCGACTTCTACATCGTCCACGCCGGCGGCCCGCGCATCCTGGACGACCTCGCCAAGTTCCTCGAGGTCGACCGCACGGTGTTCCGCCACAGCTGGTCCACGCTGACCGAGTACGGCAACATCGCCAGCGCCGTCGTCTTCGACGCCGCCCGCCGGCTGTTCGAGGAGGACACCCCCCTCCAGGACGCCACCGGCCTGATCGCCGGCTTCGGCCCCGGCATCACCGCCGAGATGGCGCTCGGCCGCTGGAGCACCGACGGCCCCCGGGAACTGGACTGACATCCCCACCCCACCCGGCACCGCACCCTCGCTCAAGTGAAACTCTGTGCGGACAAAGGAAGCTGACTCCATGACTGGCCTCATCCTCCCGCCCGGGCAGGGGCGAAAGCTGATCAGCAAAGCGCAGGAAGTGACCTTCAAGGCCACCAAGGACCACGGCTCCTCCATATCGATATTCGAGGTGGTCGTACCCCCCGGATTCGATGTCGGAGCGCACGTCCACAGCGATGCGCAGGAGTTCTTCTACGTACTGGAAGGGGAGCTCCAGCTCCTGGCTTTCGAGCCGACCCTGCGCACCGCACAGGACTGGCACGAATGGGAGTCACCCGACGGGGACAAGGCCGTCCGTGCCACCGAGGGTGCCTTCATGTTCGTGCCGCCCGGAACTCCGCACGCCTTCAGGAACGCCTCCGAAAAACCGGCGCGGATGCTCTTCCAGTGCTACCCGTCACCCGTTCACGAGCTGTACTTCGAGGAGATCGCGGAGATCTGGGCGGCCGGCGGGATCGATCCCGTCGCCATCGACGAGATGCGCAAGCGCTACGACGTCAGCCAGATCACGCCCCAGCGCTACGAACCGCCCGCCCTTCTCGATCCCCACTCCTCCGAATCGCGCGGAGCGTAAACAACGATGAGCGACATCGACAAGATCCCCCTCGTCTTCGCCAGCCTGGGGGAGCAGGAACTGGCGGCCGTCGCCGAGGTGTTCGCCTCCGGCTGGCCGGCCGGCCAGGGACCGAAGGGCAAGGCCCTCGAAGCCCAGCTGAAGCAACGGTACGGGGCCGGTGACGCGGTCGCGGTGAGCAACTGCGGCGCCGCCCTGCACCTGGCGATGCTCGCGTTCGGCGTGCAGCCGGGCGACGAGGTCATCGTCGCCGACTACACCTTCCCCGCCCCCGCCCACGCGGTGCGCTACGTCGGCGCCACACCCGTGTTCGCCGACGTACGCGCCGACACCGGCACCATCGACCCGCGCGCGGTGGCGGACCTCGTCACCTCCCGCACCGTCGGCATCATCGCCGTCGACACCGTCGGCCTGCCCGCGGACTACGCACCCCTTCAGGCCATCGCCGACCGCCACGGGCTGTTCCTCGTCGAGGACGCCGCCTGCGCGGTCGGCGCGACCTACCAGGGCCGGGAGGCGGGCGCACTGGCCGAGGTGGCCTGCCTGTCCTTCCACGGACGCAAGGGCGCCACCAGCGGCGAGGGCGGCGCACTCATCTCCACCGACCCCGCCATCGGCGCGAAGGCACGCCAGCTGTCCTCGTTCGGCATCGGCAGCATCTTCGACATGGGCCAGGTCATCGGCCTGCCGATCCCCGAATTCACCGAGATCGGCTACAACTTCAAACTCTCCGACATCGCCGCGGCGATCCTCCAGGTCCAGCTCGGCCGCATCGAGGAACTCATGGGGCGCCGGCGCGCCGTCGCCGCCCGCTACGCCGAACTCCTCGCCGACGAGGACCTGCTGACGGTCCCGCACGTGCCCGCCGACCGTACCCACGCCTGGCAGTCCTACCTGGTGACCCTCGACCCGAGCGTCGACCGCGGCGCGGTCGCCACCGAACTGCGCGCCCAGGGCATCGGCACCCTGCACGGCACCTGGGCCAGCCACGTGCAGCCCGCGTTCGCCGCCCGGCAGGTGTGCCCGGTCTCGGCGGACCTCTTCCAGCGCAACCTCGGCATACCCATGCACGCCGAGCTGACCATGAGCCAGGTCGAGCGGGTCTGCGAGGTCCTGCGCAGCGCGCTGCGCACCCACGCCCAGCCCACCCGGACCCTGAAGGGAGCGGCATGACGAACAACCAGCCTGCGCCGGACGGTGTGATGAGGCTGATCAACGGCTACTGGAACACCGGCGTCATCGGCGCCGCGGCCACCCACCGCGTCTTCACCCATCTGGAGAACGGGGCGGGCACCGCCGAGGAGATAGCCGCCCTGGCCGAGATCTCCGAGCGGGGCGCCCAGAGCCTGCTGGACGGCCTGGTCAGCGTGGAGCTGGTCGCCCTGGAGGACGGCCGCTACCGCAACACCCCGGCGGCCTCCGCCTTCCTCGTCGAGGGCAAGCCCGCCTCCCTGGCCGGCTTCGCCAAGCTCAAGCTCCAGCACACCGGCAGCCTCATCGACCTGCCGGAGGTCGTACGCACCGGCGGGCCGCTCACCGGCGGCGAGACCGAGGTGGCCGACAACCCGCACTGGGAGGGCATCGTCCCCGCCATCGCCGGGGTGTCGGTCCCGGCCGCGGACGCCGGGGTCGAGGCACTGGGCATCGCCGACGCCGGCGAGATCACCATCCTCGACGTCGGCGGCGGCTCGGGCATCTACTCGTCGATCTGGCTCAAGGCCAACCCGGCCGCCCGCGCGGTCCAGCTCGACTGGGAGCCGATCAACGCCATCGCCCGACGCCTCGTCGCCGAACAAGGGGTGGGGGAGCGGTTCACCACCCTCAACGGCGACTTCCACACCACCGACTTCGGCACCGGCGAGTACGACATCGCCGTCTATTCCCACATCGCCCACCAGGAGAACGCCGAGAGCAACATCGAGGTCTTCACCCGGCTGCGCAAGGCCCTCAAGCCCGGCGGTGCCCTGGTGGTCGCCGACTACGTCGTCGACGACGACCGCAGCGCCCCGGCGTTCCCGCTGCTGTTCGCCCTGGAGATGCTGCTCAAGAGCAAGGAGGGCGGCACCTGGCGGCGCGCCGACTACCGCGACTGGCTGATCAAGGCGGGCTTCGAGGACGTCACCTTCCACGACGCACCGCCGGCGACGATGGTCATCGCCCGCTGACGGCCGCCCGGCAGGCCGGTCGGCCGGGCTCCGGCCCCCCGACGGCGGCCCGCGGCGCAACGACACACCCCGCAACCGTGCCGCCGGACCGCGTGCCGCCGGTGCGGAGCCCGGACGGACCCCGCGCGTCCCGCCCTCCCCAGGGGCCCGGGCCGCGCGGACCCACCCGCCCACAGCCCCGCACCACACGCCAGACCACCGGCCGGCAGGACCCGAACCGCACGTGAGACGGCCTGCCGGCGGGCCCCGCACCACGCGACAGGCCCCCCGTTGGCGGGCCCGCACCGTGCGGGAGGCCACCTGACGGTCTCCCGCACGACAGCGGGACAGCACCGGCCGCAGAACACCGCGACCGGGCCTCGATAGCTGTGGCCACCGGCCGTGGCCAGGGCACCGGCGTCCTGGCCGCGGCCTCGGTCGCCGGTAACCGGCCGCGGTCCGGTCGGGCGATCCGTGCCCGGTCGGTGCCGTCGGGCGGGATGTGTACGTCAGGGGCAGCGTCGCCCCGGTCCGGGCCGGGCCGGGGCGCTCCCCTTGCCCGGGGAAAGGGGGGAGGGGGCGGGGGCAGGCCGGGCTGCCCGCGCCGGTCGGGCGGCTGCCGCCCCGGCGCGCCCGCCCTCCACACCCGCCGCCCGCCGCCCGGCCCGCCCAGGGCCGGGCGGCCCCGCACCGGGTCGTCGACGCCCGAAATGTCAACCGCCCACCACAAAGGAGAAAGCCACCATGAAGGGCTCCGTGGCTTACCGTTCGATCCAGAAGCGCGGTCTTCACATCGGCCTGCTGCCGGAGATGGCGGCCGCCGTCAACCCCTCGACCCCGATCAGCCTCGACCACGACCTCGGCGTCCTGCCCGAGGCGGGACGGCGCCTGACGGTGGCCCAGTACGCCGACCACGTCGACGACCTCGCGGCCCGTCTGTGGGCGGCCGGTGTCCGCCCCGACGAGCACGTCGTCATCTACAAGACGGCCAACGCCGACCACTGGATGCTCGCCGCGGCCGTGTCCCGCATCGGCGGGATCGTCGTCAACCTCTCACCGGCCCTGGACCCCACCACCGTGGGCGTCCTGCTGGAGCGGGTCGGCCGGCCCACCCTGCTCAGCGACGGCGCCAAGCTCGACGTCCTGGCCGACGTGCCGCTCAAGGACCTCACCCGGCGGGTCATCACCTCCTCGGGCGAGCGGCCGGGCGCCGTCGCGCTCACCGGACTCGCCGGCGCGCCCCGCGTCAAGCCGGTCGTGCGGCCCATCGACGAGGCCGCCGTCATCACCCACACCTCCGGCACCACCGGCATCCCCAAACTCGTCGTGCACACCCCCCGCACCCAGGGCATCCGTCTCGTCCCGCAGTGGCGGCTGCTGTCGCTGATGCGCAAGAAGGAGACCGTCGCGATCAACGTGCCCTTCGTGCACTCGCGGATGGTCGCGGCGATGTCCCTGGCCCTGCTGAAGGAGTACCCGGTCCTGCTCATGCGCGAGACCGGCCCCGCCGAGGTCGCCGAGCAGTTCGTCAAGCACCGGCCCGCCTTCGTCGAGGCGCTGCCCAACTCGCTGATGGAGTGGGAGGAGCTCACCCAGGACCCGCGCTCGCCGTTCGGGTCGGTGAAGGTCTTCAGCAGCACCTTCGACGCCATCCACCCCGCCACGATGAGCAGACTGCTGAAGTCCTCCGACCGGCGCGGCGCCCTGTTCTTCCAGATCTACGGCCAGAGCGAGGTCGGCCCGGCCGTCGGCCGCGCCTACTTCCGCCACTCCGCCCACAAGGCCAACGGCCGCTGCGTCGGCTGGGCCATGCCGGGCGGCGCCGCCCGGATCCGCGTGGTCAGCCGCGACGGCCACACCCCGTCCGAGACCAACCCCGGCTACATCGAGGTCGCCTGGGACGGCATCGCCAAGACCTACTTCGGCGAGCAGGACCGCTACGACGCCAACCGCACCGGCCAGTGGTGGCGCACCGGCGACGTCGGATACCGCACCCGGTTCGGCTGCCTGCACATGCTCGACCGCGAGGTCGACATGATCCCCGGAGTGAAGAGCTCCCTGGAGATCGAGGACGTCGTGCTGGGCCGGCTGCACGAACTGACCGAGCTCGTCGTGGTGCAGGGACCCGACTCCCGGCCGGTCCCGGTGATCTGCACCGTCGACGACAAGCCCCTGGACCTCAACCGCTGGCGGGCGGCGGTCGCCGCCGCGTTCCCCCAGCTCGCCGACCCCGTACAGATCCCGCAGGCCGAGCTGCCCAGGACCGCCACCCTCAAGGTCCAACGCCTCGCGCTGGCCCGCCGGTTCGAGGAACAGCTCCAGGAACAGGCATGACACCGGCCCCCGGCTGATGCCGGGGGCCCTCGTCCCCCTGCCGGGCCGGCGCCGCCACGCGCCGGCCCGGCCCCGCGTGTGCCCGGCAGGACGCGGGCCGGGCCAGGCATGGCCGCCCCGCCCCGTCCTGCCGCGCCGCGTACCCGTGCAGGCGCACCCTCCTCGAGGGCGGCTGGAGGACCGCTCGGCGTCGGCTCGGCACCCGGGCCGTCACCGCCCCGAGTCGCGCACACTGACCGGGGGAAGGGCCCGTCCGGCCTTCCCGGCAGGTCAAGTGCGCCCGTGGAAACGGAGAGTTCACGGATGGGGGACGAGAGGGTGGACACCGATACCGCGATGAGTCCCAGGACCGCGCAGGCGTGGCGCATCGCGGAGCTGGAACGCGAGGTCCGAGAGCTTCGCCGCACCAACAGGGCACTGCGCCGATGGGTGACCGGCACGCTTTCCCACGACGACGCCGCCGAGACGGACGGCCACGACCTCGCGGCAGCCGGCCTCCCGGACGGCATCGGGGACGGCATCGGGGACGGCGTCCCGGACAGGGGCACGGACGGCGCCGAGCACCCCAAGCACCCCAAGCACCCCGAGCCCGCCGAGCCCCCCGGGCGCGACCACCCGGCCCCGCCACCCGCACCGGCGCACGACACCCGCCCCGCCCGCCGACGGCCACCGCAGACGCCCGCCCCGCGCCCCGCCGTCGCCTTCCGCGCACTGGGCCCGATCGAGGCCCTCGTCGGCGGCCGCCCCGTCGACCTGGGGGCGCCCAAACAGCGCGCCCTGCTGGCCCTGCTGGTCAGCACCGCGGGCCGGCCGGTGCCCTGTGACGTCATCGTCGAGGAACTGTGGACCGGACACCCGCCGCCCGCGGCCGTCTCCTCCCTCCACGCCTACGTCGCCAACCTGCGCCGCGTGCTGGAACCCGGCCGCGCGCCCCGCACCCAGCCGACGGTGCTGCGCACCCACGCCCGCGGATACCTCCTGGACGGCCGGGCCGTCGAGGTCGACGTGCACCGCTTCAGCGCACATGCCGTCGCCGGCTGGCAGGCACTGGACCGAGGCGACGCGCCCGGTGCGGTGCGCGAGTTCGAAGGGGCACTGGCCCTGTGGCGCGGACCGGCCTACGCCGAGGTCGCCGACACCGCGCTGGTACGGCCGGACGCGGCCCGGCTGGAGGAACTGCGCCTGTCGGTGGCCGAGGGGCGCTGCGCCGCCCTGCTCGCGGCCGGCGCCCACGAGATCGCGGTCGCCGAGCTGGAGGCGTTCGTCCCGGACCACCCGCTGCGTGAGTACGGCTGCGAGCTGCTGAGCCTGGCCCTCTACCGGGCCGGCCGGCAGGCCGACGCACTCGCGGTGCTGCGCGCCAACCAGCGTTACCTGGCCCGTGAGCTGGGCATCGATCCGCGCCCGGCGCTGCGGCGGCTGGAGGAACAGATCCTCAACCACGCGCCGGCGCTGGACTGGCGGGCGCACCCGGCCGCGTCCTTGAAGACGGCCCGGCGGCCCGCGCCGGCGGCCGACCAGCGCGCCCCGCACCGCACCGCCCGCCGCCAGCCGCCCCACCACACCCTGCTGCCGCGCACCGACCTGCCGCGCACCGACCTGCTGCGTGCCCCCCTGCCGGCCGAGCTGTAGCCGCCCCCGCCCCCGCCTCCGTGGCCGGGCCCGCTCCCGGCCGGCTTCGGCCCGGCTCCGTCCGCCTCAGAGTTTGTGGGTCACCCAGAGCAGTTCCGCCGGCCAGCGGTGTGCCCAGTCGGGCGGGTCGGTCTCGTTGTAGCCGTTGGGTGCCGTGGGGCCGGGCCGCGGCTCGATGAGGTCGTCGATGACCAGACCCGCGCCGCGCAGGACCTTGACCCAGCCGCCGTAGGTGAGCTGGTAGCTGCTCGCGCCGTCGTCCTCGGCGACGGTGTCGAGCCCGAAGTAGTCCTGCCGCAGCGTCCGGGTGACGCGGGCGGCGGCTTCGTCGTAGCAGGCTTCGAACCAGGGGCTGGCGACGTTGAACACCAGGCGCCCGCCGCGGACCAGGACGCGTGCGGCCTGCGGGACGGCCAGGTGCGGGGGAGCCCAGCTGAGCCCGCCGAAGTCGCAGAACACCACATCGAAGCTGCCCGCGGCGAAGGGGAGTTGTTCGGCGGCGCCCTGCACCAGCGGGTAGCGGGCCGTGCCCATCGCGCGGGCCGCCGCGGCGAGCTGGGCCTCGGACAGGTCGAGCCCGACCACCCTGGCGCCCTCGGCGGCGAGCGCCCGGGACCACTGTCCGGCGCCGCAGCCGAGTTCGAGGACGCGTTTGCCGGTGACGTCGCCCAGGGCGTGCAGCTGCGCGTCGGGCAGGGAGTACATGCCCCACAGCCGGGGTGCGGCGCCGATCTGCGGGTCGTGCTCGTGCTGGTAGGCGCCGCTGATCCGGTTCCACAGCCGCCGGTTGGCGGGGATGCTCGGCGAGCCCGGGAGGGTGAGGTCGCGCCGGTACCAGGTGCCCTGCTTACCGCCGAGGTGGGCCGGGTCGGCCGGGCCGGCCGGGACGAACCCGGCCTTGGCCAGCACCCTCGCGGAGGCGGCGTTGCCGTGGGAGGCGGCCGCCCGCAGGGTGTGCAGCCCGTGCCGGGTGGCGGCCAGCGCGCACAGCCGCCGGACCGCCTCGGTCGCCACGCCGCGGCCGGTGGCATGCTGCGCGACCCGGTAGCCGAGTTGCGCGGTGCCGTCGACGAGGTCGACCAGATTGAACCGGCCGAGCACCGAGCCGTCCTCCTCGGCCAGCAGCACGTAGAAGGCGCAGACGCCGGCCTCCTGCTCCGCCAGCAAGGCGTCGTAGCGGTCGGTGAACCGGTCGAAGTAGTCGTCGCCGCGATCGCTGACCGAGGCGGCGAACCAGGCGCGGTTGGCCAGTTCGAAGTCCAGGACCGCCGGGGCGTGGCCGGCCTCCAGCCGCTTCAGCTCGGGCATGGCCCGACCCTACCCGCACGGCCCCCGGCGGCCACCCGAATATCGCGCCGCCACCGGCCCCCCCTCCCGGGGATCGACCGCCCCGGGCGGGCGGGCCGTCCCGGCCGGCGCAACGACGACGAAGACGCAGCAACCCCAGCATCCAGTGCGGGGGTTGCTGCGTCACGGTGACGTATGGTCAGGCGCCGGCCGTCATGCCTTGACGTCGGCGGCCTGCGGAGCGGGCGCCTGCGCGGGGGAGGGCGCCTGGACGGGCGCGGGAGCCTCCGCCAGCACCTCGGCGGCCTCGGCGTGCGCGTCACGCTTCTCCGCGCTCACCTTCCCGAGCAGGAACAGGGCGATCAGACCCGCGGCGGCCAGCACGCCCGCGGCCACGTGCAGCGCCAGCGCGAACCCGTCGGAGGCGACCGCGGCGGGGTTGCCGTCGCCCGCGTGGTCGTTGACGTAGCGCAGGGCGATGGGCACCAGGGTGGCCAGGCCCAGGGCCGCGCCGATCTGCTGCATCGACGTCTGCACACCGGAGGCCAGTCCCGCGTCCTGCCCGGTGACCTCGTGCAGGCCGCCGTTGATCAGCACGGGGAAGCCCATACCGTTGAACAGCGCGAACACCACCAGGCCGGGCATGACCCCGCCGACGTAACTGGCGTCGGGGGAGAAGCCGTTGGCGGCGATGAACTGGCCCAGGGCGGAACCGAAGAAGGCGATGACCACGATCGGCTTGACGCCGATACGGGGCATCAGCGCGGTGGACACACCCATGCCCACACCGGTCGCGATGGTGAGCGGGATGTAGGCCAGGCCCGTCTCCATCGGCGAGTAGTGCAGCACCTGCTGGAGGTACAGGGTGGCCACGAAGGCGTAGGTGTAGAACGACGCGAACGACATCATGCTCACGGCGTTGCTCGTCACCCGGGTGCGGTTCTTGAAGAACCGCAGCGGGATCATCGGCTCGGGCACCCGCGACTCCCACACGGCCGTGAAGACCAGTGCGGCGGCCCCGCCCAGCAGCGGCAGCAGCACCTGCGAGGAGCCCCACGAGTGGTCGGCCGCCTTGAGCAGGCCGTACACGACGCCCACCAGACCGGCGGTGGTGGTCAGGGCCCCCACCAGGTCCAGACGCTGGCCCTCGCGGCGGGCCATCCGGCTCTCCGGCATCAGACGCGGAATGACCACCAGCGCCAGCACCACGATCGGGATGTTGATGTAGAACACCCAGCGCCAGTCGATGAAGTCGGTCACCAGACCGCCGACGACCGAGCCGACCGCCCCGCCGAGCGCGGCCAGTCCGCCCCAGATCCCCAGGGCCTTGGCCCGCTCCTTGGCGTCGGTGAACAGCACGGCGATCAGGCCGAGCGCGGCCGGCGCCGCGAGCGCCTCACCGAAGCCCTGGAGGAACCGTCCGGCCACGAGCAGACCGGGCGTGTTCGCGGCGCCGCACATGATCGAGGAGACGCCGAAGAGCAGGACACCCGCCACGAACACCTTGCGGCGGCCGAGCAGGTCGGCGACGCGTCCGCCCAGCAGCAGGAATCCGGCGGCCATCAGCAGGTAGCCGTTGACCACCCAGGCCAGGCCCTCGGTGGAGAACCCGAGGTCGGACTGGATGTTGGGGAGCGCGATGTTCACCACGGTGACGTCCAGCATCAGCATGAACTGCACGGCGGTGAGTACGGCCAGCGCCTTCCAGCGCCGGGGGTCGCCGGCGGTGGTGCCGCCGGCCTGGTCTCGTGATTCGTTGAGGGTACTCATGACGTTAGTTGTCCTCCCGGTCCGGGGCTGGACGGTTCCTTCCGCTGGTTGGTGCGCCGGTCGCTGCGACCGTCAGCCGACGATGTAGCGCTCGACCGTGGGCGCCAGGAGCGTGACGATCTCGTCCACCGACGCCGACGCGATCGGCTCCACGCGCAGGACGTACCGCAGGAGGAACACACCCCACAGCTGCGCGGCCGACGCGTTGATGTGGATCGGCTTGATGCTGAGCTTGCCCGCGAGCTCGTCGATGCTCAGCGGGTCCTCCTCGAGCGCCACGCCCGCCTGCGCGAAGACCTGCGCGGAGAAGAGGTTGCGCATCGGCTCCGCGCCCTCCTTGCTGGCGGTCGCGGTACGCAGGGCCGTAAGGAGCTGCGGCTGCCACTTGGGGTCCTCGAAGAATTCCAGAGTGAGGCGCACGATGTTCTCGGCGAGCTTCTCGCGCGGCCCGTGATAAGCGGCCGCACCGGCCTCCGCGAAAGCCTGCCCGTACGCGGTGATGATGGCCGACGCTTCTTCCACTTCGGTTGCTGTAGACATGTACTGACCCTCCAGGGGGAAACCTTGGCTTTTCGCGGTATGGTCGCCCGCCCCGCTCGTATCCGGCTCGACAGGCGCTTGATCGGGGATCGAAGCCCGCTCGTGCGACAGCTGGAATCACTGGTGACGCAATACCGGCACACGACGTCGCCGCCCGGAATACGACGAACCGGGCGCGCGGCCGACGACCTCCCGGCCCCGGCCGACCACTTCCCGGCCCCGGCCGCCGGCCGGACGGCGCACGGGGGCGGGGTTATGACGCGGCGTCGTCCTGCTTGGCCGCGAACGCGGCGTTCGACGACTGGCGCGCCTTCTGGTAGTAGGCGGCGAGCTTGTAGTACGCCTCGCCCGACGGCGCCAGCGCGACGGCGGAGACGAACTCGCGTCCCCCCTCGTACACATGGGGCACGCCACGGGCGAACCGGTCCACGTCCGCGTCGAACGGCGCGGGCAGCTCACCGGGGTCCTGGGTCTTCACCGAGAAGCAGATCCGCTCGACGGCGGAGGAGTCCCAGTTGAACGTCGGATACAGCGAGAACGACCGCTCGAGGAACTCCATGACCTGCGCGTCCGGCTGCGGGAACCCGAACGCACGCAGCAGCGCCACCTTGTTCTGCGCCGGCACCTGCGCCGCGGCGAGATACACGTTCAGCGTGCGCTTGTGGTAGTTGACGCCGATCGCCGACACCTTGTCGTCCCAGCCCAGCCGCGTCAGCGTGTCCAGGTGCTCGCCGAGCGCGGACGGCACCGACGGGATGCCCGCGAACTTCACCAGCGGCGGGAAGTCGTCCAGCGGGAAGAACGCGTACGACTTCTTGAACCCGCCGACGATGCCGTACTCGACACCGTAACTGGCTATCGCACAGCGCGCCTGGACCTCCGCCAGCAGTGCGCCGACGGGGTGGTCCGTCTCCTCGATGAGACCGTGCGCCAGCGCGGTGGCATACGGATCGCCGCCCTCGGGAGTCAGCGAGAAATCGAAGTCGACTTCCCCGCGGTGCCGTTCACCGGCCGCCATGCTGAAAACGATGTGGGAACCGGGGAGTTCGTCCCCGAAGGCCTTCAGGGCCGGGGCGACCTGGTCGGGCGAACAAGGAACGTCCAGCAGCCGGGCCGTTTCCTCAACCGCCGAATAGACCTTATCCAATCCAGCGGGTTCTGGCATGAGCTCCTCCAAAGGGTCAGCCGGTGTCTGCGGCATACGCCACCACCCTGACCCACCCCTCTTGGCGCCGTCTTGGCGCCCGACCGGACCCCCGCCGATTTCCCCGCACACCTGTTCCGCGCCGTGCCGCTCGACTTTCGCTCCAACCGGGCTCCACCTCTGCTGCATTCGCGCCGCGCATTCTGACCCCGCCACTTTCTCCGCGTCACCCGCCGAAGCGCACAAAGCCCCGTCCAAGGAGATGCGTCGTGACCACTGCCGTGACCCGCCGGGCCGCCACCGACCAGGATGCCGCCCACGCGCGGCGCACCGTCGAGGACCTGCTCGGCCGCGTCCAGCACCGGATGAGCGACTTCCTCGCCGCCGAACGCGACCGCTACGCGGCGGTGCACGAACACGCCGTCGTCGCCATCGACGCACTGTCCGACCTCGTACGGGCCGGCGGCAAGCTCATCCGCCCGGCGTTCTGCCTCACCGGCTACCTCGCCGCGGGCGGCGACCCCGACGACGCCGCCGTCATCGACGCGGCCGCGGCCCTGGAACTGCTGCACGTCTCCGCCCTCGTCCACGACGACGTCCTGGACGACTCCCACACCCGGCGCGGCAAGCCCGCCGTCCACCTCCTGCACGCCACCTTGCACCGCACCCGCGGCTGGCAGGGCGAGTCCCGCCGCTTCGGCGAGGGCGTCGCCCTCCTCGTCGGCGACCTCGCACTGGTCTACTCCGACGAACTCATGTCGAACGGCCCCTCCGGCGGATTCGCCGAATGGCACCGGCTGCGCTCCGAAGTCATGATCGGCCAGTACATGGACGTCGCCGCGGCCGCCGAGTTCAGCATCGACCCCGACCTGTCCCGGCTCATCGCACTGATCAAGTCCGGCCGCTACACCATCCACCGCCCCCTGGTCGTCGGCGCCGGCGCCGCCGGACGCCCCGACCTCGCCCCCGCCCTCACCCAGTACGGCGAAGCGGTCGGCGAGGCGTTCCAGCTCCGCGACGACCTCCTCGACGCGTTCGGCGACGCCGCCCGGACCGGCAAGACCGCCGGCCTCGACTTCAGCCAGCACAAGATGACCCTCCTGCTGGGCTGGGCCATGCAGCGCGATGCCCGCATCCGCGACCTCATCACCGAGCCCGGACACACCCCCGAGGAGATCCGCGGCCGCCTGCTGGACACCGGCGTCCCCGAGGACGTCGAACGCCACATCGCCACCCTGGTCGACCAGGGCTGCGCGGCCCTCGCCGACGCCCCCCTCGACCCCGCCTGGCGCGGCGAACTGACCAACATGGCCCTGCGCGTGGCCTACCGCGACAAGTGACCCGCCCCCGTACGGCAGTTGGAGGAACAATGACGACCACCACGCAGCTGGCGGACCTCTTCACCGGTGTCGAACAGTCGGCGGCACTCATCGACGTGACCTGCTCACGCGAGAAGGTCTGGCCCGTCCTGGAAGCCTTCGAGGACGTCATCCCGCAGGCCATCATCGCCTTCCGGGTGGCGACCAACGCCCGCCACGAAGGCGAGTTCGACTGCCGCTTCACCATCCCGCGCACCGTCGACCCCTACGAGCGGGCCCGCGAGCACGGCTTCGTCACCCCCACCGGCCGCCCCGCCGAGAGCCTGCTCGGCGACATCCGCAGCCGGTGCCCCATCGACAGCTACGGCATCGACTTCGGCATCGTCGGCGGCTTCCGCAAGATCTGGGTGTACTTCCCCGGCGGCCACCGCCAGAGCCTGGCCGAACTGCGCGACCTGCCCTCCATGCCGCCCAGCCTCGCCGAGAACTTCGCCTTCTTCGCCGACCGCGGCCTCGCCGACAAGGTCGACGTCGTCGCCATCGACTACCGCAGCAACACCGTCAACCTGTACTTCACCAACTTCCCCGACCACCTGCGCCGCCCCGCCGAAGTCCTCGCGATGCACCGCGCCACCGGCATGCCCGACCCCAGCGAGCAGATGCTCCGCTTCTGCGAGAAGTCCTTCGGCTTCTACGTCACCCTGAACTGGGACTCCCCGAAGATCGAACGCATCGCCTTCAGCGTGAAGACCCACGACCCGCTCGCCCTGCCCGCCCGGCTCGGCCCCAAGATCGAGCACTTCCTCGACAGCGTCGCCTACGGCGGCGACGACCCCAAGATGGTCTACGCCGCCATGACCTCCTCGGGCGAGGAGTACTACAAACTCCAGTCCTACTACCGCTTCCAGGCACGCAGCCGGCTGGACCTCATGCCGTCCATCGACCATGGCGCCGACGCCGCGTGACGCGGGCGGCCCCGCGCCGTTCCGCTTCAGCCGGATGGAACGCGACCTGCGCGGCCACCGCCTGCGCACCGTGTCCGTGGACGGCATGCCCGCCCAGTTCGTCACCGACCCCGCCCTGGTACGCCGCATCCTGGTCAAGGACGGCAAGCACTACGGCAAGGGCGAGCTCTTCCAGAAGGCCAGGATCCTCAGCCGCGCGGGACTGCTCGCCCCCGACGACACCCTGCACCGCCACTACCGGCGACTGGCCCACCCCTACCTGCGCACCGCGGCGGTCGCCGGCCACACCCCGCTCATGCAGGACATCGCCCGCAGCACCGTGGCCCCCTGGCGGCCCGGACGGCCACTCGACATCCAGGCCGAGATGTGCCGGGCCGCCAGCGGCATCGCGCTGAGCACCCTCTTCGGCACCCTGCCCGAGGAGACCTCCGGCACGCTCGGCGAGCACCTCGCCGCCCTGTCCTGGGAAATGATCAGAAAACCCCTGTACGGCGCGGCGGCCCGCTCACCGCAGCCCGCCGGACGGCTGGCCCGCGCCTTCACCGACTTCCGCGCGCTGCTCGCCCCCCTCGCCGGCCGCCGCGACCCCGCGCACCCCACGGCCGGCTACCTCTCCGCCCTGCTGACCGACACCGGCCCCGACGGCACCACCGCACTGGACGCCGGACAGATCTGCGACGAGGCCGTCATGATGCTCACCGCGGCCACCGTCACCACGGCCTCGGTGATGTCCTGGGCCCTCCACCTCCTCGCCCAGGACCCCCTCGTCGAGGAGAAGGTCCTCAAGGACCTGGCACACACCGAGAGCACGGACCCGGACACCGGCACCGGCCCCGCCGCGGGCGCCCGACCCGGCCACGGCCACGGCCCGCCCGGCTACGCCCTGCGGTTCCTGATGGAGGTCCTGCGGCTCTACCCGCCCGTGTGGATCACCTGCCGCAAGACCCTCACCCCGGTCACCCTCGGCGAGCACACCCTCCCCGCCGACACCCACGTGATGTTCAGTTCCTACCTGCTGCACCGCGACCCCGACCGCTACCCCGACCCCCACCGCCTCGACCCGGACCGCTGGCTCACCCTCCGCCCGAGCGCCCAGGACGCCTCCTACATCCCCTTCGGCGCCGGAGCACGCGGATGCGTCGGAGAGACGTTCGCCTGGAAGGAACTCGAGACCCTGCTCGGGGCGGTGGCCCGCGAATGGCGCCTGAGCGCCGGACCCGGCAGCCGGGTGCGCGCCGCCCCCCACACCACCCTGCACCCCCAACGCCTGCTCATGACCCCCGAACCACGATGACCCCCGGACCACGACGACCCACCCCCGCTGAACCGGCCCCCAGGGGCCACCGCACACGCGTCACACCGCACGACCCGCACCACATGCCGCACGGCACCGCACCACAGCGCACCGAACTGCACCGCACCGCACCGCACCGCACGGGAGACCACCGGAGCCGACCGAACGAGGGGAAGCCCATGAGCGCCGCCACGCCCGCCTCCGGGCCACACGCACGCCAGGCCGAGATCACCTCCCAGGCCTGGGCCGAAGCCCTGTGCATGGCCGGTGCCGGCCCGGCCCGCCGCCCGCCCGGCGAACTGGCCGCCGCGGCCCTGCTCGCCCACAGCGCGCTGTCGGCCGGCCTCGGACGCAGCATCCCCCTCACCGGGCTGGGACCGCACGCCGGCTCGGTACGCACCCTCGCCACGTTCCTCGCCGTCTACGCCCACGAGCACCGACACCGGCAGCCGGGCGGCGGCGAACAGCGGGACGCGCAGGACCTCGGCACCGCGCAGGACCTCGGCACCACTGACGACCTCGGAACCGCGGCATGAGCCCGCCCCGCCGCCCGCCCGAGGCCGGCCCGGACGACAAGGAGCCCACGTGAGCCGAACCGAGGAGTTCGCCGAGCTGCGGCCCGTACTGTTCGCCATCGCCCACCGCATCCTGGGCAGCACCGAGGAGGCCGAGGACGCGGTCCACCAGGCCTGGCTGCGCTACGAGGACGCCCCCGCGGAACCCGCCTCGCGCCGCAGGTTCCTGTCGGCCGAGGTCACCCGCATCGCAGCCGGCTTGCTGCGCCCCGCCCCGCAGCAGCCGGCCCCGCAGCAGCCGGCCCCGCAGCAGCCCGCTGCGGACCAGCCGGCGGAAGGGACCGAGCCGCACGCGACGGCGGCGGTGATGCTGCTGGAGCGGCTCGCCCCGCTCGAGCGCGCCGTGTTCGTCCTGCGCGAGGTCTTCGGATGCGGCCTGGCGCAGATCGCGTCGGCCCTGGGCTGCTCGCAGGCCGTCTGCCGGCAGCTCGCCGCCTCCGTGACGGCCGGCAACGGCGGCAGCAGGGCCCAGGCCTGGCCCGGGCGCATCGTCGGCGCCGAGCACGTGGCCCGGGTACTCGGCGCGATCGGCCCCGCACTGACCCGCTTCGACGTCACCATGGAGCCGCGCCACGTCGGCTCCCGCTCCGGCGTGGTCTTCCGCGACCGCAACGGCCACGTCCTGAGCACCCTGGTCCTCGACGTCGTCGACGGCCGCATCCACAAGGTCCGCTGGGTGAACGACCCCGGCACCCCCGCAGCCGACCTCCCCGCGGCCGGCAGCCCGGCCGAACAGACCCCCGCCGCGGCCCCCTGACCGGCATACAGCAGCGCTCCATCTGAACTCGAAGTTCCGCCGCCCGCACGGGACTTGCGCTTCCGCCCCTTCCTAGGATGGAGCCCGCAAGTCCCCCTCCCGGGCGTGCCCGCCGCTCACCATCCCCCGACGGCGGGCACGCCCCAGCCCGCCGCCGCGGCCGGCCCCGATCCTCTGAAGCTCCTCAACTTCCTTGGCACACAGCAGAGCTGACGGCCAGGATCGAACCCATGACGGGAATCACGGGGCTGAACAAGAAGCACAACTTCGTGCTGACGATCCGCGACACGGACGTGGTCGCCGCGGCGCTGCGCCAGGCACTGGCCGAGGCGACGCCCGAGGAACGCGCGGGACTCGAGCGCGCCGCCGCCCTCGTGGAGTCCAGCGCCGCCGCCGACGAGAGCGGGCTGCGCGCCCGGTGGGTCCACGCCCGCCTGGCCGCCGTCGGCTTCCAGGGGGACATCACCTCCGTCGCGGCGGTCAGGGCCCTGCGCAAGGCGGAACCGAAGCTGAGCCTCCTGGCCGCGGTCCAGCTCCAACGCGAAGCAGCGGCCCAGGGACAACGCTGATCAGGTGGCCCGCAAGGTCCCGCTGCCCGCACGATGACCCCATGGACCACATGGACCGGGACCACATGGACCGTTTGCGGCAGAGCACGTGGCGGTACGTGGCGGAGGTGCTCCCGCCCGAGGAGCTGCCGATGCTTGCCGCTCACGCACTCGTCGACGGACGGGACAGCCCCGCCCTGCGCGAACTGGCCGGCCTGCCCCGCGGGAGCGACGCGGACGAGATCCGCGAACGGTACGTCCAGGCCCTGCACGAACTCGGCATCCCCCTGCCAGACGAGGAAACGGCCGGCCGCCTCCTCCTCGTCGACCTCGCGACCGCTCTCACCAAGGGCGAGCTGAGCCCCAGGGAGGTGGCCGGCCGGCTGTCGATGACGGTCGCCGCCCGCACCCCGCAGGAGACCCTGTTCCTCTCCGTCGCGGCGCACTACAGCCCATGGATGCCGTTGTCGAGACCGTAGTCAGGTCTCAGCATTCCGGGCGTTTCGGCCCGGAAGGTCCGTCACATCACCAAAGCATGAGAGCTTCGGTTTGAGGACGGTCTCTCGTTTCCTCCTGCCGCTGGTGCGGCAGGGCTGCGCCACCTGCCCGCCCCGCTTCCGCCTTGTGGCGGGGGCGGGTGGCGCGGGTCTTCCGGTCGGCTCCACGAGGTTTCGACACCGCCGGGGCGGTGTCCTGGTCTCCGGCCACTCCGGTACCAGTCACGCAGGCTGCCGCGAGAGCGGCGAGGTTGAGCGCGGCGTTGTCGTCCCGGTCGATGACCAGACCGCAGGCGTCGCATTCGAACGTCCGGACGTGCAGCGCCAGCTTGGCTTTCACCGCGCCGCACCCGGAGCAGGTTTTGGAGGAGGGGTACCAGCGGTTGGCGACCACGAGGCGGGTGGCGTGGCGCCGGCGGGTCTTGTAGTCGAGTTGGCGTCGGATCTCCCCGAATGCGGCATCGGCGATCCGGCGGGCCAGGCGCCGGTTACGGAGCATCCCGGCGACGTTGAGGTCCTCGACCACAACGGTGCCGTACTCGGCGGCCACGCTCGTGGTGAGTTTGTGCAGGGCGTCTTGGCGGAGGTTCGCCACGCGATGGTGGACCTTGTTCCGCTGGGCGTTGGCCTTCTCCCACCGCCTGGACGGCTTCTGCCCGGTGCGCCGGTCGGGGCCCTGGCGGCGGGACACGGTGCGGGAGGCGCGGCGCAGCTGCTTGCGCGCGGCGTCGTAGTGCCCGGGGTTGGCGACGGTGCGGATCTCGCCGGTGCTGTCGGCCATGACCGCGAGGGTCTTCACCCCGAGATCGATCCCGACCGCCGTGTCCGGCCGGGCGACCCGTGTGAGGTCGCGCTTGACCTCGGTCTGGAGGGAGACGGACCAGCGTCCGCGTTCGTGGCGGACTGTCGCGGACAGGATGCGGGCGGTCCCGGCCCGGACGCGGTCGAGGAGCTTCACGGTGGGCTCGTGGACACGGATCGCGCCGAGCCGGGGCAGCGTCACATGCCGGCCGTCGGTGTCGATACGGATCACGCCGGTGGTGAAGCGGCAGGACAGACGCGCTTTCCGCTTCGACTTGAAACGCGGCATACCGACTCGCTTGCCCTTGCGCTGTCCGCGCTTGGACTTCGCGTAGTTGTCGAACGCTGCCGCGGCGTTCGCGAGGCCGGTGGAGTACGCCTCCTTCGAATTCTCCTCCCACCAGGCGGCGAACCGCGGGTCGGTGTGCTTGGCCTCGTTGAACGCCTTCCGCAGCGCGGGCAACGACCACGGCCGCCACCGCGTCAGCCCGTCCTCGGCGATCCCGTACGACTCCTCCGCGCGGCGCTGCCACCACGACGCCTCGACCCAGGCGACAGCCCAGTTGTACGCGGCACGCGCGGCGCCGCAGTGCGAGCGCAGCGCGGCCTCCTGGACGGCGTTTGGGTCCAGGGCGAACCGGAACGCCTGCACCACGAACCCGGGCTGCGGCCGGAACTTCTTCACTCGGCGGTCGCCACGGCCACCGCGCGGGCGGCCCGGTTCTTCGCCGCCCGCCGCCCGTACAGGCGGGCGCACATCGAGGTCAGCACCTCGGTGATGTCGCGCACCAGGTCATCGGTGGTCTCGGTGGAGTCGATGACGACCAGACGCCGCCCGGACGCCGAGAGGACGGCCTCCAGATGCTCGACGCCGAACCGGGCCAGCCGGTCGCGGTGCTCAACCACGATCACAGCCGCCTGCGGGTCGGACAGCAGGCGGTGCAGCTTGCGGCGGCGCCCGTTCAGTCCTGACCCGACCTCGGTGACGACCTCGGCGATCGGCAGGCCGAGCCCGTTCGCCCCGTCCACCACCCGTGACGCCTGCCGATCCAAGTCGGCTTTCTGGTCGGCTGAAGAGACACGGCAGTACGCCACCACCCGCCCCGAGGCCGCAGAGACGGCCGGAGCGGGCTCAGCGACCAGCCACGTACCGGACGGCGCCTGGCGGACCGGAACGGGCATCTTCCCGTCCTTCACCCATCGCCAGGCGGTCTGGTAGCTCACGCCCTGCTGCCGCGCCCACTCCGAAAGCTTCACAAGACCAAGATATTCAAGATGCACGACTACAGACGACTATGAATGACTAGAAAATCTGTAGCAGCTTTCCCCCGGCACGAACTCCCGCAATGGGAAACCGCCCTCCACACCGCAGCCCACACCCTGACCACCTCCACGACCCCCGATCCACTGATGCCGGACGCGCCTGACTGACCCGCACCCATGCACCTGTGCTAGAAGCCGCAGGGAACCGCGTGCGGCAGCTGTCACCCGTCCGGGGGTCCCTGCCACCAGCCGCGCAGAGATCCTCGCCCACGCTGGAAGACTGCGGCCCATGCAGCAGCCCATCCGTATGTCCTTGACCCCACGGTCCATGCCACCGCTGCGCGGTGACGAGGCAGTCATCGGCGTCCCGGACGCAAGCGTGGCCGACTTCTGGCGGTTCGCCATGCCGGACCTCCGGGTGAACAACACGCGTGGCCTGTTCGCCGAGTTCCTGGTCCATAGGGCAGTCGGCTCGCACAAGCCCCGCGAGGAATGGGTCAGCCACGACGTCGAAACCGACGACGGCCTGCGCATCGAAGTCAAGGCCGGCGCCTACCTGCAAGCCTGGGAACAGCGCGCACCGTCGCAGATCCGCTTCAGCGGGATCCGCGCTCGCACATGGTCACCCGGCGGCGGTTACGCGGCGGCGAAGTCGTACAACGCCGACGTCTACGTCTTCGCCGTCCAGACCGCCCGTGAACACGCGCTCTATGAGCCGCTCGACATGGCGCAGTGGGAGTTCTACGTTCTTTCCGCCCCCCTGGTCGCCGCCCTGGACTCGGACAGCGTCAGCCTGGGCTCGGTTCGCGCACTGTCCGGCCCACCGGTGTCTTTCGCCGTCCTACGCGACTGCATCCGGTCGGCCGACCCCCGCCCCGGAGCCACCGGCGGCTGACAAACACAGCCCGTGCGTGCCGGGGCGGGGGAGTCGATCACGGTCAACACCGTTGCCCATGGCCGAGTACGCTCCAAGCGGGGCTCATCTCACCGTGAGGACGAGGGCGTGAAACCGGCCGACCGGTCAAGGCGGAAAGCAGAGCCCACAGCGGTCGGCGTCCACCCTGCCCGCAAGGCCGCGCGAACAGCCGCAGCGACAGCGGACGGCAGCACAGGCCCCGCCTCGCGCCCGATCCAGTTGCCCGGATGCGGCTGGCCGGTGGTGACCACGAGGGTCGTGCCCGGCCTGTCCGCATGCTCGACCGCGAAGGTGCACGGCGACCAGACAAGGCCCTGGGGGTACGTCGGCCTGCGGCGCAGCTGCCAGCGGTAGACCGTGCCCTCGACAACGATCTGCCGTGATCCCTTGCGCGCCAGCGCCATGAACACTCCTTCGACAGCGAAGATGCTATCCAGCACAGCCCCCTCGCCCGTCTCGGATTTCCGTCTCGTGCAGCACCGGCCCTTCAACCGAGAGAGGCGCCTACTGGCATACCTCCGCCCCTATGTCGCCGAGCTGCCCGAGATCCTTGCGGCGCTGCCGCCCGGGGCGCTGGAACTCCGTCCCCACCCGGATCTGATGAATGGCGAGCTCCGCAGCTGACATCACCGGACGGTGCTCATCTCCGTCTGGAGAAGAGCAACGGGCTCGAAGAAGGCCCCGTGGGCCTGGCCTTGGAGCGGTGCGACGACGCACGACTCGTGCCGGACAGCTCACGCAAGGGGCTCACGCAGCTTGTGGATCTCCGGGCGCACCTTGTCCACGAGGTCGTCCCTCAGCAGGGCGTTGAACGCGCGCCGAGCGGCCAGCGCTTCCGCGTCGATCTCCATGCCGCCGCGCAGCTGACGCACGTAGGTCTGCCGCACCAGGTGCTCCGCGGGCAGGTAGGTGTCCTTCAGCCACCGGTACAACTCCTCCGAAGCCAGCAGCAGCATCCGCCGATACGCTTCGTCGCGGGCTCGGACGCGGCGGTTCAGCTCCTCCTGCTTGTCCGTCCAGCCCGTCTCCTGGATGTACGTGAGCCAGTCCATCCACAGGATCGTCGCCAGCATGAAGCCCTCGATACCGGCCAGACGCCGCTCCTGAGCCTTCTCCAGCAAACCGGCCCGGAGCCGTAGCCGCTCCACGGACCTCGTGGCGAACGCGGTCAGCAGGCCCCCGACCACCGCCGCAACGGCCGCGATCACAGCCGACATGGTCACGCTCTCCACAGTTGCCCCCTGAGCACCCGAAGGCGCCGACCGGCCGCCTGAGACAGCCTCAGTTTCTCTCCAGATCACCTGTCTTCGATGCCTGCCGATCGTCAAAGGCCCTCTCCCGTAGCCCTCCCCGCCAGTGTCCTCGGTACGGGCAGCCCGGAGCCGCGGCAGTGGGAGGTCGGGTACGGAGCCAGGTGGTGCAGCCAGCGGGATTCGATCTCGCGTCCGTCCTGCAGGGTATGGCGCGGTGGACCCTCGGCCGGGACGAAGCCGGCGCCGGACAACGCCCGAGCGCACGCGATGTTCGCCGTTTCGTGCCCGGCCCGCCTGACCTCCTCCTCGATGAGTGAGCGGCGACGCGCCGGTGTGCGGACGGCGCTGACGCGGACCATGCACTCCGGTACGGTCCCGGGCCATGGCGATGGACGACGGTGTGCCGGAGAAGGTCGCGTGGATCCTGATCCGGGACGACCGGCTGCTGGTGACGCGTAGTCACGGCAGGGACCGCTTCTACCTCCCGGGCGGTCACCGTGAGCCGGGCGAGTCCGACCGCGAGACCCTGGTGCGGGAGATCGACGAGGAACTGCGGGCGACGATCGACCCCGGTTCCATGGTGCACGTCGGCACCTTCGAGATCGGCGAGGGCCATCCGGAACACGGCCCTTTCAGGATGATCTGCTATACCGCCCATCACCGCGGCGAGCTGACCCCGTCGAGGGAGATCGCCGAGAAGGCGTGGTTCCGCTACGCCGACCGGGCCCGCGTCTCGGCCGTCGACGAGATGGCCTTCGACGCACTGCACGAGGCCGGGCGGCTCTGCTGACTCCGGACCGCCGTAGCGCAACGGAGTGCGGCGACCAGCGCGTCCGCAGCCGGCCCGCTACCCCTCGATGGCGATGCCCGGCCCGGGCGGGAGAGTGAGGGGGATCGTCACGCAGGACACTGATGAGTGACATGACAAGCACTGTCTGGGCGAGGGTGGGTACCGGGTCCCGGGCTCACGGCCGCACAGTGCTTCGACGAGGTGCGGGCGCGCCTGACGGGTCCCGGCCGTGGCGGCGCAAACCCCCTTCCTCCACCACGGCGGGCGTAAGCTCGATGGCACCGGGAGTTCCTCGTGTGCCGGCTCAGGAGCCTGTGCCGTTCTCGGCGAACGACGACACCGGCCGGACTCCTACCGGATCCGGAGCAAGGTTCGTCCCATGACCGCGCGCATGCCGGGCCACCCGGCGATCACCCGTTCCCGTCCACCCGGTGCCCACGGGGGCTCTGCCGAGGAGCGGCAGCCGAGGGCGCGGCGGCAGCGCACGTCGCCCCAGGAGGGGCAGATCGTCCGGCCGCTGTCCCGGTGTCAGGTCGACGACCGCATGGGGGAGCTCGGGGAGTTGTACGCGCGCACCTCGTCGTGCGAGCCGGGGATCCTGGATCCGCCGGAACTCCCGCGGGCTGACGTGGACCGGTGTGTCGCCTTCCAGCAGCGGCTCGCGGGGCTCGTGCGGTGCCCGGGGTTCGAGCTGCTCGTGGCGGAGTCCGCCGGTCCGTCGGGCACCAGGGTCATCACGGCATGTGCCTTCGGCTTCCCGCTGCGCGGCGACGGGCCTTGGTGGCAGGGGCTCGAAAGGTACCTCCCGGAGAGTCTGTTCCGCCCGGCCGCGTCGGGAAGACTCTTCGTGGTCGCCGACATCCTCGTCGAGCACCGGGTACGTACCCACGACCAGAGCCGCGAATGGAACCTTGCCCGGCGGCTGCAGAGAGGACTGCTCGGCGAGCGCAGGGGCGATCTCGGCGTCACCCTGGTCGACCGCGGCGACGCGGACGCCTACCGGGCACTGCTGTCCTGGGGCTGGCGCTGTCTCCCCGCCGATTCCCGCAGGCCGTCGCGTTCCGCTTCCCGCCGCCTTCTGGTGCTCGTCTGAAGGCCGGTCGGCGTGCCGGGCGGCCGGCCGGTTGTTCGCCGAGGGCGCGGTGGGGACCCGGCGGGTGGAGGTC
This sequence comes from Streptomyces asoensis, assembly GCF_016860545.1. Lineage (NCBI taxonomy): Bacteria > Bacillati > Actinomycetota > Actinomycetes > Kitasatosporales > Streptomycetaceae > Streptomyces > Streptomyces asoensis. The sequence continues at coordinate 266,246 of NZ_BNEB01000006.1, read as the reverse complement.
GCGTCGCGTGTGGGTTCGGACCGGAGCCGGCATTCCATTCGTCCGCCCACTCTGCCGTCCGGCCGGGGATACGGGCGGCAGAGCTGTGTCGTGATGCGCTGCCGGCCGTCACCCCGGTCCGCGGTCGGTTCCGGATCTGCCACAGCCCGACCGTCCCCGGCGCTGCCCGCATCCTGTCCGTGGGCGGGGCCGAGGACAAGGAGCCGACCGTGAGCGTGGGCGGCCGCCTCGGCGGCTGAGCGGCCCGTTCGTGGGCCGGACGGCTCCCGTGGACGGGCAACGACGGCGGCCCGTCACAGGCGGCCCGTCACAGGGCGAGCAGCTCGCTGGCGGTCAGGTGGTGTGCGGGGTCGGCCGCGGCGCTCATCAGCCGCAGGGCGGTGGCCCGTGCGGTCTCGGGCGGTACGACCAGCAGGTCCCGGCGTCCGACGCCGTAGGCGAAGAGCCGTACGGCATGCGGGTCGAACCCGGAGGTGAGCCAGGCGGCCCGCACGGTGTGACCGGCGACGGGCAGGTCGCACGATGCATGGCGCCAGGTTTCGCGGTGTGCGGTCATCCGCGTCACGCGCCCCCATGACGCGTCGAACGCCTCGACGAGTGCGGGCAGTTCGGCCGCCAGGTCCGCGGAGTGGGGCCACCACGCGCCGCTCACCGGGCCGGGCGGGAAGGTCGGCGGACGCAGGGCGACTCGGGCCGGGGGAGCGAACGCCGGGGGTTCCCGGTCCGGTGAGATGTGTTGCGGGGTGGGCGCGCTCATGTCGCGGTCCCTGTCCCCGGGGCGCCGTGCGGCGCCCCGGTGTCGTGGTGCGCCGGGAGCGGCGTCGGCGGACGGCCGGCGTACGGACGATTCCCGGTGCGCTCCACGCTACTCCGCGCCCCGGTCCGGCGGACGGGGCGTGCGGGAGGGTTCTCACCCGGGGCGGGTGCCCGTAAGGTTGCGGCGTCCGGCCGCCCGCGGGAAACGCGCGGCGAACGCACACTGTTCGGCAGCCCTGACGGCTGCCCGTGCCCATGACCCGGGCAAGGACCGGTTCCCGGCCTCTGCAGCGCAGTCGGTTCTCCTGCCCGTTCCGGCCGTCCCTGTGTTCAGCCCGTTCTTCCCCTCGTCTCGTCGTGAGACCCGTGCGGTCACCTTCCGCGTGGCGTCGCACGCCTGCGCGGGGCACCCGGCTCCCGTCAGACCGCGCGCCCAGAGGGGGGCGGCCGCGTGAGGGAGTCCCCGACGGCCGTCGTCCAGGTCCGGTGATCCGGCGGCGGCCGCCGGATCCGACGATGCCGGGAACGCTCCCGCGGCAGAGCGAGCTGACGGGTGGATCCGTGGTCGTCTATACGCGCAGCAGTCGCCCGGTGATCTCCCGGTACTCCCGCAGCGCGAACCGCAGTTCAGCGGACCGGGTCTCGGGGTCCAGGTCCGCCCAGCCCGCGCGCAGGACCCGGCGCCGCTCGGCAAGGGCGTCCGCAAGCTGGGCAGTGGCCGCGTCGAATGCGCCCTCGGCCTCCTCCAGAGCCTCGCGGGGGCTGTCGGCGAAGGTGTTGACGGCATGTCCGAGGCGCCGCGCGATCTCCGCCCTCCCGTCCGAGGGGAGCAGGGCCTGCGGGCCCGTGCCGCCCTGTCCGGCCGAGTCCGAGGGCCGGTCCGCGGGCTGCTGGGCGCGTGTCTGGTCGTACATCGTCGTGTGTACCGCTTCCGTTGTGTCGGGGTACCGTCCGAAGACCCCGTCGTGCCGGGGTACCACCCCGCGCCGTGCTGCCAGTCAACGTCCGGCGAAGGTCCGTGTCAACGCGGTTGCCGGTGCGAGGCCACCCGCCGGGGTGCCGGTCGGTGCGATCCGGACGTCACCTTCCGCGGGGGAGTACGGTTGCAAGGGCAACGGTGTCCTGTGCCCGCCCTTCCGGGCGGCCTCGGCGCACCACTCACCAGGGGCAGCCCGTGACCCCGGCCGCACCTTCGTCCGAGCGGTCCGCGCAGCGGTCGAGGAGCCTCCTGTATGCCGGTCGGACCCCTTACGCCGCCGTCGGCACCCGCCGCAGGCCGCCGCGCCGTCCCAGGCGCGACGACGCCCGCTCACCCGGCGCTGGGGGGCGATGTGCCGGAGTGGCGTCGGCCCTTACCGAGGGAGAACGGGTCCGGTGGCGCACGGTGCCGGCCGCGGTCGGCACGGCCCGTCGTGTCTGACGCCAACCACCCACTCGCGCACGTCAGTCGACAGGAGCCCGGCCCATGACCATCGCCCTGCACCCCCCGCTTCCCTCCCACCCCGTCCTGCGCCTGCGCCTGGCACCCCGTGGCGGCCTGCCCCGGTTCATCGACGGGGCGTGGTGGCCGCGCTCCTACGACCTCCTTGCCGAACTCCCGATCCTGCTGGCCGGGTTGCCGCGTGAGTGGGGCGATGTCGCCGGTGTCACGGTCAACGGGGCGACATGGTCCGCAGGGCCCGGGCGGATGTTCGTGGCCGGCCAGGTCGTACGGCTGCGCAGGAATTCGGCGGCGTCCGCCCCGCACACCGCTGTCCTGCTTGCCCCCGGCCGGGGACGCTGGGACCTGCTGGTCGTGCCCCCGGACACCACGCCGCAAGCCGCGGAACCGCTCATGGCGGCCGCGGCGGGCATCCCGGCGGACGGTTGACCAATCGAGAGGGCGGGGGCGCGGCTGTGTGGTCGGCGGGTGACGCTGCCGTGGTCCTCGTTGCGCGCGACCCGGCCGTGGAGGGGCTCGCCGCCTCGCTGCCCTGTCACAGCGTCGGCAGACGCAGGGCCAGCAGGGCCACGTCGTCCGTGCTGCCGGGGGGCGTCCGTGCGAGCAGTTCCTCGCACAGTGTGTCCAGTGGTGCGTGGGCGAGCGCGAGGGCGTGGCGTCGCAGCAGGGCCATGCCGGTGTCGAGGTCGCTGCCGGGGATCTCGATCAGACCGTCGGTGTAGAGGAGGAGCGTGGAGGCCGGCGGAAGCGGCAGCACGGCGTCGGGTCTGATCGCGTCCGTGCCCGGGGGAGCGCCGAGGACGAGTCCCTGTCCGGCTGTGAGGTACTGCGCCTGTCCGCCGGGCGTCAGGAGCAGGGGCGGGGGATGTCCTGCGTTGGTCCATCGCAGTGTCCAGGGGCCGGTGCGCGGGTCGCCTTCGACCCGGGCGAGGACGAGCGTGGCCATCTGGACGGTCGTGATGGCGGGCATGGCGTCGTCGAGGCGGTCCACGACGGCGCCGGGCGGTTCGGTGTGGTCCCAGGCCAGGGACCGCAGGATGCCGTGCAGCTGTGCCATCCCGGCCGCCGCGGCCAGGTCGTGGCCCACGACGTCCCCGATGACCAGTGCGAGGACGCCGTCCTTCAGCTCGAACGCGTCGTACCAGTCGCCGCCGACCTGGGAGCCGACCGGGGCGGGCTGGTAGCGGGCGGCCAGCCGCAGGAGGCCCGGCTGCGGCAGCGGGGCGAGCAGATTGCGCTGCATCGCCTCGGCGACGGCACGCTGGCGGCCGTAGCGGCGGGCGTTGTCCACGACCAGGCCGACCCGGCGGCCGATGTCGCTCGCCACGTCCAGGTCGGCGGGGCTGAAGGGGTGCGCCGGGTCGGTGCGCACCAGGGTCAGCGCGCCGGTGATCTGCCGTCTCGAGCCCAGCGGCACCGTGATGACCGATGCCGCGCGCACCGTGCGCAGGAAGGCGCCGTGGAGCGCGGCCAGGGGAGAGCCGGGGGGAGCCGCAGTGTGCGCCTGCTCCTCCCTCTCCTCCCACAGAACCGCAGAACCGCCGTTGAGTACCTGGACGAGTGGCGAGCGGTCTTCCTCCGCCACCTCGGGCAGATGCTCGCACCCGCCCTCCAGTCCGGCGTCCCGGCCCGCCGGACCCGTCACCGCCACCCGGTGGACCTGCCCGGAAGAGGTCCGCAGGTCCACCGCCGCCCAGTCGGCGAGACGGGGAACCAGCAGGCGGCCCAGCCGTGCCAGCGCTTCGTCGGCCTCCAGGGTCTGGCCCAGCACGTCGGTGATCTCCGCGACCAGCGTCAGCCGCTCATTGATGTCTTCCAGAGCGCTCGTGTAGGCGGCACGCTCACGGCGTGCGCCGTGGTCGCCCGTGAAGTCCGTGAAGAGCACGGCCATGCCCGTGAGGCAGCCGTCGGTCAGCAAGGGGGAGGCGGACCAGGAGATGGCGATCTGGCGGCCGTCCCCGCGCAGAAAGCTGTCGCCCTCCCCACGCGCGGCGGCTCCCTCGGTCAGTGACCGGAGCAGCGGGCAGGGCTGCCGCGGGAGCCTGCTCCCCTCCGGGTCGCGGTGCAGCAGTTCGTGGGCGTCCTTTCCGCGCATCGTGCCGGCGGCCCGGCCCAGCAGCCGTTCGGCGGCCGGGTTGACGGCGAGGATCGATCCGGCGGGATCCACCACGATCAGGGCGGTGTCCAACTGCTCGACGATCCGCGACCAGAAACCCGGACCGGCCGTCGGTCCCGACCACCGTTCACCTCCCAGGTCCTCCGCCATGGCGCCCTCCGTTCGTAGCGGCCGGCGGCGGGCGGGACGTCGTCGGGAGTGAGGGGAGAGGCCTGCCGCGAAGAAGGGCCTGCCGGTGGCGAAGCGCGCGATACCGATGGCCGGGAGACGGCCGAGGCCGTGCGCCGCGCCGGTGAGGTGCGGCACCACTGCCACCAGGACGAGCCGAGCGCGCCGTCATCGCGATCACCTCTTCCGTTGCGCGCGTTTGACGCCCGGGCGAGCTGACGCTCGCGTTCTGCTCCGCTGTGCGCGCTCCGTGGGCGCGGGACGGCCTTGACCGGCCTACTTGTCATCTTATGGCCGAAACATCCTGTCGTCGTGGGGGTGCTTCGCCGGGTAGTACGACCGGCCCGGCGGGGCGGGCCGGCCCGGCGCTCGAGGAGACCTCGCGCCCACCCCCTCGGAAGCCTCGGCCGGCGACGGGCTCTCCCGGCCGAGCGGCGACGGCGGTCAGCTGTTCAAGGCCTGCTCGGTGGTGGGAAGGCAGGGGATGAACGCGTCGACACCGACCGTCTGCAGGACGCGCAGGACCGAGGGCTGGGCACCCGCGATGCGCAACCACCCCTCCGTGCCCGTCACCTGCCGGTAGGCGGCAATGAGGACGTTGACGCCGCTCGCGTCCATGAAGGTCACACCGCTGAGGTCGGCCACGATTCGCCGGTGCGCAAGGGTGCCGTTCGCGGACAGCAGGGATTTATTGAAGGCGCGTGTGGCGTCATGGTCGATCTCGCCTTGCGCGGTCACCACACGGACACCCTCAACCACAGCACAGGTGATACGGCACTGGTCGGGTGTGTCGTCCTTGTGGCTGTCGGTCACCGTCTCCTCGACTCTGCTCGGGGCCTGCCCGGCCGCGGCGTCTGGGGGTGATTCCGCTTCGGCGGGACGGCCGGATGCACGCGGGCGTGCGTCGCTGCCGGTGCCGGGGGCGCTGGGGTGCAATCAGCCTGATGTGCCCAATGGCACCCCTCTGGCGGCATTCATGCCGCTGTCCCGGGTACTGGCGGGCGTGAGCGGGGAGTGAGGGTGCTACGTGGAGTTCCATCCCGAGGACGGTGCCGGTACGGGCGCTGAGGAGTGCCTGATGCGCGCCGGTTATGCATGGGACGGAGGGGCCGGATGCATCGCAGACGCCCGCCGCCATGCCGTCTCCTTTCTCGACCGGGCTCGCCTCGAACATCACCTGCCTGTGCTCGCACGTACGAGGGATCTCACCCAGTTGGTGGTCAGCGAGTTGGTCACCAACGCCCTCAAGTACGCTCCCGGTCCCGTCCTGATGGAGCTGCGCGTCACCACCTTCGACGTGGAGGTCGTGGTGTGGGACAGTCACCCCGCATCACCGGTTGCCCGTGCGGCGGATCCCGGCAGGATCGGCCAGCACGGCCTGGAAATCGTCAAGGCGGTCACGGTGGCGCTGTCGGTCGAGCGGGAGCCGGTCGGTAAACGCATCACCGCACGCGTCGCCCTCGTGGACACCATTGATTCCAGCCCGTGACGACAGGTGCGCGGACGCGGTGCGCATCAGCAAGGTCAGGATCCTCCGAGGCACCGGACCCGGGCGCCCGGCGCGGTGTGCTGCCAAGGACGCCCCGGGGCGGATGCCTCCGTCCGCATCGCCGCCGCCGTCACGGGCAGGACCGGCGCGGCCTGTCGGTGAAGCGTGCGAAGCGTGCGCCCGTCCGGTTCGCTTGCCGGCTTCGGAGATCTCCAGGAAGGCGTCCCGCCGACGGTGCCGACCGCCGTCACCCTCGGTCGTCTGTGATTTCTTCGCCGCCGCAACCAATCCGCCCGCTCGGCAGGAACGGATTACGCCCGGACATGTCCCGACCGCGGAGGCCTTCGGTGAAGGAAGCTATTCATATCGGCAGGAACCCATCGAAGGCGCCCGATCTCCAGGAGCTGATGGGGCAGGTGGCGCTGGGCGACGAGGACGCCTTCGCCCGCGTCTACGACGCCGTCGCGGGCCCGGTCCTGGGTGTCGTGCAGGCCGTCGTGCGGGACCGGGCACAGTCGGAGGAAGTCGCACAGGAGGTGCTGGTGGAGGTGTGGCGCACCGCTCCCCGTTACCGCGCCGAGCGGGGGACGGCCATCAACTGGGTCCTCACCCTGGCGCACCGCCGCGCGGTGGACCGGGTGCGCTCGGTGGAGGCCGCGGTGGTCCGCGACCACAAGGCCGCCCTGCTGGAGCGGACACCCGAGTTCGACGAGGTGACCGAACAGGTCGAGGCGAGACTGGAGCGCGAACAGGTACGGCGCTGCCTGCGCACCCTGACCGAGATCCAGCGCCAGGCGGTCACCCTGGCGTACTACCGCGGACTGACCTACCCCCAGGTGGCCGGGGCGCTGTCCCTGCCGCTGGGGACCGTCAAGACCCGGCTGCGGGACGGACTCATCCGGCTGCGCGACTGCCTGGGGGTGACCGCGTGAACACCACCGCCGAACTGCACAGCCTGACCGGGGCCTACGCCCTGCACGCGCTGTCCGACGACGAGCACGAGGCGTTCGAGCGTCACCTCGCGCACTGCGAGCCGTGCGCGCAGGAGAGCGCCGAACTGTCCGCGACCGCGGCCCGGCTGGGCCTGGCCGTGTCCACGACCCCTCTTCCCGTACTGCGCGAGCGGGTCCTGCGCCGGATCACCACCGTGCGCCAGGAGGCCCCCGGCACGCAGCAGCCGGGCCGCTCGGGCGGTGCCCGGCTGCGGGCCGGCCTGCTGTCCCGGTGGGCGCTCGCCGCCTGTCTGGCGGCGGCCGCGGCGCTCGGCGGGGCCACCGTCTGGCAGCACCAGCGGGCCGAGGACGCGGTGAGCCAGGCGCGCCGCGCCGAACGCGGGGCGGACGAGATCGCCGCCGTGCTCGCGGCGCCGGACGCCCGCACCCGCAGCGGCGAGCTGTCCTCAGGCGCCACCGGCACCGTCGTCGTCTCACGCAGCCTGGACCGGGCCGTCTTCGTGGTCTCCGGGATGAGCCGACCGCCCGGCGGCAAGGTCTACCAGCTGTGGTTCGACGACGGCGGCACCATGCGCTCCGCCGGCCTGATGGACCCCGGCCGCAGCAACCAGAGCGTGCTGCTGCGCGGCGCCCTCGACGGGGCGTCCGGCATGGGCGTGACCGTCGAGCCCGCCGGCGGCTCGCCGCAGCCCACCTCCGCACCGCTCGCGCTGATGCCCTTCCCCCTCTGAACCCGCTCCCCCCGCCCCTCCCGCACGGTCTTCACCCCCGGCCATGTGCCGTGGGGGAGGGGGGACGGGGGCGGGGGAGCGGGGGCGTCAGACCAGGCCCGTGACCGTCACCGCGACGGTCGGCGCGGGCGGGGCGGGCAGCAGCACGGCCAGGCGCAGCTCGACGGCGTCCCGCACGGCCCGGGCCACCTCCACCGTCCGGGCCTGCCGCAGCGCGACGACATGGATCTCCACATGCCAGGGGCCGTCCTCCCGCGGCCGCGTCAGCCGTACGCCCGCCGGGGGCGCCGCCCCTGCGGCCGGCGTGGACCGCGGCAGCGTGGAGCGCAGCCGGTCGGCCAGTCCCGGCCGCAGGAAGGCCACCCCCGGCACGCTCTCCACCGTCGCGGCGACCTTCTCGGCCAGTGCCGTACGAGCACTGCTCGTCAGGGGCGCGGTCATGGCGTACGACCTTCCTGGCCGTCGCCGGCCGATGCGGGGACGAGGTCGGTGACACGGATGTCGACGGCCGCCAGGGGCACGCCCAGTTCCCGGTCCGCGGCCTCACGCACCCGTTCCCGCACCCGCTCGGTGAGGGGGAGCAGCGGGGCGCCGGCCGGGGCGTGGATGTCGAGACGGACGCCGACCGCCGCGCCGGCCCCCTCCGAGGAGCCGTCCGCGGTCGTGGGGGCGTCCGCGGGGCCGTCGGGGTCCGGGGCGAGGAGGCGGCAGGAGCCGGCCCGGACGCCCGGTACCGTCTCCGCGGCCGCCCGCAGGGTGCGGGCCGCGACCGCCTCCATGATCCACAGGTCCTCGGCGGGTCCGCCGAGCGGCACCGGGCGGCCCGGACGCAGTTCGAGACGGACGACGTCCATGATCCGCCGGGTCAGCGACTCGGTGTCCTGGGGGGAGGGCGGGGCCGTCTCCTCGTCCAGGCCCCGCACCACGCACTCCAGCCGGTCCAGTCCGGAGACCGCCTGACGGCAGTGCGGGCAGGAGCGCAGGTGGGTGTCGTCGGCCTGCCGTTCCCAGTCGTCCCACACCCGGGACAGCAGCCGTCCGCACGGCAGGAGTTCGTCGTCGTCACCGTGGGCGTAAGCGCCGTTCGGCGGGTCGGTGCGGTCGGTCATCGCCAGGCCCCCAGTGCTTGTGTCAGACAACGGCGTGCGCGGAACACGCGGGCACGGACGGCATCCTGGCTGATGCCCACCGCGTCGGCGACGAACTCGTAGGACCGGCCGTCCAGTTCCCGCAGCACCCAGCAGGCCCGCTGTTCGGCCGACAGCAGGTCGAGGGCCTCGCGCAGTTCGCGGACCGCGTCGCGGGCCTCGGTGATCCGGGCCGGTGACGTGGTGTGCTCGGCCGCGGGGACGTCGCCCGCCGCCTCCAGCGGGGCCGCGGGTCTCCTGGCCCGCAGCACGTTCAGACAGCGGTTGGTGACGATCCGGTACAGCCAGGTGCCGAAGGAGGAGCGTCCCTGGAACTCCGGCAGCCGCCGCCAGGCGCTGATGAAGGCGTCCTGGACGGCGTCCTCGGCCTCGGTGCGGGTGCCGAGCAGGCGCGTCGCGAGCCGGGTCAGTGCCGGCGCGTGGCGCCGTACGAGCACGGCGAACGCCTCCTCGTCGCCTTCGGCGGCACGGACCGCCAGCAGGGCGTCCTCCGCGGCCGCCCGGGCGTCCGCGTCGGAGCGGGTCTCCGGATCGGAGCAGGCGTCCGTGTCGGCCCGGGTGTCCGGGCCGGTCCGGGTGTCCGGTGATGCGTTCGGTGTGCGGGCCACCGCCACTCGGCGGCTCCTCTCGTCGGTTCCCAAGGGTTGGACACCCCCGCGCCGCTCTTGTGACGCGGACACACAGACATTCGGCGAAGGAGCCCCGATCGGATGCCGGACCGGGCGGGAACGCGCTGCTGATTCACCCCTTTTTCCTTTTGATCCGTAGCCGCGACCTCCGCGGATTGGGCGGAAAAAGAGATTCATCCGATCGTGGATACGACCAATCCGCCGGGCCGCCGGGACCGGATTCCCCGCGTGACGGAGAACGAGAAGGAACCCCATGGCCGGCGCGGCGCGGTACGGCCGCTGCTGGGCGCGTGCAGTGGCGCGCTCGCGGGTTTCGCCGCGCTCGCCGTCGCGGAGCTGGTGTCGGTGGCGGTGCGCCCGCAGGCCGGCCCGGTCGTCGCGGTGGGCGGCGCGGCGATCGACCGGACGCCCGCGGCGGTCAAGGACTGGGCGGTCCGCCGTTTCGGCACGGACGACAAGCTGGTCCTCCAGCTGGGGATCCTCGCGGTGCTGGCGCTGTGCGCGCTGGCGCTGGGAGTCGTCGCGCTGCGGTGGCGGCGGACCGGGGCGGCGGGCGTGCTGCTGTTCGGGGCCGTCGGCGCGGTCGCGGCGACCGGCAGGCCCGACTCGACCGGAGCGGCCGACGCGCTGCCGTCGGTCGTCGGAGCCGTCGCCGGAGCCGTCCTGCTGTACGTCCTGACGGGCCGCCTCGCCCTGAGGGAACACACGACGCACGCGGCCACGGACGTGCCTGTGGACACAGCCGCGGCCACGGCCGCAGATGTACCCACGGCGGCGGACGCGCCCGCCGCCACGGACGCGGCGCGGCCCGGCGGGGTGCGGTCCGGTGCGGAGTGGGACCGTCGCGGGTTCGTGATCGCGGCGACGGCCGCCGCCGCGGCCTCGACCGGGGCCGCCGTGCTCGGCCGGACGTGGAACGCCTCCCGCGGGCACAGCGCGGCCGCCTCACGTGAGCGGCTCGTCCTGCCTCGGCCCGCCTCCGCCGCCCTGGCCGTACCCGGGGGCGCCGGGCTGCGGATCCCCGGCATCAGCCCCTTCACCACCCCGAACGGCGACTTCTACCGCGTCGACACCGCCCTGGTGGTGCCGAAGGTGGACGCCGGCGCCTGGCGGCTGCGCATCCACGGCAAGGGAGTCGCCCGGCCTCTGACGCTGTCCTTCGACGACCTGCTGCGCCGTGAGCTGGTCGAGCGGGACATCACGCTCACCTGCGTCTCCAACGAGGTCGGCGGCCCCTATGTCGGCAACGCCCGCTGGATCGGCGTCCGCCTCGCCGGCCTGCTGGCCGAGTGCGGAGTCGTACCCCCCTCGCGGGGCGGGCCCGCCGATCAGCTGGTCGCCCGCTCGGTGGACGGCATGACGATCGGCAGTCCGCTGGAGGACGTCATGGACGGCCGGGACTCCCTCCTCGCCGTCGGCATGAACGGTGAACCGCTGCCGTTCGCGCACGGCTTCCCGGTCCGCATGGTCGTGCCCGGCCTGTACGGCTACGTCTCCGCGTGCAAGTGGATCGAGGACCTCGAACTCACCACGTTCGACGCCTACGACCCCTACTGGGTCAAGCGGGGCTGGGCCCGCAGGGCGCCGGTGAAGACCCAGTCCCGCATCGACACCCCCAAGCCGTTCGCCCGTCCCCGGGCGGGCACGGTCATGGTCGCCGGGGTCGCCTGGGCCCAGCACCGCGGCATCGACAAGGTCGAGGTCCGCGTCGACGACGGCCCCTGGCAGGAGGCCCGCCTCGCCGCAGAGGACACCCGCGACACCTGGCGCCAGTGGTCCTTTCCCTGGCAGGCCACCGCGGGAGGACACACCCTCACCGTCCGCGCCACCGACCGCACCGGCCAGGTGCAGACCGACAGACGCACCCGGACCGTCCCCGACGGCGCGAGCGGACGGCACTCCGTCGTCGTCACCGTCGACTGACCCCCCCCAAGCCAACCCACACCCCCTCATGAACGCGGCTCAGCCGCACCTAACCCCTCATTGGAGAAACACCATGAACACCCGTATCCGCCGCACCGCCGTGACCCTGGCCGCCGCGGCCGTCCTGCCCCTGGCGCTGAGCGCCTGCTCCGACAGCGGCAGCGACTCCGCCAAGTCGGACACCTCCTCCAAGGCGTCGGCCCCCGCGGCCGCCTCCGACAGCGGCATGGGTGACTCCGGCAGCACCGCCATGGCGGACAAGCCGTTCGGCCCGGCCTGTTCGGCGGTGCCCGCGAGCGGTGCCGGCTCCTTCGACGGCATGGCCCAGGACCCGGTCGCCACGGCGGCCTCCAACAACCCCGCCCTGTCCACGCTGGTGACGGCGGTGAAGAAGGCCGGACTGGTCGACACCCTCAACAACGCCCAGAACATCACCGTGTTCGCCCCGACCAACGACGCCTTCGCCAAGATCCCCAAGGCGACCCTGGACAAGGTCCTGGCCGACAAGGCCCAGCTGACGAAGATCCTCACCTACCACGTCGTCGGCCAGAAGCTGGCTCCCAAGGACCTGGAGAAGGGCTCCTTCGACACCCTGGAGAAGTCCAAGCTCACCACCTCCGGCTCCGGCGAGTCCTACACGGTCAACGACTCCGCCAAGGTCGTCTGCGGCAACGTCAAGACCGCCAACGCCAACGTCTACATCATCGACACCGTCCTGATGCCGGCCGGCTGACGGTTCGTCACCGCATCTGGTGACCTGGTCACGCACCTGGTCACCGCGGTTCGTCACCGCGACTCGGCTGCGGGGCGCCTCACCTCGGTGGGCGCCCCGCAGCATTTTTTTGCGATTCCCGCGTCACAGCCGCGGCCGGGGCGGGTCCAACGCAGTGAGAGCCCCTCAGGAAGCACCCGCACATCGAGGCAGAAAGGGACGTGCCATGACCACGCAGACCGCACCCACCGCCAAGGACGTGTCCACCCCCTCCACCCCCTCCACTCCGTCCGCCCCCTCGGTCCCGCAGCGCACCGGTGCCCCCCGCACCACCACCGCCGTGTCCGACGGCACGACGGGCGCCGACCAGCCGGCCGCCGACCGCGGCCGGACCTCGATCGCCGACGTCGTCGTCGTGAAGGTGGCCGGCATCGCCGCCCGGGAGATCCCCGGCGTGTACGACATGGGCGGCGGCCTGTCGCGCACCATCGGCGCGGTGCGCGACCGCGTGCCCGGCGGCCGGCCCAACGTGGGGCGCGGGGTGAAGGTCGAGGTGGGCGAGCGGCAGACGGCCATCGACCTGGACCTGGTCGTCGAGTACGGCGCCGCCATCACGGACGTGGCCCGGGACGTGCGGGAGAACGTCGTCTCCGCGGTGGAGCGGATCACCGGGCTGGAGGTCGTCGAGGTCAACATCACCGTCAACGACGTCCACCTGCCCGAGGACGAGGACGAGTCCACGGCCGCGGCCGCCTCCCGCGTGGCGTAGCGGGGCCGGGGAGAAGACGGGAGCTGTTCCGGGTGAGAGGTGGACAGGGCATGAGCACACCGTTCGTAGGGATGATCGCGGGAATGGCCCTGGCGTTCGCCGGTTTCTTCGGCGGGTTCGGCGCCTTCCTGCTGGTGGCCGCGCTCGGCGGCCTGGGCTGGGCGCTGGGCCGCTGGATCGAGGGCGGAGGCGGCGTCCAGGACGTACGCGACGCGTTCGAGCGGAGCCGCCGATGACCGCCGCGGCCGCCCGCGGCACCACCACCGTCTCACCGCGGGCGGTACGCAGGATCGCCGAACGCGCGGCCGCCGAGACGCTGCCCCGCCCGGGCGGCGCCCCCGGCGCCCGCTCCTCCCGGACCGCACGGACCGACGGCCCCGACCGCCCCGACCGGACCGGCCGTCCCGTGCCGGCCGCCCGGGTCGCGGCGTCCGTGCACGGCAACAGCGCGCAGCTGGCGCTCGGGGTGACCCTGCCCTACCCGGCCCCCCTGGCCGAGACCGTCAAGAACCTCCAGCGGCACGTGGCGCAGCGCACCGGGCAGCTGACGGGACTGGACGTGGCCGACGCGCGCGTCACCGTCACCGCGCTCGCCCCGTCTCTCCTGCCGCACCCCCCGCTGCCGCCGTCCGCCGGCGCCGGGCCCGGCACCCGCACGCCCCGCCGCCGGTGGTCCGGGCGCCGGGTGCCGGTCACCCTGCTCACCGCGGCCGCCGCGGTGGGCACCGGCGCGCTGGCCCTCGACCTGGTCCGGGTGCACACCGCCCACCAGGCACCCGCCGCCTGGCGCACCGGCGCCGTGCACTGGCTGTCCGGGCACGGACCCGGCGACCCGGCCGTCGTCGCCGGAGGCGCGCTGCTCGCCCTTGCCGGCGTGTGGATGGCCGTGCTCGCCCTCACCCCGGGCAGGCGCCGCCGCTCCACCCTCCTCGCCCCGGCGCCCCGCGTCGAGGCGGCCATGGACCGCTCGGCGGTCGAAGCCCTGCTCCGGGACGCGGTGGGGGACGTCGAGGGCGTCACCGCTGTACGGGTGAGGGCATCCCGCCGACGGGCCGTCGTCCGGGCCCCCCTCGCCTTCGGCGACCGCGCCGCCGCGCACGCCGCCGTCACGGCCGCCGCCCGCGACGCGCTGGCCGCCTGCCGCCTGCGCCGCACCCCACGCCTGCGGATCGTCGTCACACCGCAATCCCTGTGGCACCCACCCACGCCGGACACGACGACCCCGCCGCCCGTGCCGGACACGGAGACCGCGCCGCCCGCGCCGGACGCCACGACGGCGCCGTCCGTACCGGACACGGCGACACCGCCGTCCGTACCCGGCACGGCGACATCGCCGTCCGCGCTGGACGAGACGACCCCGCCGTCCGTGCCCGGGTCTTCGGTGCCGGGGCGCGCCCGTGCCGTCGGAGGTGAGCGGTGACGCGCCGTGTCCGCAGTGCCGTCAACCGGACGGTCCTCGGCCTGGCCGGGCTCGTCCTGGCCCTGGCCGGCTCCTGGCTCGCCGCCACGGACCGGGCCGTCACGGGCAGATTGCCGTCCTGGTGGCCCGCCGCGGCCCCCGGCTCCGTCCTGCTGGACCGCGACCGGCTGGCCCAGCTGCGCGCCGAGGCCTGGTGGACCCCCACGCTCATGGCCGCCGCCATCACCCTGAGCGTGCTGCTCGCCTACTGGTCCCTCGCACGGTTGCGTCCCGGCCCCGCCCGACCGCTCGCCCTCGCCCTGCCCGGCGGCACGGTGCGCCCGCAGGCACTGGCCGAGGCGCTGTCGACCCGCGTGGCGGCCCTTCCCGGCGTCGCCCGCAGCCGCAGCCGCGTGCTGTGCCTTCCCGGGCGGCGGCTGGAGATCGGCCTGCGGATCTGGCTGCGACCGGGCGCCTCCCCGGACGCCGTCCTGCCCGCCCTGTGCGCGCTGACGGCGGAGGCCGAGAAGAGCGCGGCGCCCTGCACGGCCCGCACCCGGATCCGGCTGAGCACCGCCGCCCCGCACCGCCCCACCCGTCTGCGCTGAAGCGGGGCACCGCCGACGCCGGCCGGGGCCGTGGCGGACCGGTCAGAGCACGGGAAAGTGCCCACCTCCGTAGCTCTCCTCGGGCAGCGGGTCGGGGACGCCGTCGGGGTCGAGGAGATGGGCGACGACGGCCGACGCGGTGCGGTGCCAGAAGCGGTGGCGGCGCAGCATCGCGTGGTCGCCGTCGCCGACGACGGCCATGGCGGGCCGCGCCGCCGCCTCCCGCGCCCGGCGTACGCAGTCCGCTGTCTCCGCGGCCGAGGTGATCCGGTCGCGGTTTCCGTGCAGGGCGATGACGCGCCGGCCCGCCGTCTGTGCGACCGGTTCCCCCGCAGGCCACCATGGTGCCAGGGCGAGGACCGCGCAGACCTGCGGGTGGCCGGCAGCGCGCAGGGCCGCCCTGCCGCCCATGGAGTGTCCGAGCAGGACCGTGGGCAGGGGACCGGTCAGTTCACGGAGTTCGTCCAGGGCCCGCCGGGTATCCCTCAGCGGGTCGGCCCGTTCGGCGTTCCAGCCGCGCAGCCGGTAGCGGACCTGGGCGACCAGAACGTCCTCGTGGGGGAGTGCGGCGGTCACCGCCCGCACGAGCGGACGCATCCGCAGCGCGGCCGGCTGCCAGGGGCTGGTGGGGCGTTCGCTCGACGCCTGCCCGCCGTGCAGCACCAGGACGGCCGCGCGGGGCCAGGAAGGAAGCGAGCGGGGCAGTAGCAGTGCACGGGTGCCCGTTCCGGTCTGCTGCCCGCTGTCCCGTGTCACCGCAGCCCCCTCCCGGCGGTCCGCCGCCTGGCCGGGCGGGGGAAGAAGCCGCTGGTGCGGGCCATGTACTCGGCATAGCCGGGCCGGTCCGCCATGTGCCGTTCCAGCAGCCGCTTCCCGCTTCCCCGTATCAGCAGCAGGCTCATCACCAGCGGGGAGACGACGGACACGGCGGCGGCCTGCGGCGCGTCGCAGGCCAGGAGGAACAGGCCCCACCACACGCAGAAGTCGCCGAAGTAGTTGGGGTGCCGGGTCCACGACCACAGCCCCTGGTCCATGATCCGGCCCCGGTTCGCGGGATCGGCCCTGAACCGGGCGAGCTGGGCATCCCCGACCGCCTCGAAGCCGAACCCGACCGCCCACAGCACGCTCCCGGCTTGGACGAGGAACGACGGCGGACCGGAGATGTACTGCGCGGCCTGTACGGGCAGGGAGACCAGCCACACCAGGGCGCCTTGGAGCAGGTAGACCATCCGCAGCGCGTAGGTGTTCCGGCTGCCGGGCGCCTTCGCCAGCATCGCCTCGTAGCGCGGGTCCTCACCGTGGCCACGGCCGCGCCGTGCGATGTGCACGGCCAGCCGCATCCCCCAGAGCGCCGTCGCAACGGTCACCAGCAGCCGTCGTAGGGGATCCCCCTGACCGGCGGAGGCGGCACAGCTCACGACGGCCACCGCGGTGAAGCCCACCCCCCAGGCGATGTCCACGATCCGGTGCAGGCCCGCGCGGACGGCGAGCGCGAAGGTGAGGAGCATGACCGTCAGGACTGCGGCGGCGGACCATGCGAGGTTGAGCGCGAACGCGTTCCAGGGGAAGCCGTTCACGGCCGGCCCAGCCCTTCGTACCAGGCGTGCGTGGTGTGCGGCATACCGCTGTGTCCTCCGGGACCGGGCCGTACACTCAGGATTTGGTCGACGCCCATCCGGCCTTCCTCGAACGCCAGCGCCCCGCCGACCAGGTACAGCCGCCACACGCGCGCCGTCTCCTCGCCCACCAGCCGCACGAACCGCTCCCAGCGCTCCTCCAGTGTGCGGTGCCACGCCTGGACGGTTCGGACGTAGTGCTCGCGCAGCGACTCGGTGTGCCGCACCTCCAGGCCCGCCTCCTCCAGCATGGCCGTCGTCTCGCCGAGCGGACGCATGTGCATGTCGGGGGCGATGTAGGCCTCGATGAACGCCCCGCCGCCAGGAGCGTCGCGGCCCCGCGCCATCTGCTGCACCAGCACCCGCCCGCACGGCCGGACGAACCGGTGCAGGGCGGCCGCGAACGCCGGGTACTCGGCGTCGCCGACGTGCTCGCCCATCTCGATGGTGGAGACGGCGTCGTACCCGCCGCCCTGGATGTCCCGGTAGTCCTGGCAGACCACCTCGACCAGCTCGCTCAGGCCACGCTCGCGCACCTGTGCGCGCACGTACGCCGCCTGCTCCCGGGCCAGGGTGACGGCGGTGACCTGGACGCCGTGCCGTTCGGCCGCGTACAGGGTGAGCGCACCCCAGCCGCAGCCGATGTCCAGCAGCCGGGTCCTGGGTGCCAGGGCCAGCTTGCGGCAGATCAGCTCCAGTTTGGCCCGCTGGGCGTCGGCGGGTCCGAAGCCCTCGTCGTCACTCGCCCAGTAGCCGCAGGAATAGGCCATGGTCTCGTCGAGAAGGAGACGGTAGAAGTCGTTGGACAGGTCGTAGTGGTGGCTGATCGCGGCCCGGTCGCGAGCCCTGCTGTGCAGACCGCCACGCAGCCGCGCCTGGGAGGCCGGCGCGGCTGGACGCGGGCCTACCGCGCCGAGCCGTACGACGGTGGCCAGGGCGCGGGCCCGGTCGGCGGGAGTGAGCCGGGGCGGGCGCAGGCCGTGCTCCCGCTGCGCGGCCCACACCGTCCTCAGCCCGTGCGCGAGGTCGCCGTCGACGTCGAGTTCGCCGGTGACGTACGCCTGTGCCAGGGCGAGCTCGCCGGGCTGCCACAGCAGCCGGCGCAGCGCGCGCCGGGACCGCAGGACGACCACGGGCGCGTCTGCCGGGCCGCTTTCACTGCCGTCCCAGGCCCGAAGCCGCAGGGGCAGCGGGCCCCCGAGGGTGTCCTGGGCGAGGCGGGCGAGCAGGTGGGCTGCGCCGGGGGCCTTCACGGGAAGGATGCTGGTCATCGCGCGGAGTTCTCCTTGGTGAACAGGTACTGCTGCACATCGAGATACCCGGACCGGAAGCCGGCCTCGGAGTAGGCGAGGTAGAAGGTCCACAGCCTGCGGAAGATGTCGTCGAAACCGAGCGCCTCCACCGTCTCGGCGCGCTCGGTGAACCTCTCCCGCCACAACCGCAGCGTCTCGGCGTAGTGGGAGCCGAAGGCGTCGCGGCGGGCGAGCCGCAGCCCTGTGTGGTCGCGCACCGCCTCCTCGATCGCCGTCGTGGACGGGATGAGACCGCCGGGAAAGACGTACTTGTGGATCCAGGTGAATGTGTCCCGGGCGGCGAGCATCCGCTCATGCGGCATGGTGATGGCCTGGAGCGACGCCCGGCCGCCCGGTGCCAGCCGCTCGTCGATCGTGCGGAAATACACCGGCCAGAACTCAGCGCCGACCGCCTCGACCATCTCCACGCTGACCACGGCGTCGTAGTGCCCGCGTGCCTCGCGGTAGTCGCACAGTTCGATACGGACCCGACCCTCCAGCCCCGCCGCGCGCACCCGTTCCAGGGCCAGGTCCCGCTGTTCCCGGGACAGGGTGAGTGAGGTGACACGGGCGCCGCGGGCCGCCGCGCGCAGGGCCAGCTCGCCCCAGCCGGTACCGATCTCGAGGAGCCGGGTGCCCTCGCCTACGTCGGCCATGTCGAGCAGCCGGTCGATCTTGCGGTGCTGGGCCGCGGCCAGCAGCTCCCAGCTCGCGGGGAAGCCGCGGAAGACGGCCGAGGAATAGCTGAGAGTGTCGTCGAGGAAGAGGGCGAACAGCTCGTTGGAGAGATCGTAGTGACGGCTGATGTTGGCGCGGGCGCCGTCGGGAGTGTTGCGCTCCGCGTGCGGGTGGCGCAGTGCCCACAGACCGCGCAGCCGTTGCAGCGGACCCGGGATCAGGTTGGCGGCGTTCCCCGCGAGCACGGTGAGCACGGCGACCAGGTCGGGTGCGTCCCACTCTCCCGCCATGTACGACTCCCCGAACCCGACCAGCCCGCCGGTGCCGATCCGGGCGTGGAAGGCGGCCGGGTCGCGCACCTCCAGCAGCGGGCCGCCGAGTCCCGCTGGGCCGCGATCGGCGAACCCTGCCCGTAGGGGCAGCCCCCGCAGGGCCCGCCGCACGAGCGCGGCCGTCACCGCACTGCGCAGGCGTGATGCCGTAGGCACCGTGACGACGTCGGGCCAGCGGCCGGACGCGCCGCGGCCGCCGGCCGGAGCGGGGCGCCCGGCCCCGGGCGGCGCAACGTCCCCACCAGTGCCGCTCCGGGGGGCGGGGCACCTGCCCGGGGCCGAACTCCCACGAGCGGCCTGCCCGGTGACGGCCCCCGCCACGGCGGCGTCCTCACCGGCGCCGTCCTCACCGGCGGCGCCCGCCTCGGCAGTGGTCGGGCCGAGGGGAACGGCATGTCCCTCAGGGGTCATACGGGACGCTGTCGTCATGTCGCCTTCTCCGTGCGGTGATCAGGGCGGGGCCGGACGGGCAGGCCCCGCAGGTACAGGCGGACGCCGTGCAGGCGGATCGAGGCCGACACGGCGAGGGTGGACCAGGGATGGCGCAGCGCCAGCCGCAGCAGAACCGGGACGGTCGCCGGGCGGCGGGCACCGCGTACGGTCGCCGTGAGGGCCCGGCCGCCCTCACGGTTGAGGTGAACGGTTAGATCGAGCCGCTCGCCGGGGGGCGGCAGCCGCATGCGGTAGTGCCCGTCGACGGGGAAGAACGGCGATACGTGGAACTCCTTGTCGGCCCGGGCCGCCCAGGACGGATCCGGGCGCAGCAGGTAGCAGTGCCGTCCGCCGTAGGTGTTGTGCACCTCAGCAACGACACAGCGCAGCTCGCCGCCGGGGCCGTGGCACCAGTACAGGGTGAGCGGGTTGAACACGTACCCCCACACCCGCGCATGGGTGAGCATCAGCACCCGGCCGCCGTCGAGGTCGACGCCCTGGGCTGCGAGAAAGGCATCCAGGCCCGCCCGGATGGAGGACCGGTCGCCGGTGAAGTGGTCGCGTGGATCGAAGCGGGCCAACGGCCGCAGCCACAGGGGCAGTAGGGGAGGATGCTCGGGGTCGATGAGCCATAGGTACGTCCGATGCCGCAGCGCGTACCGCCGCGGGGTGCTCCGCACGTGCGCGATCCGGCAGGAGTACAGGGCGGGCACGGTGTTCACCAGCGCGCCCCCAGTGCCGCGGCGGCCTCGACGCCGGAGCGGCAGCCGTCCTCATGGAAGCCCCACCCATGGTAGGCGCCGGCGAACGCGCAGACGGAGCTCCTCAGTTCGGGCAGCCGACGCTGCGCAGTCACCGACTCGGGGGTGTAGACGGGGTGTTCGTACACCATGCGGGCCAGCACCCGGCCGGGGTCGACCCGGTCCGCGCCGCCCAGGGTGACCACGTACGTCTCGGCGGCGTCCAGGCGTTGCAGCCGGTTCATGTCGTAACTGACCCGGACCCGGTCGGCACCGGCCTCGCACGACGGCATCAGGTAGTTCCAGGATGCGCGGGCACCGCGGGCCCGCGGCAGCAGCCCGGTGTCGGTGTGCAGCAGCGTGGTGTTGCGCGAGTAACGGAACGCGCCCAGCACCTCCCGCTCCGCCTCGGTGGCGTCGGCCAGCAGTCGCAGCGCCTGGTCGGGGTGGACCGCGACCACGACCGCGTCGTACGACGCCGTCGTGCCGTCCGCGGTCGTCACGTCGGCGCCGTCCGCATGACGTCGTACGGCGCGAACCGGGGCTTGGGTACGCACCTCCCCGAGGTGTTTGGCGATCCGGTCGACGTACTCCCGCGACCCGCCGCTGACCGTACGCCACACCGGCGAGCCGCTCACCGAGAGCAGTCCGTGGTGGTGCAGAAAGCGGAACAGGTAGGCGGCCGGGTAGCGCTGAGCGCTCCCGGCGTCGCAGGACCACACGGCCGAGACCACCGGTGTCACGAAGTGGGTGCGGAAGTAGGCGGAGAAGCCCTCCCGCTGCAAAAACTCCCCGAGGGTGAGTGTTGCCTCGCGTTCGCGGGACAGTAGCCGCCGGGCCGCCCGGTGGAATGCGGGCACCTCGGCCAGCATCCGCAGATAGCGTCCGCGCACCAGATTGCCGCGCTGTGCGAACAACCCGGCCGGGCCGCGGGCCCCGGCGTACTCCAGCCCGCACCCTTCGCACCGCACCGACATGCTCATCTCCGACTCCTGCGTGGCGACGCCGAGTTCGTCGAAGAGCCGCAGAAGGCGCGGGTAGGTGCGCCGGTTGTGCACGATGAACCCGGAGTCGACGCGGTGCACCCGCCCGTCGTACGGCGAGCTCAGCTCGTGGGTGTGCGCGTGCCCGCCGAGCCGGCCGTCGGCCTCGTACAGGGTGACGGGACGGGTCCGTCCCAGGATGTAGGCGGCTGTCAGCCCCGCCACCCCCGAGCCCACCACGGCCGTCCGCCGCTCGTGCCGGGGCCGGTGCCGCCGCCCGGATCCCTCCTTCGGCCTTTGTTCCATCGCCTCTCCTCCCGCCCTGGCGCTCCACGGTCTGCGCGTAATCCGGAGCAGGTCGGGCGGTGGATTGGCCACTTCAGCGGATCGGTACCACGCGGCACCCCGCCGACGAGGGTGCGGCGACGACGAGGCGCCCGGCCGCACGCGTGCGCCACGGCGGCGATCTCGTCCCTACGACCCGGCGCCGGATGACGTACGGCTTGCTTCCGCGCAGTCACCGCCGCACGGCCGGGTGGCCCACGCGGCCGCTACCGGCCGGCCGCGAGGAAGTCCTCCAGGATTCCGGCGCACCGCTCCGGCTGCTCCTCGGCCGGGTAGTGGCCGCAGTCGTCGAGGACGACCTCCGTGACGTCGTCGGCCGCCAGGCGCATCGTCCGGGCGGCACTCGCCCCGCTCCACAGCGCGCCGCCGACGGCGAGCACGGGCAGCGTCAGCCGGGTCCTGGCGCGCCGCTCGTTCTGCGCGATCGTCTCCTCCAGCGCCCGGTAGTACGCGAAGCTCGCCCGCAGCGCGCGGGGATCGGCGGCGATCGCGTCGACGTAGACGTCCACGGCGTAGGCGGGGATCGAGGTCGGCGTGGCGGCCTTGGTGGCGAACTGCCAGCCGAAGAAGACCCGTTCCCGTCCCCGGACCAGTTCCTCGTTGAGACCGGTGAGCCGGTTGAAGCCGAACTGCCAGAGCTTCAGGTTGACCGAGGCCGGCCCGAACAGCGGCGGGGACGGTGTGAGACCGGGGACGACCGCCTCGAGGACGGCGAGCCGGCCCACCCGCCCGGGGTGATCGGCGGCCAGGGCGTACGCGGTCCACGTGCCGATGTCGTGGCCGGCCACGTCGAACCGGTCGTGCCCGAGCGCGGTCATCAACGCCACCAGGTCGGCGGCCAGTGTGCCGGCGTCGTAGCCGTCGTCGGGCTTGTCGGAGAGCCCGGCCCCGCGCGGGTCGACGGCGACGACGGTGTGCCGGCGGGCGAGCGCGGGCATCACCTCCCGCCAGGCGTACCAGGTCTGGGGCCACCCGCCGACCAGTAGCAGCGCCGGGCCGTCCCCGCCGGTGACCGCGTGCAGCCGCAGCCCGTTCACCTCCACGAGCCGGCTGGTGAAGACGTCGGTGAACCCGTCGGGCAGCCGCAGCGAGCCCAGGCCGGCGATGCCGTCGTCCGCACTCATCTTGGAACGATCGGTGCAAGATGTCATGCCGTGGACCCTACGCATGTTGGAACGATCGGTGCAAGATGTGTAGGGTGACGGCCATGGCAGGCCGCAAGCAGTTCGACGTGGACGAGGCGCTACGACGCGCGATGCACGTCTTTTGGCGCTGGGGCTATTCGGAGGCCTCGATCGACCGCCTGACCGAGGGCACGGGCCTGGGCCGGGGTTCGCTCTACGGCACCTTCGGCGGCAAGAGCGCCCTCTTCCGCAAGAGCCTCGCGCGGTACGCGCAGACCTACCACCCGCTGTACGAGCAGGCGCTGTCCGGACCCCACCCGGGCCCGGGCGCCGTCGTGGAGGCCTTCCTGCGGGTCGCCCTGAACCGCATCGCCGACCCGGCGGTCCCGGACGGCTGCCTGCTCACGGTGTCCGCGACGCAGTTCCCGGCGCTCGACGAGGAGAGCCGGGCCATGGTCCGCGCCCTGATGGACGGTCTGCGGGCGAGACTGGAGGAGGCGTTGCTGGCGGCGGGCGCCGGTGAACAGGAGGCGGCAAAGCTGGCCCTGTGCGCGCTGGCGACGAACAAGTCCCTGGCGGTGCTCAGCCGCGCCGGCTTCCCGGGCGAGGACCTGGCGACCGTCGCGGCAGCCGCCGCCGAGAACGCCAAGGCTCTGCCCGACCGACCGGCCTGACCGTCAGGGCCGAGGGCGCGAACGCCTTCGTCGCCGGCGGATCTGCGCACGCCGTGGGCCACCTGCGTCCCGTGAAGCGAGGGGCGGCCGCGCCCTGCGAGTACGCGGCGGCGCACGCCGTGCGCTCCTGCGGAACCCGCCGTCCGGGGAGGCGGCAGGCGTTCTACCGGCGCACCGCCGAGATCAGTCCGCCGGGGCCCTCGTCGTGCTGCGGCGGGGTGCCGGCCGGGCGGCCGTAGGCGGCGGCGCGCTCGCGCAGGGTGTGTGCGGCGGCCTCCCAGCCGTGTCCGGCCAGCCAGGCCACCGGGTCGTCGGGCATCTCCGAGACCCACAGCGACGCCGCCGAGCCCGGCGCGGCATCCGCGCCGAAGCGCTCGATCACACCGCGCGAGCCCAGAGTCAGCCCCAGCCGGCTGCCCGCCGCCGACCGGGCACCGATCCGCGCCAGCAGCAACTCCACCGCGTCCTCGGGCAGATAGATCAGCAGCCCCTCGGCGATCCACACGGTCGGCGCCGCCGGATCGTGCCCCGCGGCGGCCAGCGCACCCGGCCAGTCCTCCCGCAGATCCACCGCGACGGCGATCCGCTCGCAGCGTGCGACGGCCCGCTCCTGGCGCAGCACCGACGCCTTGAAGTCCAGGGGCGCGGCGGTGTCGACCTCGAACAGCCGGGTGCCGCCGGGCCAGTCCATCCGGAAGGCCCGGCTGTCCATGCCGGCGCCGAGCAGCACGACCTGCCGGATCCCGGACGCGCAGGCCTGCCGCAGCAGGTCGTCGAGGAACCTCGTCCTGACGACGACGGAGAACGCCACGCCCAGTCGGCGCCGCCGCGCGGCCTCGTCAGCGGGTGGCGGCGGCGAGGAGGCCCCCGGGTCGCCTGCGGTGGCGAACGCCTGCGCCAGGGGATCGCGGAACAGGGCGTCCTCCCGCTCGCTCTCGCGCGCCCGCACCCTGGCCACCCCGACCGCCGTGGCCCACACTCCCGACGGCCGCACCCGCTCCTGCCCATCAGTCATCGCGCCAGCCTAGATGAGCTGATTCGCTGAGGGGGGAGGGCGATGCGGGCACCGGCCGAATCCGGGCAGCCGCATGCCTCCCGTGGGGAGCCGGGAGGCGCGGCGGGCCCCGCCGCCCACGGGACGGCAGGGCCCAGCAAGAGGGATCCACCCGGGGGTGGAGCGGTATCCCACCGGCACACCATGCACCACAAACCGGCCACCGGGATAGATCGCGGCCGAAAGTAGCTGGACGGGCTCCGGCGGCGGCCCGCGGCCGTCCGCACCCCGACGGCGGGCGGACGGCCCCGCAGCCGCCCCGCGCCGGGACTTCGCCTCGTCCAGCCCGGCGTGAACGGCCCTCGCACGTGGTCGAGTTGCCGATTTCGCCGCCGCGCGCGGGGCTGATTATGATCTTCGTCGTGACTGTGCAGAACGCTGACAAGACGCTGTCCCGCAAGCAGAGACTCCAGGAGAAGCAGCGCCGCCAGCTGTCGGTGGTCGACACCGTGGACAAGGCCGAGGGCAAGGTCCGCAAGGCAGAGGGCGAACTCGCCCTGGCCGTCGCCGAGGCGGTGCAGGTGTTCGGGGACGAGAAGTCCGCGTCCGAGGGACTGGACATGCCGATCGAGGCGATCCGCCGCTTCCTCGACATGGCCCACCACGAGACGCCCGAAACAGCCGACCACCCCGAAACCGCGGGCTCTTCCTGAGCTTTGCGCCCCGGGCCCGCCCGACGCTGCCGCCTGGTAGCCGGTGGCTCGATGCGCCGGGCGGCCGTACGCCGCTTACTGCTGGTAGGGGTCGGTGATGGTGTGGCGCCGGGACGCGATGCGCAGGACGTCCGCGGGGAAGGCGGGCCCGGCGGTGTAGTAGCGGCCTTTGGTGTTGCCGACGGGGGTGAGCAGGCCGGCCTTGGTCAGCGCCTGGATGTCGCGTACCGCCTGCTGGTTGCTGAGGGCTTCGGCCCTTTCGTAACGTGAGCGCCGGACGCGGCCGACCATGGCGACCTCGTGCAGCGCGGTGATCTGACGTTCGGCGAGGTGGAAGCGCTCGGTGTGTTCGGCGAGGGTGAGCCAGCAGTCGGTGGAGCGTTTCACGCGATGCTGTACCCGCTGTGTCTGCTCGTGATAGGCGCGCAGGTTGAGGCGTATCCAGGGCAGCGCATCGCGCTGGGGGGAGTACACCGGGCCGCCCACCTCGCGCAGTACTTTGTAGTACTCCCACGTGTTGCCGGGCAGCCCCAGCCATTCTTCGATCGAGGAGAACTCCGGGGCCAGCACTCCCTCGCGGGCGATGAGCAGCGTCTGCAGGCTGCGTGACATGCGGCCGTTGCCGTCCGTCCACGGGTGGATCTTCACCAGGTTCAGGTGAGCCATGGCGGCGCGAACCAGGGGATCTGCCTGAAGGTCGCCCTGGTTGAGCCAGTCGATCAGTTCGGCCATCAGCCCGGGGACGTCGTCCTCATGAGGACCTTCGTACTCGGTGGCGTGCGGGTCTCCCACTGCGGTGATGAAGATGGCCTTGCGGCGCCACCGGCCTGCCGGCCGATGGGGGTGGTGGTGGCCCTGCAGCATCCAGTGCAGGGCGTTGAGCAGTTCCTTGGAGTAAGTGAAGTCCGGGACATCCCACAGTGACTGGATGTACGTCATGGTCTGCTGGTAGGCGAGGGTCTCTGCCTTGTTCTCCTCGCTGGCGTCCACGGCGTCCCGCTCCCCGTCGAGCAGGTCGGCCACGTCGACGGGGTCGACCCGATAGCCCTCGATCGTGTTGGACGCCGCGATGGCGGACGCAGTCAGCGAGCGTCGGAGATCGGCCGTCCACTTCGTGGGGCTCTGCTGAACGACATGCCGCAGATCGTGGCGCATGGCGGTGATCTCGTCGAGGACGTGCTGATCGGCTGCGGTGAGCGGCGGAGTTCCATGAAGCATGATGGAATGATACCGACTGGGTATCATTCCATCAATCTGGCCTTTGTGCAGTCTTGGCTGCTGCGCACCGGACCGGCCGACAGCAGGGAGCCGGTGCGGAAAATCGGTTGGCGGGGGTGGCGGGCGCTGTTATCTTCGCGGAGGCCGTGCGAGAGAACGAGGAGGTGGTACCCGTGAACGTTTCGACATGGGTGCTCTCCTTCGGGGTCACGGCCGGGCGGTAGGTCGTCCGGGAGCGCCGTTCAGCAGCTCTCCCGAAAGGCACGATCATGGCCCTTCGTTTCACTTCCGAACAGCGACTCGACGGCGTCCTCGAGCGCAGGTTCACCCTCGGCGAGATCCCCGGCATCCTGTGGACGCCCTCGCCCTCGCCCGATTCCGCACCCGTATCCGGGCCCGGGTCCGCGTCCGTGCCGTTGGTCCTGCTCGGGCATCCGCCGCTCGGGCTGGACCGGATGTATCCCCGGCTGGTGGCCCGCGCCCGGCAGGCCGTCGCGGACGGGTTCGCCGCGGCCGCCGTCGAGCTTCCCGGGAGCGGGGAGCGGCCCCGCTGGGACGCCGTCGAGCGGGCCCGCGCCGACCTGCGCCGCGCGGTGGAGGCCGGCGGGCCGGTCGGTGACGAGATCGTCGACGCCCTCGTCCTGCCGCTGGTCGACAAGGCGGTCCCGGAATGCCGGGCCGCACTCGACGCCCTGCTGGAACTGCCCGGCATCGGCGGCCCGGTCGGGTACTCGGGGGGAGTGATCTCCATCGGCGTCCGCCTCGCGGCGGTCGAGCCGCGCCTGGCCGCGGCGGTTCTCTTCGCCGGGAGTTTCGTGCCCCGCGCCATGTTCGAGGAGGCCCGCTCGGTCACCGTTCCGCTGCACGTCCTGCTCCAGTGGGACGACGAGGGCAACGACCGGCAGGCCGCCCTGGACCTCTTCGACGCCTTCGGCTCCGAGGAGAAGTCCCTGCACGCCCACATGGGCGGGCACACCGGCGTCCCGCAGTCCGCGGGGGAGGCCGCGTCCCGGTTCCTGACCCGGCACCTGAAGTGAGGCCCGCCCGCCCGGCCGGCGGCGCACGCTAGAGCAGGTACGGCCGGGACGCTGCCCGTCCAGGGCAGCTCCCGGCCGCACCCGCACCGGCCGTACCGTTCACGCCGAGGGCCGTCCGAGGGCCGTCCGCGGGCCGGGGGGAGTCGGGCCGCGTCAGGTCAGGGCGGGTGCCTCGAGGGGGTCCTCCTTCTTCGGGGGCGCGGCCGCCGCCCGCGGGGTCCGGCGCAGCAGGCGGGTGAGGTCGGGGTCGTGGCCGAGGGGCGCCAGCAGGAGCAGGAGCCCGGCGCACATGGCCAGGGCGAAGCTCCACAGGCCCATGACGACGGCGATGCCCAGATGGAACAGGACACCGGCCGGCAGCAGCATCCAGCGGACCCTCTGCGGCAGCAGGAGGGCGCAGGCGAGGGCGATCTCCAGGACGAGGGGGCCCCAGGTCATGGCGGCGACGCCCAGGGGGTGGTCGACGACGGCCTGGAGCGCGGGCCGCAGCCAGTACGGCGCCCCGAAGTCGTAGTTGTTGACCCAGTAGTACAGGGCGCTGCCGTCGGCCCATTCGGCGTGGGGGAGCTTGGCCACGCAGGACTGGAAGTACAGGACCGACATCTGGATGCGCGCGACGACCAGGGCGCTGACGCCCAGCAGCGCCCACCGGGTGCGCTGCCGCGACAGCGGGCCCTCCTGCCGGGGCCAGGGCCGCCAGTGCCAGCGGCGGGGGTCCGCGACCGCCACGAGGGCGATCAGCAGGGTGAGGATCCAGGTGATCTGGTCGCCGCCGTCGGGGATGGCGATCCCGGTGAAGACACTGAACGCCACATAGGCGTGGGGAACCGCGGTCAGACGGGGCCGCCAGCCGCTCGCCGCGGCCACCAGCACCAGGCAGCACGCCCAGCGCATGGCGTCGTAGTGGCCCTCGGGGACCAGGCAGAAGGCGCCGCCGGAGTTGACGCCCTGGCACAGCGGGTACCGGCCGACACCGGAGACCTCGCGGAAGAGGGTCGAGGCGTCGCTGAAGACCAGGGTGCCCAGGGTGCCCAGGGCCAGAAGGGTGCGGGCCAGGCCGTATCCGGCGGCCCAGGGCACCGGGACGGTGTACGAGCGCATCAGCACCTCACCTCCAGCACCATGACCTGCTCGGGGGTGTGCGCCTCGGCGACGAGGTCGCGCCACGCCCACGGCGTCGGCTTCTCCTGGAGCAGGCCGACGGTTCCGCACAGCGTGGGGCGCGGGGAGCGGTTGTCCAGGTGCCGTGCGGGGGCGCCGTAGCCGGCGAGGCACCGTGTGCGCCCGCTCGTGCAGGCGTGCCAGTCGTCCTTCTGGGCGGCGGAGAGCAGCAGGGCGATCTCCACTCCCTGGGCGCGGGAGCGCCGGTCGAGTCCGAAGGCGTTGTGGGGTGAGGAATGCGGGGTCAGGGAAGCCCGTTCCCAGCCGTCCGCGCTCTTTTTGTAGGGGACTATCTCCGCGTCCCTCGGTGATTTCGTGAAGAAAGCCCACCCCTGGGGGGCCATGTTCGTCACGGTGTGCCGGGCCTTTGTCTGGCCGGGCAGCGAAAGGACGTTCTTCGGGAGCTGTTCCTGGACCACGTACGCGATGGCGACCGCCCAGACGGCGCAGACGACGATCACCGACCTCATGGAGACGGAGACCGCTTTTGTGGTGCGCCGCGTGAATGCGGAGCGGAAACGCTGGAATTCTTGTCTGAGTTGTTGCCGGAGTTCTTTTTTCATGTGAGGTGTCGGTTTCCCTGCCGCTGTGACGCCGGAAGGACGGGGCCCCGGGTGCGGGGAGTCTGCAGCCTCCCCGCACCCGGGGGCGGATCAGGCCGCCAGCGCCCGGGTGACCTGGGCGACCGCCTCGTCCTTCGACAGCGGCGTGCCGTCACCCGTGGTGGGCTGCGGGCTCCAGAACCAGTTCTTGCCCTTCACGAAGTTCGCGCCGACGGCCACGGTGACCGTGACGACGGCGCCGGCGGCGGTGATCACGGCCGCGATGTGCACGACCGCGGCGCCGACCGCCACCGTCACGCCGCAGAGCTGGCCGTTCTCCACCGGCGTCGCGGACTTGTTCTGCGCGACGGAGAGCAGCATGTGCTGGGCATCGGCGACGGCCGCCTCGACCTGGCGCGGGTCGCCGCTGCGGGCCCGGGTGCCGAAGTCGGCGAAGAAGCCCGCCGAGCGCTTGTTGATCAGCTCGATGACGGCGTTGGACGCCCGGACCTCGTCCAGGTCCTCGTTGTCGAGGTGCTGGCGGGCCTGCGCGAACAGGTCCAGGTCGGCGAGGTCACGGCCCACCTGGCCCTGGGCGAAGAACAGGCCCCGGAAGACGTTCTCGCCGTCGGTCTTCGCCGACACCGCCGGCGCCGCGGACGCGGCGGCCGCCGGTCGTGCGGAGACGCCGGAGGAGTCCGCCATCGCCGACGGCGCGACGGTCACGCACAGGGCCGCGGCCGTGACACCGGCCACCGCCAGGATTCCGCGCTGCTTGACGTTCAATTCGTTTCCCCTCGAATCGATGAATTACCCGGGGAGAAACGGTGCGTGGTCAGCACACACGCCTACCCCCCGGCTCGGCGATGAAGAGCCTCACATGCCCCGCACGGAAAGTCGATCAAGTGTGTCGGGGGTCACATCGCCGGTTTTCGGGGAGTTTCGTGGCGCATATATTTCGGTGTCTTCTTTATTTATTTGACTTCGGTCCCGGCCGGTGCGGGGGTGTCACCGGCCGGGACCTTTCGTCACCTCGTGTGCCGTGCACCCAAGGAGTTCAAAAGGGCGGCCGCGTGTCCGGCGTCGTCCACGCTGACGGCGAAGTCCTTGCCCCGCACGGTGCGGATGACGAGGCATTCGCCGGCGCGCAGCATCACCGTGGTGCCCTGGCCGCTCAGCCGGTAGCCCCAGCCGCCGACCTGGGCGGGCGTGCGCTCCTCGGTGCGGGCCGACTCGATGTCCTCCAGGGGCCAGTGGCGGCCGGGCCAGCCCAGGGGGCCGAAGGTCACGTCCAGACCGCGCTCGGTGACGCGCGCCTGCACCGAGGAGCAGCCCAGCACCAGGACGCAGGCGAGCGCGAACGGCGTGGCGGCCAGGGCGACGGGAGCGTCCGCGAGGCCCGACAGCACGGCGATCGTGACGGCGACGGCGAGGATCCCGGTCACGGCGGCGACCGCCTGGAGCCAGGGGTTCGACGTCTGTGCGAGCCACACCAGCCGCTGCCCGGCGGGCAGTTCCAGCGAGGGGGTGCCGGCCGGCGGTGCTGCCTGGCGGGGGGCCCGCCGGGCGGCCAGGAAGCCGATCGCGCCGACCGTGACGGCGACGACGAGGGTGCCCACGACCCAGCCCGTCACCGGGTCGGCGTCGTGCCAGTCCGCGTGGTCGAGGTTGGCCCGCACGATCGAGGCCTGCCCGCCGAGCAGCACCACGCCGCCGAACCCGAGGGTCGCCACCGCCCACCCCGGTATCGCACCACCGCTGCCGCTGCCGCTGCCGCCACTGCTGCCGCCGGTGTTGTCGCCGCCGGTGCCCGCCCGGCGCAGCGCGAGTGCGACGACGGCGGTCAGCACGGCCCACACCAGCGCGGGGAAGAGCGCCGCGGCCCACAGCGGCATGGAACCGTCGGGCCGGCCCGACCCGGCGTCCCAGTGCGTCGCGAGCCGCGCCGGCAGGCGGCCGCTCGCCGCCACGGGCAGCGCCACCAGCAGCACCAGCACCCCTGCGCACCAGCCGACGGCCCCCCACGCAGCTGTGCTCCTGCGTCCACGGTCGGTCACGGAATCTCCCTGATCATGTCGATGACGTCGGCCTTGCTGTAGCCCAGGTGCGCCGCGTCGGCCACCAGGGCGCGCACGCGGTCCAGCAGCGCGGAGCGCCCGGCGGCCCCCTCGGCCACCGTCACGCCCCGCCCGCGCCGGAACTCGAGCACGCCTTCGTCGCGCAGTGCCCGCAGTCCGCGCAGGACGGTGTTGACGTTCACGTCCAGCGCCCGGGACAGGTCCCGGGCCGGGGGGAGCCGGTCGCCCGGCCCGCATTCCCCTTCGGCGATGGCGCGTCGGATCGCTCCGGCCACCTGCTCGTGCAGGGGGCGGGTGCTCGCGGTGTCCAGTCTCAGCAGCATGGTGCTAATGACGCTAGCACCAACTGGTTCATGTGGCCGCTTGTTTCCGGCCATGTGCCGACCGCCCCGGACGACGGCCGGCGGGCAGGGCCCCGGCCGGTCCGCGGGAGGACGCGCCGGGCCCGAGGCGGCCGGTGACGTGCCGTCACGTCCCGTCCGCGCCCGGTCGCGGGTCGCCTACGATGACGCGGTGGAGTTCGTGATGGTGCCCGGTGGCTGGCAGGGCGGGTGGGTGTTCGACGCGGTCGCCGACGAGCTGCGCGGCGACGGTCATCGGGTGCGGGCGGTGACCCTGGCGGGGCTGGAGGCGGACGGGCCGCCCGACGCGGACCGGCCGCCGAACCTCGACACCCACATCGAGCAGGTGGCCGAGATCGCCGGCCGCGCCGGGGCGGGACCCCTCGTGCTGTGCGGGCACAGCTACGGCGGGATGGTGGTCGCCGGTGTCGCCGACCGGCTCGGTGACCGCCTCGACCAGCTCGTCTTCATCGACGCCTACGTCCCGCAGGACGGCGATTCGTGCTGGTCCCTGACCAGCGACCGGTTCCGGGACCTGTTCCTGGCCGGCGCCCGCGACGACGGCCGCTGGGTGGCCGTCCCCGACGGCGCCGACCCGCGCGCCCGGCCGCACCCGCTGGCCAGCTTCCTCCAGTCGCTCAGGCTGCGCGGCGGCCGCGGACACGCGGTGGGCCGCACGTTCGTCAGCGGGGGCGCGTGGCCGGGCAGCCCGTTCGTGGCCGTGAGCGAGCGGCTGCGCCGCAGCCCGGACTGGCGGGTGCACGAGATCCCCGTCGGTCACAACATCGCCCGGCGCGCCCCCCGGGCCCTCGCGGCCGTCCTCAGGACGCTCCCGCCCACCGGCACGGGTGCGGGCACAGGTACCGGCACCGGTACGGGTGCGGGACGCTGACACGCGCGCCGGCACCGGCACCGAAGTGCACGGTGGCGGCGGCGCACGCCTGCCCGACGGTCAGACGGCTGCGGTGGCCCCGAGCATCGCCGAAGCTTCCTGGTACGTGCTGAGCGGGCGCGCGGGTGCGACGGTTCGGGAATGGTCGCGGCAGGTGAAGCCGAGCTGGGTCATGGCCCGCAGGACCTCGTCGGCGCTGAAGTCGCGGCGGTCCTGGCGGGTGACGACCTGCCCGACCTGTTTGGCGGGGTAGGTGCGACGACCGACGATCACGGACGGCCCGCAGGCTTCCTCGGGCTTGACGCCTTTCATCGATTCCAGGACGCCGCTCTTGGTGAGGTCGAAGGGGAAGCGGGCGATGACGCAGCGCATGATGCCTCACAGGAAGAAGGACGAGGGGATGGTCCTGCCGCGGTCGAGGCGGTCAGCGGGTCAGGGCGAGGACGCCCAGGGCGTTGCCGTGTTCGTCGACCACGGGCAGGGCATCGAGGCGGCGGTAGCGCATCGAGTGCTCGGCTTCGGCCATCGTGGTCATGGGCGAGGTGAAGGGCCGCGGGTCGACGAGGATGTCCCGCAGCTGGACCCGGTCCGTGTACACGGAGCTGTCGCGGACCGCGCTGAGCTGGGCCTGGGTGAGAAGTCCGGTGCACACGCCGTCGTCGTCGCAGACGAGCAGGTGCCCGGTGCGGGCGCTTGCCATGACGGACAGGGCCACCTCGACGGTCATGTCGTCGCAGACCTGCGGTCCGGCGGCCTCCATGGCGTCGGCCACGGTCCTGGGAACGGGGGCGGTGCCCGTCGGGCGGGACTGCATCTGAACCATCGTCAAAACGTGCCTCCTGCAGAGGTGGGCCAGTCTCCTGAACGTGAACACGAAGTCTTTACGCCGCCGCGTCGACCGAGGACTGCCGGGCCCTGCGCCGGGCGGCCGAGGCGGGGCTGCGTCGGCCTCGGAGGGACGGCACGCTGCGCTGACGCCGCTCGGCGACCGGCGCAGTGATCGTCACGGGGATGCCTGAGGGCGTCCGGGCGCCGGTGATCTGGCCGAGTGCCTCTTCGCCCGAGTGGACCTGGGTGGTCCGGGGCGTGATGCCGGCCGTGGCCATGAGGCGGGTCATATCGCGGCGCTGGTTGGGGGTGACCAGGGTGACGACCCGGCCGGACTCGCCGGCGCGGGCGGTGCGTCCGCCGCGGTGCAGGTAGTCCTTGTGGTCGGTGGGCGGGTCGACGTTGACGACGAGGTCGAGGTTGTCGACGTGGATGCCGCGGGCGGCGACGTTCGTGGCCACGAGCACGGTGACGTGCCCGGTCTTGAACTGGGTCAGGGTGCGGGTGCGCTGGGGCTGTGACTTGCCGCCGTGCAGGGCGGCCGCCCGCACTCCGCTGTTGAGCAGATCCTGCGTCAGCCGGTCGACGGCGTGCTTGGTGTCCAGGAACATGATCACCCGGCCCTCGCGCGCCGCGATCTGCGTCGTCGTCCAGTGCTTGTCCGCGCCGTGGACGTGCAGCACATGGTGCTCCATCGTGCTGACCGCACCCGCGGAGGGGTCGACGGAGTGGACGACCGGGTCCGTGAGGTAGCGGCGGACCAGCAGATCCACGTTGCGGTCGAGGGTGGCGGAGAACAGCATCCGCTGGCCCTCGGGGCGGACCTGGTCCAAAAGCGCGGTGACCTGGGGCATGAAGCCCATGTCGGCCATCTGGTCCGCCTCGTCCAGGACGGTGATCGCGACCTGGTTCAGCCGGCACTCACCGCGGTCGATGAGGTCCTTGAGCCGGCCCGGCGTCGCGACGACGACCTCGGCGCCGGCGCGCAGCGCATGGGCCTGACGGCCGATCGACATTCCTCCGACGACCGTGGCGAGACGCAGCCGCACCGACCGGGCGTAGGGGCTGAGCGCGTCGGTCACCTGCTGAGCCAGCTCACGCGTCGGTACGAGGACCAGAGCCAGCGGCTGACGGGGTTCCGCACGCTGTCCGGCGGTGCGGGCCAACAAGGCCAGGCCGAAGGCGAGGGTCTTGCCGGAGCCGGTGCGCCCGCGGCCCAGGGCGTCGCGGCCCGCAAGGGTGTTGGGCAAGGTCGCGCCCTGGATCGGGAACGGGACGCTGACGCCCTGCGCGGCCAGTGCCGCCAGCAGCTCCTTGGGCATGTCGAGGTCGGCGAACGCCTCGACCGCGGGCAGTGCGGGAGTGATCGTCTCCGGCAGGGCGAACTCGCCCTGCACTACTGCGGGCCGCCGACCGTAGCCGGCCGAACGGCTCGGACCCCCTGAGCGGCTGGGAGCCGGCGATCCGAAACGGCTGCCCCGCTTCGAACCGGCGCCGGAGCCGAAAACAGGGCCGGCGCCGCGGTTGCGACGGGAAGAGCGGTCATTGGTGCGTGCGGAGTTCATTGAGAACCTTCCTTGATACGGCGCGCATCAAGGAATTCCCGCGCAAAAGCAGCGCGGGGAATCACAAGAACGGACCGAATGGAATACGAAAAGGAATCTGGAGAGTGCAGCGGATCGGGCGTGGGCTACGTCGGCAGGGTTCCTGAAGCCACATGGGCGCGAAACCCCGGACGCCTACCGCTTACGCCTTGAGCGAGGCGAGCGCGTCCCTGGTCGAGGAGCCGCGGACACTTTTTGTCCCGCAGGTACCTACCGCTGCGGGAAATGTCCGTGGCTGGGGCCCGCACCCCGGGGGATGCGGGCCCCAGCCACGAAGTGCGCGTCAACCTCAGGCGACGACGATGTTCTCGGCCGTCGGGCCTTTCGGGCTCGCCGCGATGTCGAAGGTGACCTTCTGACCTTCGAGCAACTCCCGGAAGCCCTGGGAAGCGATGTTCGAGAAGTGGGCGAACACGTCGGCACCCCCACCGTCCTGCTCGATGAAACCGAAACCCTTGGCCGCGTTGAACCACTTCACCGTGCCTGACGCCATGTCACATCTCCTCTTGGGCAGTACGCCGGCCCCCGCGATGCGCGGATGCCGGGTCGCCGCGATGATGCCCCGTCCGGAAAGTGACCGGCCCCGAAAAAGCCGCCAGCGGCTGAAGATGCCGAAGAAGGCGCTTGAAGTTTTTTGGGAACCACAACTGCAACTGAGATCAACAGTAGCATGAGATGGCAGGCCGAGTTCGGAAAATTACCCCGTCGTGCTGATCGCAGCAAAAATACTTTCCGTGCGACGCGTCAAACCCTCACCTCGCGGCCATAGATATTGACCGGCCCGAAGCGCAGCGTTTCAGGAGCAGCAGTCGCCCGTCGAGCGCGCAAAGAGCGCCTGCCCCGGTGGATAATTCCAGCCCGGCGTACCCCGGTGGCCTGGGCTTCGGCGTAGTCGCATGACGTCCGGTTCGCGGTCGTCCGAGTGAACTGGCAGCCCGCCACCGGTCGGCGCCCATCGGTGCGCCATCAGCTCGAATCTGTCACTATGTGAGGTCTTCTTCACCATCACCTGGGGGCAGGGGCCATGAGGATCACGGCGCCGCTTGTATCAACAGCAGCCCTGCTGCTGACACTTGCCGCTTGTTCCGGCGGATCAGGGGACTCCGGCAGCCCGGCGGACAGCACCGCGGCCTCCTCCGCGGCGGCAGGCACGGCCACCGCTGTGCCCTCGGCTGACGCCGAGGCGATCCGCGCCTGCATGGCAGGCATCACCTCGGTCGCCACCGGGGACTGGTCGCCGACAAACCCGCCGAAGACCCGTCCTGCCGGTTGCGAGTCGCTGTCGGACACCGAATACGGCTACGCCTACCGGAGCGCCATGGCCGCGATCGACCGAGCGGCGGGAGACGCTCTGGACGACATTCTCGAAAACGGCGGACTTCCCTCCAGCGGGAGTTCGTGAGCGATCCCCGGTTCGTCGCCCGTGCGGATCACCGACCGTCAGGCCGCACCCACCGCGCAGCCATCTGAGGCAAGCGATCACGCACTGCCTCAGGCCGTGGGTGCTTCGGACGCTTCGGCGGCGCGGCGGTGTTCGGCGTTGATGCGCTGCGCTTCTTCGAGTTGGTCCTCGAGGATGATGATGCGGCAGGCGGCCTCGATCGGGGTTCCCTGGTCGACGAGTTCACGGGCGCGGGCGGCGATGCGCAGCTGATAGCGGGAGTAGCGGCGGTGTCCGCCGGCGGAGCGCAGCGGGGTGATGAGGCGGGCTTCGCCCACGGCGCGCAGGAAACCCTGGGTGGTGCCGAGCATCTCTGCGGCCCGGCCCATGGTGTAGGCGGGGTAGTCGTCGTCATCGAGACGCCCGAAGGAATCGTCTGCTGTCATTGCACCTCTCTGTGGAACGCGTGGAGGGGCCCTGGTGCCATATCGCACCAGGGCCCCGAAGGAACTACTACACCATCTGCCGGCCCCAGTAATGCACCGGCCTTCTGTTGCCGCGCGCCCGGCCTGAACACTGCCCGGGATGCGGGGATCGCGGATGCGTGACCGGAGACCACCTCACTATCGATGTCCTGCGGTACCCGGACGGATCCACTCGTCCGGGCGATCCTGATGGCGCTCGGCTCCTCCGTTCTTCCCTCTGATCTGTCACTTGCCGAACCGGTACTGCTGTGGCCTGCAACAGCGCCACTCTTCGGCAGCCAGCCCCGTCGCCCGTCCTGCATCTGCTCTGGCTTGGCACCCCACTGCCGAACCTCCCGGCACGCGCGCCCCGCAGTCGGACGCCTTTACCGGGGTACCACTCGAAAGCTGCACTGCGGGTACTGCGATCTTGCTCGTGGCGGCCCCTGATCACTGCGGGCCACCCGGTCCGGCCGTCAGTCCCGTCGCCGTCCTGCAACAACACTGGCTTCGGAACTCCACCGCCGCACCGCACTGCAACTGCGGTACTGCTGCCCGGCAGTTCATCTCTGCCGGGCTCTCTTGATCTCGGCTACGAGAGAAACCATAACTGGCTCGCCACCCAATGTCTACTCCGGCCGAGATAGATTTTCACTAGTCCGGATGCGAGGTAGTCGGATGCGAACGGAGCAGCGGGCACGCGCATTGCCCCCGCGCGGCCGTCCTCAGGACGCTCCCGCCCGCCGGCACCGGCACGGGCGCGGGCACGCACGACGTCCGGCCCCGGCGGCCGTCGCTCCTGCCCGCGGCGGCCGCGGCGCAGGGAACGCCGCCGCGCGCGGGGGGAGAGCGGGCCGCGCCGCCGCGGCCGGGGTCATTCGCGGGCGGCCGCGGTGGAGCTCATGTCCGCGTAACGGGCGCCGGCCACCTGCGCGGCCAGCGGTTCCAGCGCGCGCAGCCCGGCCTCGGACAGGGTGAGCGCCGCCGCCGCGGCGTTCTCCCGCAGCCGGGCGGCCCGCCGGGAGCCGGGGATGGGCACGACGGTCAGGCGGTGGACGAGGGACTGCCGGTGCAGCCAGGCCAGCGCGACCTGCGCGGGGGTCGCGGCGTGGTCCGCGGCGACCGCGCGCACCCTCTCCACGAGCGCCCGATTGGCGCGCCCCTGCTCGCCGGTGAACCTCGGCATCGTCAACCGGGCGTCGTCGGGGCTCAGTTCGCCGCTGCCGGGGAACGCTCCGGTGAGCAGGCCACGGCCGAGGGGCGAGTACGCGACGAACGCCACGCCGAGTTCCGCGGCCGCGGGGACCGCCGACGTCTCGACGTCACGGCTGAACAGCGACCACTCCGACTGCAACGCGGTGATGGGGTGGACGGCGTGCGCCGCGCGCAGTTCGGGGCCGGTCACCTCGCACAGCCCCAGGTGGCGGACCTTGCCCTCCCGGACCAGCTCGGTCATCGCGCCGACGGTCTCCTCCAGTGGCACCGAGGGATCGCGGCGGTGCGCGTAGTACAGGTCGATCGTGTCGATGCCGAGGCGCTTCAGGCTCGCCTCCGCGCACCGGCGGACATAGGCGCGGTCACCGCGGACCCGGTCCCAGGTCCGCCGGCCCGTGTCGCGCACGATGCCGAACTTCGTGGCGAGGACGACCCGTTCGCGGTGGGCGCGGACGAAGGGGCCGAGGAGCACCTCGTTCGCGCCGTCCCCGTACAGGTCGGCGGTGTCCAGCAGGGTGACGCCCGCGTCGAGGGCGGCCCGCAGGATCTGCCGCGCCTGGTCCTGCGCGCTGGGCCCTTGAAGTGCTCTTCCGGCTGGTGCCGGGAGATTCCCTCCTACCTTGCGGTGACGGGCTTGACGCCACGGGGGCGCCTGACGACTGCCCTTCCGGCAGCCGGGACGAGCACGTGGCCCATCCGGTACAGGTGCAGGATGTTCCGTGCGGCGTTGTGGTCGGCGTTGTCGGACCATCCGCAGCCTTCGTTCTTGCATACGAACACGGCCTGGGACTCCCGGCTGCCCGGTGTGGTGATGCCGCACATCGAGCAGCGCCGGGAGGTGCCGGGGGCGGGAACCTTGTGCAGGGTGCCCCCGTGGCGGGCAGCCTTGTACGTCAGCATCGCCACGGTGCGTCCCCACGCCTCTTGGCTGATGGAGCGGTTGAGGCCGGACTTTTGGGCGACGTTCTTCCCTGGGTTGTCGATGGTGCCTCTGGCACTCTTGACCATGTTCGGGATGTCCAGTTTTTCCACCACGATCACGCCATAGGTGCGGGCAAGATGGGTGGTGGTCTGGTGCTGCCAGTTGCTCGCCCTGCGCTTGGCTGTCGCGCGCAGGCTTGCGATCTGGTCGTAGGTCCGCTTCAGCCGGTTGGAGGTTTTCCGACCCGGCTTGCGCAAGGTCTTGCGGTGCGCGGCCCGCTGCTGCAGGCGGAGCAGCTTGGCCTTTTCATCGAGGTTGAGCCACTTGTCCCGGTCGGCTGTGCCGTCCGGGAGGCGGGCGGGGCGACCGTGGTCCTGGTGGTGGCCGTCGGACAGGGCCAGGGGGATGTTGATTCCGGCGTCGATGCCGACCTCGGGACCGGGGTGCGGCTCGGGCACGGTGGCGAGGGTCTGGACGCGGAAGGCGATGTGCCAGCCGAGCGCGTCCTTGACCAGCCGGGCGCCGGTGATCTTGCTGTCGGTGCCGGCGGTCTCGCCGATGGGGAGGTCTTTGGTCCAGCGGAAGCGGACACGGCCGACCTTGGGGATGTTGACCATGCCCCAGCGGCGGTGCACGCGCTTGGTCTGGAGGTGGCGGCCCTGCGGGACGTCCACGCTCATCACCGTGCGCAAACGGGCCTTGAAGTTCGGCGCTTCGGCCCGGCCGTCCCAGCAGTTCTTCCACGCCTGGAAATAGGTCTTCAGCACCGCCTGCGCGGCCTGGGCGGGAAGGGGCGCGAGCCAGTCGATGTCCCTGCGGGCCTGGCGGATCGCGGCGTCCGCCGCGGCAAGCGTGCGCTTGCCCTTCGGCAGCATCGTCCACCAGTCATGCAGGAGGTTCCACGTCGTACGGGCGGCGTGCGCCTGGGCGTCGATGAGCCGGATCTGTGCAGGGGTCAGTGCCAGCCGGGCGCGGTGCCCGAACTGCCGCTCCTTCTGTGCACGTTCCGTAGCCATTCGATCACCGTACCGTCCGGTCTATGTCACCGTGCTGGAATCCAAATCCCGATGTGCGCACCGGCCGTCACGTCGTCTACACCCTTCATGTCCACTTGGTGTTCGTCACCAAGTACCGGCGCAGGGCCATGACAGGCGAGATGCTGACACGCTGCGAAGAGATCATGCGAGAGGTCTGCGAGGACTTCGAGGCTGAACTGAATCAGTTCAACGGCGAAGAGGACCACGTCCACCCGCTCGTGCACTACCCGCCCAAAGTCCAACTCTCCAAGCTGGTCAACTCCCTCAAGGACGTCTCCTCCCGCTACCTGCGCAAGGAGTACGACGCTCACGTCCGTCGCTACCTGTGGGGTGGCCATTTCTGGTCCGGCTCCTACTTCGCCGGAAGCTATGGCGGGGCACCACTGACCGTCGTTCGCCAGTACATCGAGACCCAGCAGCGCCCCGTGTGACGGTCGTCGCGGGCGTCGGTCAACAGCGCGGCTCCGTGCCCACAGCCGAGGTCAGAGCAGTTCTGAGATGCCCTTCACCATCGCCCTGAAGGGCGGAGCACTGCGCAAGATCAAAGGTAGAACTCGCTGAAGCCCATGCAGCCGAGGCCCTGGGCGCCCACCGGCGGGCCGCCGGTGCCGAGAGCGACGAGCGGGAGGAGGGGGGCGGGCAGGGGAGCGGACATGGCAGGGGCTCTCCTTGTGCGGCGGTGGGTGGCCGGGCGGGCGCGGATCCCGCACGGCGCGCGGCGCGGGACCTCGCACGCCGGGAGGCGCGGAGGTCACGCGGGGCGCGGGTCACGCGTGATGGGGGAGGGTGACGTCGATGATCTCCCGCACGCGCTCCGTGAGATCCGCCCGGTTGTGCTGGACCCAGGAGATGTGCTGGCTGCCGAAGAACGCGGCGACGATGACCCGGGCCATGGAGGAGATGTCGGTGGTGGTGCGCAGGGTCCCCTCGTGCCGGGCCTGCGCCAGCAGTTCGGTGATGAGATGGGTGAACTCGCTGAACGGCGTCGGCATGTCGGCGTCGACCAGGTTGCGCTCGATCTGGAGCCGGGCGCCGGCCTGCATCACCGGGTTGTCCCGCAGCGCGACGGCGGTCTGCAGGAGGAGCTCGGCGACCGCGTCGAGCGGCGGGAGCAGCCGTGCGGTGACCGATTCGGCGATGGCGGGCAGCTGTGTGTAGAACTCCTCGGTGACCGCGACGGCCACCGCCTCCTTGTTGGTGAAGTGGAAGTAGACGGCCCCCTTGGTCACCTCGGCGCGGTCGGCGATGTCCTGGAGCGTGACGGAGGGGAACCCCTTCTCGGCGAAGGCCGTGGCCGCGGCGTTCAGGAGCTGCCTGCGGGTGCGGCCCGCCCGTTCCTGCTTCAGTTCCCGCGGTGCGGCCTTGGTCGCGGCGGCGGCCCGCACGTCGCTGTTCAGGTTGCTCATGATTCCTCTTCCGTACGCTTCGACGGTGCCTGGTGCGAATGCACCGCACGAGATGGTTCCCTTGCAAGATACCTCTGCGAAGGTATATTTTCACGGCGCACCACCACGGTATTCCCGAACCCAATGGGGGAGAGACCATGGACCAGTTGTACGAACTGTCGACCAGGGTCCCAGGCGAACCGGGCACGGCAGTAGTGGATGCCTCCTTGAAGTTCCTCCAGCCGGTCTCCCGGCAGCTGGTCCACCGGGCCGCGGTCGCGGAGGTCTTCATCACCGACGCCCTTCAGGTGGGCGAGGACCGCTTCCTCGTGGGGGCCCAGTGGCCCCGCGACCACGCGCTGTACTACCCCGACGCCCAGGGCTTGTCCGACCCGCTGCTGCTGACCGAGACGGTCCGCCAGTCCCTGGTCTATCTCGCCCACGAGTACTGCGGGATCCCGCTGGGACACCGCTTCGTCGGCAGCGACACCCATTTCGAGATCACCGACCACGAGGCGCTGATGGTCGGCGACACCCCCCTGCACCTCACCCTGGACGTGCAGTGGTCCTGGGTGGCCAACAGGCCGCCCCGGCGCTACGGCATGCGGGTGGACGCGGTGGTGTCCGTCGCGGGACGCGAGTGCGCCCGGGCCTCGCTGAGCGTCTACGCCGTCGACGAACGCCTCTACCAGCGGCTGCGCTGGCAGGGCACGCGGGGCGTGCAGGGCACGCAGGGGTGCGGCCGCGACGGGGTCGCCCGTGCCGCGGACGGCACCGCGATCCGCCAGCCGGCCGCCGACGTCGGCCGCCTGCGTGCCAAGGACAGCGTGCTGGGCCGCACCCGGGCGGGGGAGTGGCAGCTGCTCGTCGACCTCCACCACGCCGTGCTCTTCGACCATCCCGGGGACCACATACCGCTGATGGTCACCCTGGAAGGCGCCCGCCAGCTGGGCCACCGCCTGGTGAACCGCCGCCGCGGCGCTCCCGCGGGAGCGGTGCTGCGCGCCGTCCGGGTGGACTGCCCGGCCTTCGCCGACCTCGACGAACCCGTGCGCCTGACCGCCGGGTTGCAGCCCCCGGCGACCGCGGCGGACGTCACGAGGCTGCGCATCACGGCCGTCCAGCGCGAGGAAACCGTCGCCACGGTCGCCATGGAATGGCTGCCCAGGACCCTGCCCGCCGCGCCCGGCGGGCCCGTCCTCTCCCGCTCCGCGGTCGGCTCCGGCGCGGCGGTGTAGCGGTGCGCACCGACCGGCCCGCCCCCCTCGGCCGCGGCCCCGGCCTGCGATGTCCGGGGCAGCCGAAGACCCGCCGCACCCGGTGAGGTGTGCGCGGCGCGCCCGCCGGCCGGCGCCCGGGAGCGGAGCCGCGCCGGCCGGCCGACCGTGCCCCGCGGCCGCGAGCGCCTCCCGTACCGGGACGTGCGCCGACGCGTGCGCGCGCAGGGGGTGTTCCTGCTCTCGCGGCATCCGCACCTCCGAGTAAGAAACCGTTAAGAAAGTATGTTTTCACATCCCTGTCCGGCTCGACAAGGAGCTGAACGATGCTCGATCATGCGGAGCCGCAAGAAAAGCAGCGATCCGGCCGTTCCTTACCCGTGCGGACCGGCGGCACGCTCGCCGCGGACGCCGTCCTGCGGGCCGCCCGGGAGGCCGGACGCGGCGCCGCCGCGGCGGACCGGGACCGGCGGCTGGCTCCCGCGGCCGTGACCGCGCTCAAGGAGGCGGGCCTCGCACGGCACTTCGTGCCCCGCAGGTGGGGCGGCCGCGAAGGCGGCTTCGCCGACCTGATCACCGCCACGGCACTGATCGCCGGACAGTGCCCCTCGGCCGCCTGGTGCGGCATGCTCTGGGCCGCGCACGGACGCTACGCCGCCCGGCTGCCCGAGGAAGGACAGCGCGAACTGTGGGGCCGGGGCCCCGACACCCTGATCGCCGCGGCCCTGACCCCGCCCGCCGGAACGGCCCGCCCGGTACCGGGCGGCCGGCTCCTGGACGGCCGCTGGGACTGCGTCAGCGGCGCCGACACCTCCGACTGGATCCTCCTCGCCGCCCCCGCCACCGACGTCCCCGCCCCGGACACCGAGGTGTGGGTGCTGGCGGTGCCGCGCCGTGAGGTGACCGTGCACGACACCTGGCACAGCACCGGGCTGCGCGGCACCGGCAGCAACTCCGTCGACGTACAGGCGGTGTTCGTCCCCGACCGGCGCACCCGCCCGCTGCGGGACGTGCTCGCCGCCGCCGTCGAGCCCGGCGCCTCACCGGCACGCCAGGCGTCCGCGCACCTGGCCGGCACGGCGATGTTCTGCGCGCCCGCGCTCGGCGCGGCCCGGCTCGCCCTGCGGTCCTGGACCCGCTGGGCCGCCACCGCCCCCGCCGGACGTCCGGCGGCCCTGGCCGACCCGGCCGTCCGGCGCGTGCTGGCGCGCTCCGCCGCCGAGATCGACGCCGCGGCCCTGCTGCTGGAGCGGGCCGGCGCCGGGGCCGACGCCGAACCCACCGCGGCCCGCGTCGAGGCGGTCAACCGGCGCGACGCCGCGGTGGCGGCCGAGTTGCTGGTGGAGGCCGTCGAACGGCTCTTCAGGACGGGCGGGGCCCACGTCCGCGACGCCACCGGCGAGGTCCAGCGGGCCTGGCGGGACACGCACACGGTGGCCGCGCACGGCGCCCTGCGGCTGGACGCCGCGGCCGGCGTGTACGCCGCCTGGCGCGAGCACGAGACCGCGGCCGAGGGCGAGGGCGGCGCGCAGGGCGCGGCGGCGGGCCCGCGGGGGGCACGGTGAGCCGACCGTCCCGCCTGGTGTTCAGCGACGTCGACGAGACGCTCACCGCGGTGAAGTCGATGTTCGACTTCCTCGCCTACTACTTCCGCGGCACCCGCGGACCACGGGGCGCCCGCCTCGCGGCGGACGTCCGGGGAGACCTGGCGCGCCGCACCTCGGCCGGCGCTCCCCGCGAGGCCATGAACCGCCGGTACTACCGCGCCTGGGCGGGCGAGCCCGCCGCCCGGGTCGCCGAGCTGGCCCAGGCCTGGTACGCCGAGCGCTCCCGGGACCCCGGCTTCTACCTCGCCGCCACCCGCCGGGCGCTGCAACTGCACCGCGACGCGGGGGACACCGTGATCCTGGTGTCCGGCTCGTTCCCCGCGGTCCTGGCGCCGATCGCCGCCGAAGTGGGGGCCACACGCCTGCTGTGCTCGGTGCCCGGCACCCGTGACGGGGTGCTGACCGGGCGGCTCGTGGGCGAGCCCTGCATCGGAGAGGCCAAGCGCGCGGCGGTCCGCGACGCGCTGCGGCGCCGTCCGGACGTGGAGGCGGCGCGCTGCTACGCGTACGGGGACCACCTCTCCGACCTGCCGATGCTGGCGGAGGTGGGCCACCCCGTCATCGTGGGCGGCTCGGCGGAACTGACGGCGCGTCTGCCCCGGGCGCGGGTCCTGGACCCCCACGCCGCACGCGACGTCCCCGCCCTCCTCCCGCCCGTCACGCGAGGCGCCGCAGAGGCCCGCCGGGTGGACGCCTGAGCATGTTCCGGGGGCGCGCAGCCGCCCCCGGAACCGGCATGCCGGCCCCGTGGACAACGCACTCCGAAAGGACGATGCCGCGTAATCGGCCGTCACGGGTCGCGCTTTCGGCCGTCACCGCAGGCGGCGGCCCCCCGAGACACTGGTGCCCGGTCTTCCGCGGGGCTCGGGCAGGCTTGCCGGAGC
The DNA here is from genome assembly GCF_016860545.1 of Streptomyces asoensis. Classification (NCBI taxonomy): domain Bacteria; kingdom Bacillati; phylum Actinomycetota; class Actinomycetes; order Kitasatosporales; family Streptomycetaceae; genus Streptomyces; species Streptomyces asoensis. Next base: position 221,668 of record NZ_BNEB01000006.1, on the reverse strand, counting down.
GGTCTCCCGCCTCGAACACGGCCGGCTCTGGCCCGGGGCGGTGGCGCAGGCCTTGCGGCAGCGGTCACGCACGGCCCACCGTCCCGGCCGTGCGCTCTCCGGCGGCTGCGGCTGCCCTTGGCGCGACCCCTTCCACACGACCGAAGACCGCGCAGTCCTGGAAGCGGCCATGCACGCCCTCCCGCCGAAGGCCGCGCGTGACTGCGCTCTCCGGTGCAACCGCTCGACGACCTCTACATCGCCCAGACCTGGCCCGACCCCTTCGCTTCACCCGACGACGGATGGTGGGCAGGACGCCGCTGGGGGTAGGTCTCCGTAGATGCCGATGTCACTGCTCCCGCGGACACGCGCCGGGCCGCGGCTTCTTCGCCGGGCCGGACAGGGCCGCCCACAGGTCGTCGAACTGCCGTGCCGCGTCGGCGTCGTCACGCGGCACGGGGTGGGGCACCCCGAAGAAGACCGCCACCAGCAACCGGGCCACGGCCTGCGGGGGATGCCCGCCGGTGCTCCCGTCGCCGCCCTGGGCCTGCGTCACGGCACGGGTCAGCGGCAGACAGATCCGCTGCACCAGCCCGAGGTCGTGCCGGTCCAGATGAGGGCTCTCCACGGCGAGCCGCAGCGCGGACCGGGCCCGCGTGTCCTCGCGCAGGTGCCGGGCCAGCCCGAGCACGGTCTCGCGCAGCGCGCACACCGCCGCCGCGTCCGCCTCGGCGGCCCGCGCCGCGCGTGTGCTCAGCTCACCCCCGGCCTCCTCGATCAGCGCCGTCGCCAGTTCCTCCTTGGAGGAGAAGTGCCCGTACAGCGCGCCCTTGGTCATGCCGGTGCGCTGGATCACGTCGAGCAGTGTCGTGCCCGTGTAGCCGTGGGCGGCGAACTCCTCCGCCGCGGCGTCGAGCACCTGCTCGCGGGTACGCACTGCGCGTTGCTGGACCATGCCGAGCCTCCACCCCCCGAATAAAACCTTTGAAAAGGTATGTTTTACGGACGGCGGGCCGCCGCACGTGTTGACGTGATCTTATCCAGGTGTCCCGGGCCGCGCGGCGATATCCTGCCACGCCCCGACCGCCCGGCGGGCGCGGCCGAGACGGGTGCGCAACGGTCCGGTGCCGGTGCCCGCCCCGACGGCAAGCGCCCTGCCCACGGCGGGTCCCGGCACGTTCGCGGGGTACCGCTGACGCACCCCGGGGGCCGCGCGCTCCGGGGCGGCGGTGACCGCCCGCGGGCCGCGCCGACGCACTCGGCGCGGCGCACCCGCGGGCGCCCGGCCTCCCTTCCCGGAGGCCGGGCCGCACCGGGACCGGCTCCGGCTCCACCTCCCGTGCCGCACCGGCTCCCGCGCCGCTCCGGGGCCGCTCCCGCGCGGTGCCGCCGCCGCGCCCGCCCCGGGAGCGGCTCGGATGCGGCACGGAAGGGGCACTGGCGACATGACGTGCCGTCATGTCCCCTGACGGGCACGACTGTTACGCGATCAGGCCCAGGTGCCGCAGGTCCGCCACGTACTTCTCGATCAGCTGCCGCGACAGGTGCGGGATGTCCCGCTCGGCACCGATCCCGGCGGCCCGCACCGCCTCGCGGAACCGCTCGGCGGGCAGCGCCGACGTCGTGCGCGCGACGAGCGGCCGACGCCAGGCGGCCATCAGCGGCAGCAGGGAGGACGACCGCTGCGCCGCCGGCAGCGCGCGCAGCGCGGCCTCGAACCGCTCCAGCCACTCCTGGTGGCCGCCGACCCGGCGCACCGCGATCCCGCTGTCGGCCAGCCAGTCGACGACGGTGTCCAGCGAGACGCCGTCGTCGTGCGGGTTGACCACGTTGAACGTCCGGAACCCGGCGCTGCGAAAGCCCAGCGCGGCCACCGCGGCGGCGACGAAGTCGCCCGGCAGCCCGTCGTAGTGCGCCCGCGGCCGCCCGCCGTCCCGCGTGCCGCCGTCGTAGAACGAGCCGGGCGCGAGCCCCGTGGCCGCCAGGCTCAGCAGCAGGCGGGTGAAGGCGTCCGGCACGTTGAGCTGCCCGGCGTAGCGGGCGTGCGCAAGGATCATGCCGGAGCGGAACACGGTCACCGGCAGCCCGCACAGGTCGTGGGCCTCGCGCAGCAGCACCTCGCCCGCCCACTTGCTGGTGGCGTAACCGCCCGCGTGCCGGTCGTCGAGCGCACGCTCCGCATCGCCGGCCCTGATGTCGCCGTCCTCGTCGGCCGCGGCCGCGCCGTGCGCCGCCAGCGCCACGGTGGACACGTACGCCACCGGCTTCAGCCGGGTGGTCAGGGCGGCCCGCACCACCTCGGCGGTCCCGGCCACATTGGGTTCGAACAACTCCCGGTAGGGCAGCACGTGGTTGACCAGCGCCGCCGGATGCACGATCAGGTCCACCGCGGCGGTCAGCTCCCGCCAGTCCCGCTCGCCCAGGCCCAGCCGCGCCGCGCCGACGTCACCGGCCAGCACGCGCAGCGCGCCGCCCGCGGCCAGCTCGGCGAAGCGGCTCTTGAGCGCGGTGTCCCCGCTGTCCAGGGCCTCCTCCAGACGCCGCCGGGCGGCCCGGTCGTCGGCGGCACGCACCAGGCAGACCAGCGTGCCGCCCACCGGCGCCAGCCGCTCCAGCCACTCCAGGCACAGCAGCCGGCCGAGGTAGCCGTTGGCGCCGGTGAGCAGCACCGTGCGCGGCTCGCCGGCCGGCCCGGGCAGCGCACGGCTCGCGGTGAGCGTCGCCGGGTCGATGAACTTCTCCAGCGTCAGGTCGCCGGCCCGCACCGAGGTGGCGTCCGCGCCGTGGACGGAGGCGAAGGTGGCCCGCCGCCCGCCCCCGGCGCGCAGCCGCTCCACGCGGTCCGCGATCTCGCCCAGACTGTTGGCCGGCCCCAGCAGGGTGCCCACCGGGACCTCCACACCGAAGATCTCCCGCAGCAGGCCGGTGAAGGACAGCGCCGACAGCGAGTCCCCGCCCAGCTCGGTGAAACGCCGCTGCGGATCCGGCTCGGCGTCCAGCCCCGACAGCAGCGCCCGCGCGGCGCGGGCGACCGTCTCGGCCACCGGCCGCCCGCGCTGCTCGCGCACCACCGCGCGCAGCTGAGCGGCCTGCCCCTCGGCGAGCTCGGCGTAACGCTGCTCGAGCCGTTCGCCGTAGCGCTCCTTCAGCCGCGGGCGCAGCTGCTTGGTCGAGTCGGTCAGCAGGCCGTTGGCCTGGCTGAACGGCACCGTCTCGACGATCAGGTCGCGCGGCACCTCGTACGGCGCCAGCCCCGCCTGCTCGGCGACGCTCTTCAGCGACCGGTCCAGCGCCGCCTTCAGCGACTCCTCGTCACGGGCCTGCGCGATCGCCTCCGGCGTCGGCACCACCACGGCGAGCAGATAGGAGCGCGAGCTGTTGCCGTACACGAAGACCTGCCGCACCGGCGGGGCGGCGACGAGCGCCGCCTCCACCTTCGACAGCGCCACGAACTCCCCCTGGGAGAGCTTGAGCACGTTCTTGCGCCGGTCGACGTAGACCAGTTCGCCGGGCGCCGTCTCGGCCATGATGTCGCCGGTACGGTAGTAGCCGTCCCCGTCGAACACCTCGGCGGTGTCCTCGGGGCGCCGGTAGTAGCCGGGGGTGATCAGCGCGGTCCGCACCAGCAGTTCACCGCGCGGGTGGGGCAAGTCGGCTCCGGAGTAGCCCAGTTCGGGCACGTCCACGAGCTTGTAGTCCAGCACCGGCGGGCTCTGCACCCGGTGGTCCAGCATGACCAGACCGGTCTCGGTCGTGCCGTAGCTGTCCAGGAGCGGCACGTCCAGGGCGTCACGCAGGAACGCGGACAGCTCCGGCGCGAGCGGCGCGGATCCGCACGGAGCGTGGACGACCCGCCCGCCCAGCACATGGTCACGCAGGTGCGCGATCACCTCGGCGTGATCGTCCTCGCCCGGCGTGCCGTGCGCCGCCCGCCGGTTCAGCTGCGCGTGGTAGCTCTCGAAGAGCAGCTCGCACACCCGCGGCACCATGGCGATCTCCGTCGGCCGGATCAGCGCCAGGTCGTCCAGGAGGGTCGACAGGTCGGCGGCGGCCACGAAGTGCGCGGTGCCGCCGGTGGCCAGCGTCTTGATCACCAGCCGCCTGGCGACCAGATGGCTCTGCGGCAGGAAGTTGGCCGTGATCAGCGGGTACTGGTTGTCCGCTCCCGCGGGCGGGCGCCACATGAGGGACACCGTCGACTCCGGGTACATCACGCCCTTGGGCGTGCCGGTGCTGCCGGAGGTGTAGATCAGCGCGGACAGCGCGTCGCCGGCGCCGGGGTCCGGCGGCAGTTCGGGCACCGGCGGCAGCGAGCCGGCCCGGCCCACGACGTCGGACAGCACCTCCAGCGACATCGGCGCGCCCGTCGTGGCCAGCAGCCGGCCGGCGGCCTCCAACGCCTCGCGGTGCTCGGCGAGTTCGGGGTGGTGGTCGAAGACGAGGATCCGGCGCACGCTGCTGCTCTGCCCGGCCAGCGCCTCGAGCACGGTCGCCAGCCGGTCGGTGCTGGTGGCGAAGACCCGCGGGGCGGCCTCCGCCACCAGGTGGCGGATGTGGCCGACCGAGGCGTTGGTGTGCAGGGGCACGGCCACCGCCCCGACCTGGGCGCAGGCCAGGTCCACCGTGGTGTAGTCGATACCGGCGAAGCCCAGGACCGCGACGAAGTCGCCCTCGCGCACAGGGTGTTGCCGGTGGTGGTACCAGTCGGCGGCGACCGCGCCCAGCCGCGCCCACAGCTCGCCGTAGGAGAGGGTGTCGAACCGGGGCAGCAGCCGTACGGTGACCCGGCCGTCCACGCTGACGTACTGCCGGGCCCGCTCGCCGAGCGCGGGGCGGTCGGCGTACGCCGCGAGGGTCCGCCTGACGATCTCGGACAGCCGTAGCCCGTGTCCGCCGCCCTCCTCGAAGACGCCGGCCACCGGCATGCAGGCGGCGAGCCCGGGCTCGGCCCGGAACAACTCGGCGATGCGCTGCTTCCGGCTTTTCCCCACGGAAGCGCGCGCGGTGATGCCCGGTGAATCATTACCCATGACCACGCCTTTCTGTGACCGCGAATTCTTTCCGGCACATGAGCCCGGCCGAAAGCCGAAGAAGGCCCGCACGGGCCGGGCCGGCGCACGGGAAAAAGAGGGCCCCGGCAGCCAAGGCGCGGTCAGCTTACCGCGCGAAAAGAAATACACACCAGATTCCTGGGACGCGGTGGGGGAGAGGCGGGCTGATAAGTCGCCGACGGGATTGGAGACCGGTGTCACGGGGAGGACGGCCGGTGCGGTGCGGTGCGGTGCGGTGCGGTGCGGTGCGGTGCGGTGCGGCGGGGTGCGGTGCAGTGCAGTGCGGCGGGGCGGAGAGCCGGCGCCGACGGGATCCCCGCCGCCGGGGGAGAGAGCTGCTGTCGCCTGTCGCCTGTCGCCTGTCGCCTGTCGCCTGTCGCCTGTCGTCGCCGGCAGCCGGTTCGCAACCGTGCCGATCGCCGGGGATCCCGGCGCGGCCCCTCTGACCCTCCGCCCTCCGACCCGTCCAGCCCTCCGCCCCCAGGGCCTTCCGACCCTCCGACCCCAGGACCCTTCCGGCCGGTCCGTCCCTCCGCCCCCGCGGCCCCTCCAGTCCCTCCGGTTTCTCCGGCGCGGCCCGTTTCGGGGCGGCGGTGAGGTCCGGCCTTCGGTGCGGTCCCGCCGCGGCCCCCCGGTGCCCGGTGCGTCCCTTCCCCACCCGGAGAGGGGTCCGCCCCGGTGGTGGCCTGCGCTCTTGCGGTGGGGCCGGGTCTTCCTCGGTGGGGTGCCCGCGGTCCGGCGGTGTGGCCGGCCGGTGTGCAAGCGGGGAAATCCCCGGTTGCACACCGGATCGGATGCCGCCGCACGGTTGCAAAAAAATACCTTGTCGTAGGTATTCTTATGACGGGTCGGCCGGAGTGCGCACAGACTCCGGGCCCCTGACCGAGAGCGGCGGTGCGGCTGAGGAGTGGTCGAACGTGACGAACAGCGAAGCAGTGCTCCGGCGGCGGGACGCGCGCGTGCACCCACCGGAACGCGAGGACCCCGAGGCGCGCTACACCGGTCCCGGTGCCGGCGCGGACGTCGAATGGGTGCCGGTCGCGGAGCTGGACCTGTCGCACTCGCCGCGCTCCGCGGGGGAGAACGGCGAGCACATACGGGTCCTGGCCGAATCGCAGGCCGACCTGCCGCCGATCATCGTGCAGCGCGGCACCAACCGGGTGGTCGACGGCGTGCACCGGGTGCGCGCGGCCCGGCTGCGGGGCGAGCCGGCCGTCCGGGCCCGCTGGTTCGACGGCGACGACGCGAGCGCCTTCGTCCTGGCGGTGCGGCTGAACGTGCGCCACGGACTGCCGCTGTCGCTGGCCGACCGCAAGGCGGCCGGCACCCGCATCCTGTGCGAGCAGGAGGACTGGTCCAACCGCGCGATAGCGTCCGCCGTCGGACTGTCGCCCAAGACGATCGCCGCCCTGCGCGAGGCGCTCGGACGTCCCGGGGGACGGGCCAGGATCGGCCGGGACGGCCGCGTGCGGCCCGTCAGCACCGCCGCCGGGCGCGAGCGCGCCAAGGAGATGCTCCTGCGGGAACCCGCCTCCTCCCTGCGCGCGGTCAGCGCGGTCGCCGGCGTCTCCACCGGCACCGTCCGCGACGTACGCGACCAGCTCGCGCGCGAGAGCCGGGCGGTGATCCCCGCCCAGCGGCGCGCGGCGCCCGCACCGGGCGCCGAACCGCCGCGCGAGCGCAGCGCCCCCTCGGCCCAGGCCGCCCCGCCGGGGCACGGCTCGCCGCCCGGACACCACGCCCCGCCCGGACACCACGCCCCGCCCGGGCACCACGCCCCGCCGGGGCAGCAGGGCGGACTCGACCGGTCGACGGCGCTGCTGCGCTCCCTGCGCACCGACCCCTCCCTGCGCTTCAACCAGTCCGGCCGGCTGCTGCTGAGCATCCTCGCGGTGGCCGCCATCGACCCGCAGGCGCAGGACGGTCTCGTCCTCGACCTGCCCGACCACTGCCTCGACTTCGTCGCGGAACTCGCGCAGGCGAGCGTGCAGGCCTGGCAGGGCCTCGCCGTGCGCGTCTCGCAGCGCCGCTCGGCCCCGCCCGCCCGCAAACAGCCGACGGTGAACCGTAAACCCTGAAAAGCGGGGAAATCGCGGGGCTTGACGGAGCATCGAATTCCTTGGTTTCGTCATTCGAGCAACACCGGAAAACAGCGAAACGAAACCTCCGAAGAAAGCGCATCGAATTGCGCACCGGACAACCGGTCCGGATATCTGGACCTGGGACGGGGTGTTGAGAAAATGACCGATGCATACGGCTGGAACGGAAAAGAGCGCCGGGTTCGGCGCATTGTCCACTCGGCTTCCGGGACGACGTTCCTGGTGCCGCTCGACCACTCCCTGGCCGACGGCCCGGTGGCCTCCGCCGCCGGATTCGCCGGGCTCGTCGAGTCGATGGCCGCCAACGAGGTCGACGGCATCATCGTCCACAAGGGGCGCGTGCGGTTCCTGCCGGCCGACGCGCTCGGGCGGCTGGCGCTGATCGTCCACCTGAACGGAAGCACGCAGCACGCCCCGGACGTGGACGCCAAGATCCTGGTCGGCGCCGTGGAAGAGGCGGTCGCCCTGGGCGCCGACGGCGTCAGCGTGCACATCAACCTGGGATCGAGCACCGAGGCCGCCCAGCTCACCGACCTCGGCGCGGTCGCCGCCGGCTGTGCCCGCTGGGGCCTGCCGCTGCTGGCGATGGTCTACCCGCGCGGCCCGCGCATCAGCGACCCGGCCGACCCCGTCCTGCTGGCGCACGCGGCGAACGTCGCCGCGGACCTGGGCGCCGACATCGTCAAACTCCCCTACACCGGCTCCCCCCTGACGATGCGTGAGGTCGTCGAGGCCAGCCCGATCCCGGTCGTCACCGCCGGCGGCGGCGTCCTCGAGGACAGCGGGAAGTTCCTCGACGTCATCGACAGCACGATGGAGTCCGGGGTGCTCGGCGTCGCCGTCGGACGCAACGTCTTCCAGGCCCCGGACCCCGGAGCCCTGGCCCGCTCGGTGGCCCGCCGGGTCCACGCGGGCCCCCGCTCGCTCGACACCCTGGCCGCCCTGCGCCAGGAGCTGTCCGAGGCCACCGTCTGAGGGCCGGCCCCCACCCGTCTCAAGGGGACCCCCCTGAGCCCGTCCGCACACCGTGAGCGGACGTCACCGACCAGCCAGGCGCGACCACCACAGGCAAAGCCACCCACAACCGAAGGTGCGAACATGAAATCCGCATGGATCGACCTGCGCGGCACCGCCGCCGAGCTCGCCACCGCCATCATCGAGGAAAGCACCCACATCGGCGTCGAGACCGTCGTGCTGGACGACCCCGAACTGGCCGCCAAGGTCCCGCCGAACGTGCAGAAGGCCGCCGTCGTCACCGGGGAGACGCCCACCACCCTCATCGACCGTCTCGTCGACGTGGTCGACATCCTGATCGCCGACCACAGCATCGCCGAGAAGTTCGAGGGCATCCGCCCCGACCTGCGCTCCGGCGTCCTGATCAAGGTGCTGGACGAGCAGAGCCTCGACCTCGCCTGCCGGATCGCCAACGAGGCGGAACTGACCCTCGTCGAGTTCCGCCAGGACCCCAGCAAGATCCCGCTGGAGATCCTGCTCGCCGCCGCCGACAAGGCCAAGGGATCCATCGTCACCGTCGTCACGGACGTCGAGGACGCCGCCACCACCATCGGCGTGCTCGAGCGCGGCTCCGACGCCGTCCTGCTGGCCCCCAAGCGCGTCGGCGACGCCACCGAACTGGTCCAGGTCACCCGCGGCGAGGCCGCCTCGCTGGAGATGGAGGAACTGGAGATCGTCCAGCTCACCCACCTCGGCCTGGGCGACCGGGTCTGCGTCGACACCTGCTCCCACCTGCGCCCCAACGAGGGCATCCTCGTCGGCTCGTACTCCACCGGCCTGGTCCTCGTCAGCAGCGAGACCCACCCGCTGCCGTACATGCCCACCCGCCCGTTCCGGGTCAACGCGGCCGCCCTGTCCTCCTACACCCTGACGCCCGGCAACCGCACCCAGTACCTGTCCGAGCTGCACTGCGGATCGGAGATCCTCGCCGTCAGCACGGACGGCAGCGTGCGCACCGTCGTCGTGGGCCGCATCAAGATGGAATCGCGCCCCATGCTGCGCATCGAGGCCCGCACCCGCAGCGGCCAGCTCGTGGACATGGTCGGCCAGGACGACTGGCACGTGCGGGCCCTCGGCCCCGGCGGCAGCGTCCACAACTTCACCGAACTGCGCCCCGGCGACGTCATCCTCGGCCACACCATGACCGACCAGCGCCACGTCGGCTACGCGATCCGGGAGTTCCTCCACGAGCAGTAGAGCCCGAGCCGCTCACGTGACCGCCGCCCGGGAATCGGCGGTCGGCGCGGCAGCCGAGCAACGTCTTCCACGTCCCGCGGATCTGAAGGAAGAGAGTGCGCGAGATGGCGCTCATAGTGCAGAAATACGGCGGCACCTCGGTCGCCACACCTGAAAAGGTCATCGAAGCGGCACGGCAGATCCGGGCGGCCCGCGAGGACGGCAACCAGGTCGTCGTGGTCGTGTCCGCCATGGGCGGGGCCACCGACGAACTGCTGCGGCTGGCATCCGCGGTGACCGCCCGCCCCGACGCACGCGAACTCGACGCCCTGCTGTGCACGGGCGAGGCCGGGTCCGCCGCGCTGATGTCGCTGGCCCTCAACCACCAGGGCGTCGCGAGCCGTTCGTTCAGCGGCCCCGAGGCGGGCATCCGCACCGACCACCGCCACGGCCGGGCCACGATCGTGGAGGTGGACCCGCGCCGGCTGCGCGAGGCGCTCGCCCAGGCGAGCGTCCCCGTCGTCGCAGGCTTCCAGGGCGAGTCGATCGCCACCGCGGCCCGCACCACCCTGGGCCGCGGCGGCTCCGACACCACCGGCGTCGCCCTGGCCGCGGCCCTCGGCGCCGACCACTGCGAGATCGTCACCGACGTCGCCGGCGTCTACACCGCCGACCCCCGCACCGTCGCCGGCGCCCGCCGGCACACCGCCCTGCTCTACGAGGAGATGGCCGAACTGGCCGTCAGCGGCGCCAAAGTGCTCGCCTCCGACTCCGTCGACTACGCACGCACCCACGGCGTCGACCTCAAGGTCCGCTCCAACAGCGCCGCCACCGGCCCGCAGACCTGGGTCGGCGACGGCCGCCGCGCCGCCGCGACGGGAGCCGGGCAGCCCTGGACCCCCGCCGGCCGCATCCGCCCCATCGCCGGCGTCGCCGGCCGCTCCGGACTGGTGCGGTGCGTCCTGCGGCGCATCACCTCCGACCACGTCCTGCGCCTGCTCGGCGAACTCGTCGAACGCGAGACCGACGTCGAACTGCGCCGCTACGGCAACCTCGGCACCGAGGACGCCGGCGACATCGCCCTGACCCTGCCCGAGGACAGCGTGCAGGACATGCGCGAACTCCTCGCCGACACCGACCGAGGCATCCGCCTCGACGAAGCGCACTGGACGTCCAACCTGGCCCGCCTGTCCGTCGTCGGCCTGGGCATCGGACGGCGGCCCTACGCGCCCCTGCGCCTGCTCGAAGCCCTGCGCACGGCCGGCGCCGCCCGCACCGACCTGCACGTCACCTCCAACCGGCTCAGCGTGCTCACCGGCCGCGGCGACCTCGCCGCCGCCACCCAGACCGTCCACGACGCCTTCCTGTCCGAACTGCCGGCCCCCCTGGTCCACCCCGCCGCCCCCGACCGCACCGGCACACCCTGGCCCCTGCCCGCCGGACGCGGACAACTCGACGCCGCGGTGCCCGCCCTGGCCGCCGCCGAGTGACCCGGGCCCCCACACCACGAGGGAGAACACCGATGCCCGCCATCCCACCCGGCCCCGGCCCCGCGGGCGGCACCGGGCCGACACCGCCCACCCCCACCGCCGACGCCCGGCCCCAGGAACCGCGATGAGCGCCCCGCCCGCCTTCGACCCCGCCTTCGACCCCACCTCCGACGACCAGCTCGCCGACCCCTACCCCCGCTACGCGCAGATGCGCGCCCGGTGCCCGGTCCTGCACGACCGCGACCGCGACATCTGGGTCCTCACCCGCCACGAGGACGTGGCGCGCGTCGTCCACGACCCCGGGACGTTCTCCTCCGAGAGCGCGGTCCGCATCTCCGGCGGACCCGAGTCCGAAGAGGTCCAACAGGTCCTGGCCGAAGGCTGGTCCCTGACACCCAACCTGACCGAGAGCGACGGCGAGGAACACACCCGGCTGCGCGTCGCGGTCAACCGCGTCTTCACCCCACGGCGCGTCGCGGCCCTGGAACCCTTCGTCCGCGACACCGCCGAAGACCTCATCGCCCGGTTCGCCGCCGACGGCCACACCGACATCATCGAGAGCTACGCCTGGCCCCTGCCCCTGATCGTCATGGCCAAGATCCTCGGCGTGCCGCCCCGGGACGTGCCCCTGCTGCGCCGGTGGAGCTCCAACTGGCTGAAGCTGTCCGTCGGCACCGGCGAGCCCGCCGAACGCGTCGAATGGGCCCGCGACGTCGTCACCATGCAGCACTACGTGATGAGCCTGCTCGACGACACCGACCGGGCCGACCCGGACTCGCTCATCTCCTCCCTGGCCCGCTACGGCCTCGAACACCGCCTCGAGCACGTCGAACTGATGCGCATCGTGATGAACCTGATCATCGCCGGACACGTCACGGTCACCCGCGCCATCGGCAACGGCCTGCTCACCCTGCTGGAGCACCCCGACCAGCTCGAGGCCCTGCGCACCGGCGAGGCGTCCGCGGAGACGATGGTCGAGGAGACCCTGCGCTTCGAATCCCCCGTGCAGGGCCTGTTCCGCACCGTCACCCGGCCCACCGAACTCGGCGGCCGCCACCTCGCCCCCGGCGACCGGGTGATGGTCCACTGGGGCTCCGCCAACCGCGACGCCGACGTCTTCGACGACCCCGACGCCTTCGACCTGCGCAGCAGGCCCGGCCGCCACCAGATGGCCTTCGGCCGCGGCGTCCACGCCTGCCTCGGCGCCGCCCTGGCCCGCCTGCAACTGCGCATCGCCATCCCCCTGCTCTTCGACCGCCTCCCCGCACTGCGCCCGGGCCCGGCCGGCTCCCGCACCCGCGAACGCCTCGTCATCGCCCGCGGATTCGAGGAACTGCACCTGCACTGGGACGCCCCCGAGCCCGCGAAAGGCCCCCCGATGACCGCACCAGTGCCCGGCCCCCGTCGCGCCGACGGCCCGCCCGGGCCCGCGTAGGCGGCCGCCATGACCTACGACGTCATCGTGATCGGCGGCGGATCCGCCGGCTGCGTCCTGGCCAACCGGCTCAGCGCCGACCCGCACCGCTCGGTCCTGCTCCTTGAGGCGGGCCCCGACTTCGCCACCACCGCCGACACGCCGGCGGACCTCAAGGACGCCACCTACGCCCCCTACACCTACGACTGGGGCTACCGCTCCCTCCCCGACGCCTTCGGCAACGAGGTGCCCCTGCCGCGCGGCCGCGTCATCGGCGGCTGCTCCGCCGTCAACGTCTGCGTCGCCATGCGGGCCAGGCCCTCGGACCACGACGCGTGGGCCGACGCCGCAGGCCCCGCCTGGGGCTACCCCGCCATGCTCCCCCTCTACCGGCAGATGGAGCACTACCCCCACGGCGAGGAGAAGTACCACGGCCTGGACGGCCCCTACCGCATGACCCTCGCCGACCCCCGCGACCTCGGCCCGCACGCCGCCGCCGCACAGCGCGCCGCCGCACACCTGGGGCACCCCGAGGTCGCCGACTTCAACGCCCCCGGCACGCCGGGATTCGCCCGCACCCCGCTCAGCGCCGCCGACGGCGTCCGCCTGAGCACCGCCATCGGCTACCTCAACCCGGTCCGCGAACGGCCCAACCTGCACATCCGCGGCGAGACGACGGCCGACCGGGTGCTCTTCCACGGCACCCGGGCCCGCGGCGTACGCCTCACCACCGGCGAGGAGATCCCCGCCCGGCACGTCGTCCTCAGCGCCGGCGCCTACAACTCGCCCGCCATCGCCCTGCGTTCGGGCATCGGCGACCGCGACGACCTGACGGCGCTCGGCATCGGCACGGTCGCCGACCTGCCCGGCGTGGGCCGCAACCTCACCGAACACCCCGCCTACTGGATGGTCCACGCCGCCAAACCGCCGACGCAGCGGGCCCGGTCGGTGTTCGGCAGCGTCCTCAGCGTCGCCACCGCACCCGACGAGCCCGACTTCGACGTGCAGATCCTGCCGTCGGCGGCCGTACCGGCCGGCAGCCTGCCCGAACAGTTCGTCCCGCGCACCGCCCACCACCCCACCGGCTGGGACATGGTCTTCTTCATCTCCTGCGTCCAGCCCCGCTCCCGCGGAAGCGTCCGGCTCTCCTCACGCGACCCCCTGGACGCGCCGGTCATCGACCTCGGCCTGTACCGCGCCGCCGAGGACGCCGAACGGGTCGCCGACGGGGTCCGCCTGGCCCGCCGCCTGGCCCGCACCCGCCCGCTGGCCGACCTGCTCGCCGACGAGCGGATACCGGGCGCGGACATCAGCGACCGCGAACTCGCCGACACCGTCCGCCGCGCACCGGCGCACTACAACCACGCCGCCGCCACGATGCGCATGGGCCGCCCCGACGACCCGGCCGCCGTGGTCGACGCCGACGGCGCCGTGCACGGCGTCCAGGGGCTGAGCGTCGCGGACGCCTCGGTGTTCCCGGCGATGCCCCGCGTGGCCACAAACGTCCCCGCCGTCGTGGTCGCCGAGCGGATCGCCTCGGTACTGCGCGAACGCCTCGCCCCGCACACCTGAGCCCCACCACCAGCCGAGCCGGGCCGCCCGGCGCACGATTTCAGGAGGATCCCCGTGTCCACGACCGTCGAAGCCGTACAAGTCCTGCGTACCCGCTGGTCGTCCGAGAACGAGGCCGACCGGTTCACCGTGGACGACCCGGCGACCGGCCGGCCCCTGGCCGTCGTCCAGGGCGCCGACGCCGAGGGGGTCGACCAGGCGGTCAGGGCCGCCCACCGGGCCCACTACGCCTGGAAGGCCCGCACCCCCCGCGAGCGGGGCCGCTGGCTGGCCAAGGCCGCCCAGGTGATCCGCGAGCACGCCGACGAGATCGCCGCCCTGGAGTCCAGCGACAACGGCAAGCCCTACTCCCAGGCCCGCCAGTTCGACCTGGAGGGCGCGGCCACCATCTTCGAGATGTTCGCCGGCCTGTGCGAGGCGATGCCCGGCCAGGTCCGCGACGCCGGCAGCATGCTGGACGTCACCGTCCGCGAGCCGGTCGGCGTGGTCGGCGCGATCGTCCCGTTCAACTGGCCCCCGCTGCACACCGCCGGCAAGCTCGCCCCCGCCCTCGCCGCGGGCAACGCCGTCGTCCTCAAGCCGCCGGAGCAGGCGCCGCTGTCGGTGCTGCGCATGGCCGAACTGGTCCAGTCGGTGCTGCCCGACGACGTCGTGCACATCGTGCCCGGCGCCGGCCCCACCGGCGCCCACCTCGCCGGCCACGAGCTCGTCGGCAAGATCTCCTTCACCGGCGCGCCCTCCACCGGCCGGGCCGTCGTCAAGACGGCCGCCGACAACCTGACGCCGACACTGCTCGAACTGGGCGGCAAGAACGCCCTGATGATCTTCGACGACGCGGACCTGGAGTCCGCCCTGCCCTGGGCGGTCGAAGGCGGCTACTTCAACCAGGGCGAGGCGTGCACCGCCGCCTCGCGGATCCTCGTCCACGCCGACCTGCACGACGAGGTGGCCCGCCGCCTCGCCTCGGCCGTCGGCCGGCTCAAGGTCGGCGCCGGCTCCGACGCCGCCACCCACGTCGGCCCGCTGGTCAGCCCCGCACAACGGCAACGCGTGCTGGACTACCTGGAGATCGGCGTCGCCGAGGGCGCCACGATCGCCGCCCAGGCACCCCTGCCCACCGACCCCGGCCTGGCCGACGGCTACTACGTGGCCCCGACCCTGTTCACCGGCGTCACCCCCGACATGCGCATCGCCCGGGAGGAGATCTTCGGCCCGGTCGTGTGCCTGATCCCCTTCCACGACGAGGACGAGGCCGTCCGCATCGCCAACGGCACCGACTTCGGCCTGGTCGCCGGCGTGTTCACCCGCGACTCCGAACGCGCCCTGCGCGTCAGCCGCGAACTGCGGGCCGGCATCGTCTTCGTCAACCACTACAACCGCTCCTTCACCGGCACCCCCTTCGGCGGCGTCGGCGCCAGCGGCTACGGCCGCGAACACGCCCTGGAGACGCTTCAGGAGTACAGCTTCAGCCGCAGCCTGCGCCTGCCCTCCGGCCGCGAGGCCATCCCGCGCTGGGCGCCCTCCCTCGACGTCGTCGACGGAGCCTGACCGGCCGGAGCATGACCGGCGCCGGGGTCGGCCGGCTGCGGCGGATCGCCGACGAACCCGGGGCGGGCCCGCGCCGGCCGCCCCGCGCCGCCGCCCGCGACGCACGACCGCCCGCGACGCACCACCGCGTGACGACCATCCACTTCCTCTGCCGACCAGGAGTACTGCCATGGTGACCGAGTTCGTCGAGACCGCCGTCGTCGGAGGCGGCCAGCAAGGATGCTCGGTCGCGGGCTCCCTCGCCCGGCTCGGCTACCGGGCGGTGGTCTTCGAGCGCGGCGAGATCGGCCATGCCTGGGCGAAGGAACGCTGGGAGAGCCTGCGCGTCAACACCCCCAACCGGACCGTCACCTTCCCCGGCATGCCCTACGACGGCGACGACCCGGAGGGCTACATGCCGGCCCGCGAGGTCGCCTCACGGCTGCGCCGCTACGTCGCCGAGACGGGCGTCGACGTGCGCGAACACACCGCCGTGCGCTCGGTCGAGGCGCCCGCCGGCTCCCCCGCCCACCCGGACGCCCGCTTCCGCCTCCACCTGGAGAACGGCTCCGGCGTCGAGGCCCGCAACCTCGTCGCCGCCCTCGGCGGCTACTCCGCGCCCCGCCTGCCCGAGCTGACCGCCCGGATCGACCCCTCGGTCACCCAGCTGCACACCCGCTACTACCGCGACCCGCGGTCCCTGCCGCCCGGCGCCGTGCTCGTCGTCGGCTCCGGCAACAGCGGCCAGCAGATCGCCGAGGACCTGCGCGACGCCGGCCGCCAGGTCTACCTCTCGGTCGGCCGCCACAAGACCTCGCCGCGCCGCTACCGCGGAGCCCAGGTCCTGGACTGGTTGCAACTGCTGCCGCTGGAGGGCAACCTGGAGTCCGCCTCCGGCGGCCGCGGCGACTCACCCGTCCTGCCCGGCGTGTCCGTCCTCAGCGGCAAGGCCGGCGGCCGCGATCTCAGCCTCGGCGTGCTCGCCCGCAAGGGCGTCACCCTCGTCGGCAGCGTCCGCGACGCCCGCGGCGGCGTCCTGCACCTCGAGGACAACGTCCGCGCGATCGCCCGCGACGCCGCCCGCGCCGAGAGCGAACTCCTGCGGGCCATCGACACCGCGATAGAACGCAACGGCCTGGTCGTCCCCGACCCCGCCCCCCAACCCCCCTTCGACCCCGCGCAGTTCACCGACCACGGCGACACCCTCGACCTGACCGCCCACCACATCACCACGATCGTCTGGGCCACCGGATTCGTGCCCGACTACCGCATCCTGCCGCCCACCGCCCTGGACGGCAGCGGCCTGCCGGTGCACCGCGCGGGAACCGGCACCCTGCCGGGCCTCTACTACGCGGGCCTGCCCGAGGGCGGTTCGGTCATGCCGCTGCTCATCGCCTCCACCCGGGCCCAGGCCGAACGCGTCGCCCGCAGCATCCACCTCGACAACACCCTGCGCCACCGCTCCCCGGCCGCCCTCGGCCCCCTCTGGAACTGAACCCGCCCGGCCCGCCGGCCGGGACGCTACAGCGGCGCCCCGCGGACCTCCCGCGGGGCGCCGCCGCACGCGCCGGTACGGGCGGGCGCCGTCCGCCCGGACCCTCCGGCAGCGGGCACGGACGCCGGTACGCACGCCGGTACGCACGCCGACGGCGCCGCCCCGGATCGTTCAGGGGCGGCGCCGTCGGCTTGGTACGTCAGGCCGGGCGGGGGACGACCTTCAGGCCCAGGGGGCCGTTGATGATGAAGGACTCCACGCGGTCGGGCCGCCGGCCGGGGTCGGCCAGGGCCAGGTCGGGCAGCCGGTCGAAGAGCGTGCTCAGGGCGACGTCCGCCTCGAGGCGGGCGAGATGCGCGCCGAGGCAGAAGTGGGGCCCGTGACCGAAGGCGAGGTGTTCCTTGCCGGAGCGGGTGGGATCGAAGCGCTCCGGGCACCGCGGATGCAGCTGCGGGTCCCGGCCGGCGGCCGCGAAGGCGACGGTGATCGCGTCGCCCTTGCGGATGACGACCCCCTCGCCCAGGTCGATGTCCTCCAGGGCGCAGCGCATCGGGATGTGCATGATCGGGCCCTCGACGCGCAGCGTCTCCTCGATGACGTCCGGCCAGCCGATGCTCCCCTCACGGATCCGGTCGAGGGTCCCGGGGTTCTCGAGCACGGCCTGGACGGCGCTGGTGATGAGGTTGACGGTGGTCTCGTAACCGGCGCCGATCATCAGGAACAGCGTGCCGAGCAGCACCTCCTGCGACAGCGGCTCCTGACCGGGGTCGGACGGCAGCAGCAGATCGCTGGTCAGGTCGGCGGCCGGATGGGCGCGCTTGTGGCGCAGCAGCTCGCCCAGCCGCTCGTACAGGGTGTCGTGGGCGGCCAGCGCCTCCTGCGGCCCGAGGGAGGAGTTCAGCACCGCGTCGATCCCCGCGCCGATCCCGGCGCGCAGCGGGCCGGGGACGCCGAACAGGTCGCAGATGACCGTCAGGGTCAGCGGCAGCGCGAGGGACTGGCGCACGTCGGCGACGGTCCCCGGCTCCAGTGCGGCCAGCGCGTCGACCAGACGGTCGGCGGTCTCCCGGACCCGCGGGCGCATCCCCTCCACCTTGCGCGGCGAGAAGGTGGGCGCGACACGCCGCCGCGACCTGCGGTGCTCCTCGCCGTAGAAGTTGAAGAAGCTCTGCTGAAGGGCGAGGGCGGCGAGCGGCCAGCCCTCGGGCATCTCGTCCAGGGCGGGCCAGTGCCGGCGCAGGTCGCGCGAGACGCGGGGATCGTTGGTCAGGGCCTGGATGACGCTGTGCCGGGTGACCGCCCAGGCGCGGACGGGCCCGGGAAGCTCCACCAGCACGGCCGGCGCCTCGCGCAGCGAGGTGGCCTCGGCGTGCATCGCGCGGCCGGTGGGATCGAGGACGGGGCATCGGGTGATGGCCGGTGACGACATGGGACAGCTCCTCACTGGAGAACGGCGCGGGGGACATCCGCCGGTTCCGGCCGACTCCCGGCAGCGACGGTGTGTGTGGTGTCGGCGGCGGGCCGCGGGGGCGGGGTGTCGGCGCGCTCGCGCAGGAACAGCGAGGCGGTCAGGCCGATCACACCGGCCGCCGCCATGTAGCAGGCGATCGGGATCCAGCTGTGGTACCTGCCGAGCAGAGACGTGGCGACGAGCGGGCTGACGGCGCCGCCGAGCAGACCGCCCACGTTGTAGCTGACGGACATCCCCGAGTACCGCAGCGCCGTGGGGAACAGCTGCGGGTAGAACGCCCCCTGCACCCCGTAGTTCGCGGCGAACCCCGCGAACAGCACCAGGAAGCCGAGCGCCATCAGCGGGAAGGAACCGGTGCCCAGCAGCGGGAACCACGCGAACGGGGCCACCGTCATGACGACGATGCCGCCGACGAAGACCGCCTTGCGGCCGCGGCGGTCACCCAGCCGGCCGAAGAACGGCATGGCGAGGATCAGGAAGACGCACGACCCGGCGAGCAGCGTCAGCATCTGCGCCCGGCCGACGTGGACGGTGGAGGCGTACTTCAGCGAGAACACCGAACCGAGGTAGAAGACCAGGAACATCGGCAGCGCCGACAGCGACGCGCACAGGGTGACCAGCCCGTGCCGCGACAGGAGCTCCAGCGCCGGTACCGACCTGACCGCGCCCTCGGCGCGCACCCGCTGGAACTCGGGGGTCTCCGCGAGCCGCAGCCGCACGCGCAGCGCGAAGACCACGAGCACCGCGCTGAAGAGGAACGGCAGACGCCATCCCCACGACAGCACCTGCCGCTCGGGAAGCCTGGTGACCAGCAGCAGGACGCCGTTGGCCAGCAGGAGCCCCCAGGCGTTGCCGGTGCCGACGACGGCGGTGAGCAGGCCCCGCCGGCCGGGCCGGGCGCTCTCCAGCGCCATCAGGAACCCGCCGCTGGACTCCCCGCCCAGCGAGAACCCCTGGACGAAGCGCAGGACCGTCAGCAGGACCGGGGCGGCCACGCCGATCGTCGCGTAGGTGGGCAGCAGACCGATCAGGACCGTCGCGCCGCCCATCACGGTGAGCGTGGTGATCAGGGTCGTTCTGCGGCCCAGCCGGTCCCCGAAGTGCCCGAAGACGAAGGCGCCGAGCGGCCGGCCCACGAACGCGACGCCGAACGTCGACAGCGACAGCAGCGTCCCGGCGGTGGGGGAGAAGGAGGGGAAGAACAGCTTGCCGAAGTACAGGGACGAGAACGACCCGTAGATCAGGAACTCGTAGAACTCGATGCTGTTGCCGATGAGGCTGCTCAGGACGGCTCTTCTGCGCAGCCCCTCGGGTGTGAGGACGTCATGCATGGGGCTCTCCGGGGCTCGATGGACGACGGCGCCGGGCCACTGCGGGCGCCGGTGCGGGTGTCGGTGCGGTGCGGTGCTGTGCGGGTGCGGCGCCGGGGCGGCCCGCCCGCAGCCGACGGGAGGCCGCGCCCGCAGCCGCTGGAAGGCTCGCCCGTAGCCGACGGGAGGTCCACCCGCCGCCTGCGCAGGCCCACTTGGGCCTGCCCGCCCGCACCGCGGGCCGGCTCGGACCGCTCGCGTGCGTTGCGGTGCCGTCCGGCGACCGGAGCGGGCGGGACAGGCCCGGACACGACGGCCCGGACGCGACAGGCCCGGACGCGACGGGCCGGGGGTGCGGTCGTCCGCGGACGACGTCGCCCGGACGGCCGCACCCCGTACGGCTAGCCGGTGAAGTCCTCCTCCCACCACTCCTGCGCCGAACGCGTGACCCGCTGCTCCTCGCGCCTGCGCAGTTCGGCCCGCTGCGTCTTGCCGGAGATGGTCTTGGGCAGTTCGGCGAACTCGATCCGGCGGATCCGCTTGTAGGGCGCGAGGTGTTCCCGGGCGTGCGCGAGGATCTGCCGCGCGGTCTGCGCCTCGGGGCGGTAGTCGGCGGCGAGCGCCACGTACGCCTTGGGCACGGCCAGCCGCAGCGGCTCGGGCGAGGGCACCACCGCGGCTTCGGCGACGGCCGCGTGCCGCAGCAGCACGCTCTCCAGTTCGAAGGGGGAGATGCGGTAGTCGGACGCCTTGAAGACGTCGTCACCGCGTCCCAGGTAGCGCACCAGGCCCTCGGCGTCGCGGGTGGCGAAGTCGCCGGTGCGGTAGTGGCCGTCGCGCATGGCGCGCGCGGTCGCCTCGGGATCGCCGAGGTAGCCGCTCATCAGGCCCAGCGGCCTGCCCGCCAGCGGCAGGCAGATCTCGCCCTCCGCGCCGTCCGGGACGGGGGCGCCGCTGTGCGGGTCCAGCAGCGCCACCTCGTAGCCCGGCAGCGCCCAGCCCAGCGCGCCCTCCACGACCTCCATCCCCGGCGGGGTGCCGATCTGGGCGGTCGTCTCGGTCTGCCCGTAGCCGTCGCGGACCGTCACGCCCCAGGCGTCGCGGATGCGGTGCACGATCTCCGCGTTGAGCGGTTCTCCCGCGGCCACCGCCTCGCGCAGCGACACCGGCCACCGGCCGAGGTCCTCCTGGATCAGGCTCCGCCACACGGTGGGCGGCGCGCAGAACGACGTCGCCGCGCAGCGTGACATCGTCTCCAGCAGCGGACGCGCCGCGAACCGCGGCTGGTTGACGACCAGGACCGTCGCCTGCGCGTTCCACGGCGCGAACAGGCAGCTCCAGGCGTGTTTCGCCCAGCCGGGCGAGGAGATGTTCAGGTGCACGTCGCCGGGGCGCAGCCCGAGCCAGTACATCGTCGACAGGTGACCGACGGGATAGCTCAGGCCGGTGTGCCCGACCATCTTGGGGCGGGCGGTGGTGCCCGAGGTGAAGTAGATGAGCGACGGCTCCTCGGGCCGCGTGCGGACCGTCCGCCGCAGCGGTGCGGCGGTGCGGGCGCGGCCGTAGTCCTGCCAGCCCGCGACCCGTTCCCCGACGGCGATGCGGGTCCATCCGCCGCGCAGCGCGTCGAGCCGGGGGGTGAGGTCGGCCTGCGCGATGACGTGCCGCACCCGGCCGCGTTCCAGCCGTTCGGCCAGGTCCTCGGAGGTCAGCTGGACGGCCGCGGGGATCACGGTGGCGCCCAGGCGGAACGCGGCCAGCAGGCACTCCCACAGCTCGACCCGGTTGCCGAGCATGAGCAGGACGCGGTCGCCGCGCCCCACGCCGAGCGAGCGCAGCCATCCGGCGACCCGCCGGGAGCGTTCGGCGAGCTCGGCGAAGCTCACCGCCGTGTCGGCCAGCAGCGCGCCCTGCCGGTCCAGGTCGACCACGCGCAGCGCGGTGGCGGTGTTGCCGTCGGAGATGACGTCGAACCAGTCCGCGACCCAGCTGAACGTCTCGCCGAGGCCGGGCCGGGGAAAGGCGCGGGCGCGCGGCAGGTCCCCGTAGGAGGACAGCAGGTGGTCGCGGGCGCGCCGGAACTCTCCGGTCGCATCGGGCATGGTGGTCATCTCCCGTCGAAGGTGGCGCGGCCGGGCCCGTCGGCGGCGAAGCTCCGCATGCCGGTGAGCCGGTCCTCGGTGGCGAACAGGGCCGCGAACACCGACCGTTCGACGCTCAGCCCGGCGGCCAGATCGCCCGCCAGCCCCTGGTCGACGGCCGTCTTCGCGGCGTGCAGGGCCAGGGCGGGCCCCTTCTCGAAGCGCCGCGCCCAGCGCAGCGCGCTCGGCAGCACCTCCTCGGCCGGCACGACCTGGTCCACCAGGCCCAGGCCGAGCGCCTCGTCCGCGCCGACCTGCCGTCCGGTGAAGATCAGTTCCTTGGCGCGGGCCGGGCCGATCAGCCGCGGCAGCCGCTGGGTGCCGCCGGCCCCCGGGATGACGCCCAGCAGGATCTCGGGCAGCCCGAGGCGTGCCCGGCTGCCGCAGATCCGTGCGTCGGCCGTCAGTGCCAGTTCGCAACCGCCGCCCAGGGCAGGGCCGTTGATGGCGGCCACCACCGGCTTGGGGATGGCGGCCACCGCGTCGAAGGCGCCCTGGAGCACGGCCGCGTGGCGCACCATGTCGGCGTGCGTCATCGCGGCCATCTCCTTGATGTCCGCCCCCGCCGAGAACGCGCCGGGCCCGCCGTACAGGACCACCGCGCGGACCCGTTCGTCGGCCGCGGCCTGCTCGGCCGCGGCGCGCAGCGCGTACTGCGCCGCACGGTCGAGGACGTTCAGCGGCGGCCGGTCCAGACGCAGGACGCCCACCGCTCCGTCGAGGTCCAGCCATGCGGTGGGGCGTTGCACCGCGGGTGCGCTCGTCACGACCACAGCAGGCCTCCGTTGACCTCGAGGACGTGGCCGTTGACGTAGCCGGACTCGGGGCCGGCCAGGAAGACGGCGGCGTCGGCGGCCTCGTCGGCGCTGCCGGGCCGGCCGAGCGCCAGCCTGCTCTTGTAGCGCGACCAGATCTTGTCGTTGGCGGTCAGCTGCTGCCCCATGCCCTCGTCGAGGATGCCCGGGGCCAGGGAGTTGACCAGGATGCCGCGCGGGCCGAGCTCGATGGCGCTGACCCGGGTGAACATCTCCACCGCGGCCTTGGTGGCGCAGTAGCCGGCCGCGCCGATCGCGACCCGGGTGGCCATGCTGGAGGAGACGTTGACGATCCGGGCGGCCGGGCTGCGTTCGAGGTAGGGGACCGCCGCGCGGGTGCACAGGAACACCCCGGTCAGGTTGGTGGCCACCATGTCCTGCCAGTCGGTGACCGCCAGCCGGTCCACCCGCCCGTCGCGGCTCACCCCGGCGTTGGCCACCAGGACGTCGATGCCGCCGAAGCGCTCGGCGGTCTCGGCCATCAGCGCGGTGACCGACTCGCTGCTGGTGACGTCGACGGGGACGTAGGCGCCGCGGCCGGGCGCCAGGTCGAGGACTTCCTTGATGTCGTAGGGGCTGCGCGCCGCGCACACCACCCGCGCGCCCTCCAGCAGGTAGCGTTCCGCGATGGCGCGGCCCAGTCCCCGGGAGCCCCCGGTGATCACGGCCGTCTTTCCGGCGAGCCTCATCATGATCCTCCTTGCCTGACGTCGGGTACCGGGAGCACGGCGCAGCCGGCCGTACCGATCACATCGAAGGGCGAGCCGCAGGCGCGGCAGTCGTAGGGCACCTTGCACACCGCGCCGCCGAAGCGGCCGGCGCGCGCGACGTCGTCGCTGGCGCAGTAGGGGCACCGGGCGGCGGTGCCCGCCACGCGGTATCCGGCGGTGCGCAGCGCGTCGTGGCCGGCGGAGGTCACCGACGCGGGCTGCCACGCGCCGCGTTCCCACACGATCTCGATCCCGTGTCCGGGCGCGGCGTCGGTGAGCGCGGACCGGACCCGCCGGGCGATCTCGCCGCGGGCGGGGCAGCTGAGCCGGGTGGGGGCCAGGCGCACCACGATCCGGGCGCCGGTCCGCGAGACCGAACGCACCACTCCGAGGTCGCCCAGACCCACGTCGATCTCCGGGTCGCGTACGGCGGCGACGACGCCGGTGAGCGGGTCGGGGCTCACAGGAACACCTCCGGGGCGTAGTGCTCGCGCACGAGGCTGCCGCGCGCCAGGCAGCGGGCCAGGACGCTCCCGCCGCCTCCCGCCTCCCGCGGCACCGGTTGGTGCGGCAGGCGTGATCCGGGGCCGCCGCTGTCGCCGACCAGGGCGGCCAGACGGGCGTGCAGCCGTGCGGCCGTGGCCGAAGCGTCCGCCGCGCCCGCCGGGGTGTCGTCAGGGGCGGCGCCGAAGAGGTCGCCGGCGTGGTGGGTCACCTCGGCGTAGGCCCGCGCGAACTCCTCGCGGGTCTCGGGCCAGGCGGCCAGCGCCCGCGCCCACCGCCGCCAGTGGTCGAGGTGGACCAGCTGCTCGTCGCGGACGGCGGCGATCGCGGGCCCGTACGCGGCGCTCTCCTCGGCGAGGACGGTGACGGCCGCGGAGACCACCAGGGCGCACGCCACGGTGGAGGGCCAGTCGCCGAGCAGGCCGGTGACACGGGAGACCTGCCACCGGCTCTGCGGCCGGTCGAAGAAGTGGGCGTCGGCGGCGGCCTCGTCGAATCCGTGCAGGGCCAGGACCGTCTCGGCGTGCGCCAGTGCCTCCTGGCCGATGGAGCCGACCGCCAGGGACTCCTCCAGGTCGATGTAGTCGACGATGCGTTCGCCCAGCCGGTTGCCCAGCACGAACAGGTCGTCGGCCAGGGCCCGCCACAGCCCGCTCAGGACCGGGTCGGCGCCCGCGCGAGCGGAGCCCGCCTCACCGGGCCCGGCCGCCGAACTCTGCGTCCCGGCACCGGCGATGGCGGTGTCGGGGGCCGTCGCGGGGGTGTCCGGGCCGTCGGAGCGGTCGCGGCGGCGCGTGGTGGGGAAACGGGGCTGACGGTGCGGCATCCGGGTCTTGGCGGCGAGCAGGGTGCGGTCACCGGCGCTGGAGACGATCATGTCGGTGCGCCGCACCACCCACAGCCGCGACAGGTCGTCGCGGCGCCCGTAGGTCTCCTTGGCCAGGTGCCAGGCGGCCTCCCGGCGCGGCGCGACGATGGAGCCGACGTGGCTGAGCGCCGAGCCGGCGCCGGTCTGCGCGAACACCTCGTAGACGTCGGTGTCGACGGGAACGTGCGGCATCACGCCACCCCCCGCAGCGCGCGCCGGTAGCGCGTATTGCGGTCCAGGGCGCCGCGCACCCACTCCAGCCGGCGCTGGGAGGCCGGGCCGCCGCCCGCGATGACCTTCTTCACCTCGGCCCAGTCGGGCATGGCGAACTCCCACTCGCCCGACGGCGCCCGGCGCACCAGCGCGGGGTCCACGTGCACGCCGAGCTTCTCGAAAACCGGAATGATCTTGCTCAGCCAGGCCTGGCGCAGCTCGTCGTTGCCCTCGGGCTTCAGGCCGATCTGGTACATGCGGTTGGCGTGCAGCGTCTCGGTGTCGGGCGGGCCGAGGTAGGCCAGCACCCGCGGCAGCCACATCTCGAACCCCTCCTGCACCCGGCGGCGCTGGTCGGCGTCACCGTGCGTCAGCACCTCGTGGGTC
The DNA here is from genome assembly GCF_016860545.1 of Streptomyces asoensis. Taxonomy (NCBI): domain Bacteria; kingdom Bacillati; phylum Actinomycetota; class Actinomycetes; order Kitasatosporales; family Streptomycetaceae; genus Streptomyces; species Streptomyces asoensis. The sequence goes on along the minus strand of NZ_BNEB01000006.1, from coordinate 196,432 downwards.
AGGTCCAGGGCGTGCTGGTAGTGGAAGGACTCCTCGCGCTCGATCTTGCGCAGCGCCCGGGCGTAGGGCAGGTACACGCCCTTCATCAGGGACCGGAACTGCAGGATCGCCGCCGAGTTCATCAGCAGCAGCCCGGGGCCGAACTCCTCCCAGGACGCGAAGGAGTAGTGGAAGATGTTGTGGACCTTGGAGCGGCCCTCCACGTAGTCCAGGAGGATCCGCTCGCGCGGCATGCCCAGGTCCTCGGCGACCCGCGCGGCCACGTGCCCGTGACCCACCTCGTCCTGGACCTTGGCCATCAGCATCTGCCGCCTGCTGTAACCGGGCGCGCGGTCCAGCCACTCGGCGAACGGCAGCACCCCCACCAGTTCGTTGAGCGCCTGCACGGTGGCGAACCGCCTGGCGCCCTCGCGTACCTCGTCGGGCATCGGATCCCACAGTTCGTAGCAGCGGAGTCCCGCCGCAGCCGCTGTCGGCATGTCTTGCTCCTTTCGCAGCGCTTGCACGGTGTGCACCGGTGTGTCGCGGGGGAGGGGGGTTCAGTGCCAGCGGACGACCGCGGCCCCCGCCGTCATGCCGCCGCCCACCCCGGCCAGCACCAGGCGCTCGCCCCGGCGCAGCGGCAGCCGTTCGTTCTCCGCGCGCAGGGTCAGCGGGATGGAGGCGGTGGCGGTGTTGCCGAACCGCGGTGCCGTCAGCGGCACCCGGCCGGGATCGACGCCGAGCTCCCGCGTGCACGCCTCCACCAGACGGGTGTTGGCCTGGTGCAGGATGAAGCGGTCCACGTCCTCCAGCCGGACCCCGGCCGAGTCGAGCGCCTCACCGATCACCTTGGGCAGCACGCCGAGCGCGTACTCGCGCACCTCGCGGCCCCGCATGCGGAACTGGTGCTCGCCGGCCTCCCGGCTGCGGGCGTCCAGCGGTATGCGGGTGCCTCCGGCGGGCACCTCGACCAGGTCCCGGTGCTCGCCGTGGGCGACCAGCCGCCAGCCCAGCACCCCGTAGCCCTCGGGCACCGGGCCGAGCAGCACCGCCCCTGCGCCGTCGCCGAAGAGGCTGACGGTGCGCCGGTCGGAGCGGTTCATCAGCGAGGAGTAGATGTCGGTGCCGACCACCAGGGCGTGGTCGCCGCCCTGGCCGGCCAGCCGCGCCGACAGCATCGACTCGGCGACCGCCAGCGCGTACAGGAAGCCCGAGCAGACCGCGTTGACGTCGAAGGCCGGGATGCCGGACAGGCCGAGCTTGTCCTGGAGGATCGCCCCCGTGGAGGGCTGCGGCTGGTCGGGCGTCGACGTGGCCACGATCAGCACACCGAGCCGGTCGGCCGCCCCGGGCAGCGCCCCCAGTGCCTCGCGGGCGGCGTGCAGCGCCAGGTCGGAGGTGACGGTGCCGGGCTCGCGGTAGCGGCGCTCCAGGATGCCGGTCCGTTCGACGATCCAGCTCTCCTGGGCACCCGTCCACTCGGCGACCTGCGCGTTGTCGACGACCAGCGGCGGCACGTGTCCGCCGAGGCCGAGGAATCCGAAGCCCATCACTCGCCCCCCGCCACGCTGTGTTCCTGCGGTACCTGGACGACGGCGCAGGCCCAGGTCCAGGCCGCCCCGCCGCTGATCACCAGGGCGATGTCGCCCGGCTGGAGCGGCATCCGGTCGCGCAGGTCGGCCAGGTTCGCCAGGAAGTCCCCGCATCCCAGGTGGCCGGTGTCGGCGCCGAAGCGCAGCGCCTCCGCCTTGAGCAGCTCGTCGATCACCGGGCCGTAGATGGAGTCCAGCAGGCTCGCCCCCAGCCGCGGCAGCGCGATGTACCTGATCCGCGGGTCGTCGGGCTCCAGACCGGCGTCGTGCAGGCTGTCCGCGATCACCTTGCGGATGTTGCGGCCGGCGACGGTCTCGAACTTCTCCTTGCCGTACTGCGCCAGGTAGGACTTCTTGGGCGTGCGCAGGTCGATGAAGCCGTCGTGCCACATGGGCGCCGGGCTGAAGTCGTTGCCGTGCCGCATCATCAGCTCGAACTGGGCGTCGGTCGCGGTGGCCAGGGACAGCAGGGCGTAGTCGTCGGGCCCGGCGCCGCCGCGGTGCACCAGCGCCGCGGTGCCCGCGTCACCGAAGCCGAGGCCGTAGTCGGAGGTCCAGCGGTCCATGCCCGGAGGGCAGAACCGGTCGCCCGTCGTGACCAGGACGGCGTCGAGCCCGGCGTCGGCGTCCAGGTGCATCGCGGCCAGTTGCAGCGCCAGCGAACCGGCGTTGCAGCCCTGCTGGACGCCGTACGGTGTCGCACCGCCGGCGCCCACCGCGTGGGCCACGTAGTGCGGCGGCGACCACATGTCATGGCCCTGGTGGTAGATCCAGGTGTGCAGGACCAGGCCCACCTGCGACGGGCTCCAGCCCGCCCGCTCCAGCGCGGCGCGGCCGGCCTGCGCCGCCATCTCGGGAGCGGACAGGTCGGCCGAGGCCGGCAGCCGGCCGACACCGAGCCGCTCCGCGTCCTGTGCGGTCAGCTTCCCCGCCGCCACGGCGTCCTCGACGCTCTCGTGGTCCGGTGGGAACCACGAGGTCACCGTCTTGATCCGCAGATCGTTTCCGAATTTCATACAGGCTCCTTCGAAAGCTCGGGATCCGTGTGGAGTGCGGGTCCGCGGCCGTGGGCGGAGGCCGGGAGAGGGGCCCGGCGGTCCTGCCCGGCCGGGCAGGAGGGGCACGCCGTGCCGGGGCGCGGTGCGGGCAGGCGGGTGGTCCGCCAGCGGGAGCGGAACGGGCGCACCGGGCCACCCGTGGCTTGCCGTCACAATCGCATACCTTCGCAGAGGTATGTAACTGTGGCGGGGCCCGGCCTCCGCGAGCGCCCGCCGGCCCCCGCCGGGCGGATCCGGGCCCACGGGCGCTGCCTGCATCACCCGGCGCGGCGGGCACCTCGGAAAGCGCCCGGGCCTGTGCAAGTGAGGACCGTCCGCACTTGCACAACCACCCCGGCGGACACCGGGAGGTGCCTAGGGGCGCCGGGGGTGCCGGGGGTGCTGGGGTGCTGGGGACGCCGGGGGTGCGGGGCGGAGCCCCAACTGCGCCGCGGCGTTGTGCAGTTGACCGGCCGTACTTCCGTGCCCCAGATTTACATACCTTCGCGAAGGGATTATCTTTGGTGTGGAACCAGTGGAACCCACCTCGGGCGGCCACGCCCCGCTCACCCCGAAGGAAGAAGCCACCCCATGGCCACCTCAGACTCCCGATCGCCACGGTGGGCCGGGTACACACTCGCCCTGCTGGCGTTCACCCAGTTCATCGTCACCATCGACTACAACATCGTCTATGTGGCGCTGCCGGACATCGGCAGCCAGCTCGGCTTCTCCGCGCAGTCGTTGCAGTGGGTCGTCAGCGCCTACGCCGTCGCGCTCGGCGGACTGCTGCTGTTCGGAGGCCGCGCAGCCGACCGCATCGGCCCGCGGCGCATGCTGGTCACCGGTCTGACCATCTACGCCCTGTCCTCGCTCACCGGCGGACTCGCACAGAACGCCGGGCTCCTGGTGGCCGCCCGCGCGCTCCAGGGTGTGGGCGGCGCGCTGCTGACGCCGGCGACGCTGATGCTCGTCTTCACCACGTTCGCCCCCGGCCCCGAACGCAACCGGGCCACCTCCGTCTGGGGCGCCGTGGGCAGCGCGGGCCTGGCGGCGGGCTCCCTGTTCGGCGGAGTGCTGACCAGCGCCTTCGGCTGGAGCTGGGTCTTCTACGTCAACGTCCCGCTCGCCCTGATCGCGGCGTTCGCCGCCACCCGGATCCTGCCGCCCGACCGCCCGCTCGGCACCGGCCGCAGCTTCGACGCCGTCGGAGCCGTCGTCGCCACCATCGGTTCGACGCTCCTGGTGTTCGGCCTGGTCAGCGGCCCCTCCAAGGGCTGGGGCTCGACCGAGGGCGCCGGCGCCCTGGCGGTCGGCGCACTGCTGCTGGCGGTCTTCGTGCTGATCGAGAAGCGTTCCGCCGACCCGCTGGTGCCGCTGAAGCTGTTCCGCCTGCGCGGCCTGAACGTCCCCATGCTCGCGCTGATCGTCTTCCAGGCGTCCCTGGGCGGAACGTACTACCTGCTCACCACCTACCTCCAGACCGTCCTCGACTACAGCCCGTTCGCCGCCGGGATCGCGTTCCTGCCGCCCACCGTGATCTGCATGGCGGTGGCGATGAAGCTCAACGCCCGCGTGCTGGGGCTGCTCGGGGTCCGTACGACGCTCTTCCTCGGCACGGTCGGCACCGCCGTCGGACTTGCCGCGATCATCGCCGGCATGTCCACGAACGGCTCCTACTGGGCACTGGTGCCGGGCATCGCGATCTGGGGCGCGGGCGGCGGCTTCGCCTTCCCGTCGCTCTTCGTCGCGGTGGCCTCCTCGGGCGTCGAACCCGCCCAGCAGGGCGTCGCCTCGGCGCTCGCCTCCACCTGCCGTCAGATCGGCGGCGCCCTCGGCCTCGCCGCCCTGGTCGCGGTCGCCAACTCCCACGCCGGCCACGACCCCGACCCCCACGCGCTGGTCGGCGGGCTCCGGACGGCGGGGTGGGTCGCCGCCGCAGGCACCCTCGCCGGCGCGCTCATCGGACTCGGCCTGAAGAAGCAGCCCCGGCCGGCCCCCGAGGCTTCCCCCGCCCCGGCGCCGGGAGCGGAGGTCACCGAAGCCGCCCCGCAGGCGGGCTGACACCCCCTCGACACCCGCCGGCACGCGGCAAGCAGGACCCGGGCGCACCCCTCCGGCGCCCCGCACCCCCGGGCGGCCCGCACTCGCAGGTACGGGCCGCCCGGGCCCCTGACCCCTTGAAAACCCCGATCCCGGCACCGGCACCCGGAACAGGGCGGCCGCCGTTCGCATCAAGGACCGACAGGAGCTTTCCGATGCTCGTCCGGACCAGCCCGCCCGCCGAAGCCGGGCCCGCAGCCGAAGCGGCCACCGCCGAGACCGAGTCCGCCGCCGCCTCCGCCGAGACCGAATCCGCCGGCAAGGAGGTCCGCCGGCTGGACCAGGTGGTCATCCGGTTCGCGGGCGACTCCGGGGACGGCATGCAGCTCACCGGCGACCGCTTCACCTCCGAGACCGCCTCGTTCGGCAACGACCTGTCCACGCTGCCGAACTTCCCCGCGGAGATCCGGGCACCGGCCGGCACCCTCCCCGGCGTCTCCTCCTTCCAGCTGCACTTCGCCGACCACGACATCCTCACGCCGGGCGACGCGCCGGACGTCCTGGTCGCGATGAACCCGGCCGCCCTGAAGGCGAACCTGGCGGACGTGCCGCGCGGCGCGCAGATCATCGTCAACACCGACGAGTTCACCCCGCGCGCGCTCACCAGGGCCGGATACCGGACGGACCCGCTCGACGACGGCTCCCTGGACGGCCACAGCGTCCACCCGGTACCGCTGGGGACCCTCACGGTGGAGGCGCTGAAGGAGTTCGGCCTGTCCCGCAAGGACGCCGACCGGTCCAAGAACATGTTCGCGCTGGGCCTGCTGTCGTGGATGTACCACCGGCCCACCCAGGGCACGGAAGCCTTCCTGCGGACCAAGTTCGCCCGCAGGCCCGGCATCGCCGAGGCGAACATCGCCGCCTTCCGCGCGGGCTGGAACTTCGGCGAGACCACCGAGGACTTCGCCGTCTCCTACGAGGTCGCCCCGGCCACCGAGGCGTTCCCGCCGGGCACCTACCGCTCGGTCTCCGGCAATCTGGCACTGTCGTACGGGCTCGTGGCCGCCGCCCGGCAGGCCGGACTCCCGCTGTTCCTCGGCTCGTACCCGATCACCCCGGCCTCCGACATCCTGCACGAGCTGTCCCGGCACAAGAACTTCGGCGTACGGACCTTCCAGGCCGAGGACGAGATCGCCGGCATCGGCGCCGCGCTGGGCGCCGCCTTCGGCGGCTCCCTGGGCGTGACGACGACCTCGGGCCCCGGCGTCGCGCTGAAATCGGAAGCCATCGGCCTGGCCGTCTCCCTCGAACTGCCCCTGCTGGTCGTCGACATCCAGCGCGGCGGCCCGTCGACCGGCCTGCCCACCAAGACCGAACAGGCGGACCTGCTCCAGGCGATGTTCGGCCGCAACGGCGAGGCGCCGGTGCCGGTGATCGCCCCGGCCACCCCGTCGGACTGCTTCACCGCCGCACTGGACGCCGCCCGCATCGCCCTGACCTACCGCACCCCCGTCCTGCTGCTCTCCGACGGCTACCTCGCCAACGGCACCGAACCCTGGCGGATCCCGCAGACCGGCGAACTCCCGGACCTGCGCGTGCGGTTCGCCTCCGGACCCAACCACACCCTGGACGACGGCACCGAGGTCTTCTGGCCCTACAAGCGCGACCCACGCACCCTGGCCCGGCCCTGGGCGATCCCCGGCACTCCCGGTCTCGAGCACCGCATCGGCGGCATCGAGAAGGCCGACGGCTCGGGCGACATCTCCTACGACCCCGCCAACCACGACCTCATGGTCCGCACCCGGCAGGCCAAGATCGACGGCATCGACGTCCCCGACCTCGAAGCCGACGACCCGGGTGCCGCCGACGGAGACGGCGCCAGGCTCCTCGTCCTGGGCTGGGGTTCCACCTACGGCCCCGTCACCGCCGCCGTCCGCCGCGTCCGTGCCGCAGGCCACAAGATCGCCCAGGCCCACCTGCGGCACATCAACCCCTTCCCCGCCAACCTCGGCGAGCTCCTCACCGCCTACGACCAGGTGATCGTCCCCGAGATGAACCTCGGCCAGCTCGCCCTGCTCGTCCGCGCCCGCTACCTGGTCGACGCCCGCTCCCACACGCAGGTCAACGGCATGCCTTTCAAGGCCGAGGAGCTGGCCCACGCCTTCGAGGAGGCCATCCGCCATGCCTGACACCGTCACGCAGGCCCCGCCGCCCGCCGCGCTCTCCCTGGTGCCGAAGTCCGCCACCCGGCAGATCATGAAGGACTTCAAGTCCGACCAGGAAGTGCGCTGGTGCCCCGGCTGCGGCGACTACGCCGTCCTCGCCGCCGTCCAGGGCTTCATGCCGGAGCTGGGCCTGGCCAGGGAGAACATCGTCTTCGTGTCGGGCATCGGCTGCTCGTCGCGCTTCCCGTACTACATGAACACCTACGGCATGCACTCCATCCACGGCCGCGCCCCCGCCATCGCCACCGGCCTGGCCGCCTCACGGCGGGACCTGAGCGTGTGGGTGGTCACCGGCGACGGCGACGCGCTGTCCATCGGCGGCAACCACCTCATCCACGCCCTGCGCCGCAACGTCAACCTCAAGATCCTGCTCTTCAACAACCGGATCTACGGCCTGACCAAGGGCCAGTACTCGCCCACCTCCGAGACCGGCAAGATCACCAAGTCGACGCCGATGGGCTCCCTCGACACCCCCTTCAACCCGGTCTCCCTCGCCCTGGGCGCCGAGGCCTCCTTCGTCGCCCGCACCGTCGACTCCGACCGCAGGCACCTCACCGACGTCCTGCGGCAGGCCGCCGCCCACCCCGGCACCGCCCTGGTGGAGATCTACCAGAACTGCAACATCTTCAACGACGGCGCTTTCGACGCCCTCAAGGACAAGGAACGGGCCCAGCAGGCCGTCATCCGCCTCGAACACGGCGAGCCGATCCGCTTCGGCACACCCGGCGCGGACGGCAAGGGCGCCAGGGGAGTCGTGCGCGACCCCGCCACCGGAGACCTTGAGATTGTCGACGTCACCCCGCACAACGCAGCGCGGATCCTGCTCCACGACGCCCGTGCGGCGTCCCCGGCCACCGCCTTCGCGCTGTCCCGCCTCGCCGACCCGGACACCCTGCACCACACCCCCATCGGCGTACTGCGCTCGGTCGAACGCCCGGTCTACGACACCGAGATGGCCGCCCAGCTCGACACCGCCGTCGCCCAGCAGGGCACCGGCGACCTCGCCGCCCTCCTCACCGGCTCCGACACCTGGACCGTGGCCCCGGTCGGCTACCGCCCCTGATGCCCAGTCAGCACCGTTCCCCGGACGGCAGGTTGCCCCGGACCGGTCCGGCGAGATCGGGGTCGGTCCGGTGAGCCAGGTGCGATCAGAACAGCTCCTCCTGCTCCATGGCACCGGTGCGGCCGCCCCCGGCGCGCCGCACCGGCCGCCGCGCGGGCGGCTCCTTGCCGAAGAGCGGGACCGTGCCGTACTCGTCGGGTTCGGCCGGCACCGCGGCGGCCCCCGCCGCCACGTTCAGACGCAGCGGGACGTCCTGGTCGAAGTCGGCCGGCGTCATCGCCAGCCACTCACCGCCCTGACCCTCACCCATCGACACTCCTCCACCCTCGCACCTGCCCCACTCCTGCCCCCACCCCACACCACCCACGCCCGGCCGACGATCACCGCGGCGCCAGGAACAAAGCCGGGACGGTGCGCGTCGCTCTCCAGCCGTTTCGCGAACGCGGCCCGGGTCTCCTCGCGGTCGCGGTGTTCCCAGGGAGGGGCGGTGAAGACCTCCGCGTACGCCTCCGCGAGTTCGTCGGCCACGGTGAGGATGCCCCGGTCGAAGTACCGCATGAGGAGTGACCCCATCGGTGGACGCGGGGCGAGGAGAGAGGGCCGGGGAGGAGACGGCCCCCTGCTCCTAAGTGAGTGTCAGGTCCATCATGGCTGTTCGGGGGCGGTTTCGGTAGGACACAGCGCACGTGCTTTCAGCCTTGTGAGCGCTTGTGCCCCGCGTCAGACTCGTCGTCATCCACTCTCCGGCCGACGTGCCGGCAGCCCTGATCGGCTGCCGGCGCGCTCGTCGTGCTGTCTCGCCGTGTGACAGGCACCGGGCCGGGGGTGGCGCGACGAAGGGGGAACGATGGATCAGGACATGGTCGTACAGGCGAGGGTCAGGCTGCTCAGCGCCAACCGGCGCGTGGTGCGCGGGGCGGAAGGGCTGTGGATCTACCGCCTTCTGACACAGGTCGAGCCGGAGATCTACGGGTCGAAGCTGGCCTACGTCCTGGTGGAGGCGAGCGCCTCGCCCCTGGTGCGGGAGCTGCCCGAGCAGCGGCTGGCCCTGCTGGAGGAGGCCGTGGAGGTGGCGAAGGCCCTCGGGGCGGCGAACCCCTTCCGGGCGAAGATGCTGGCGAGGGCCCTGGCCGCCCGGCAACGGGAGCTGGAGGGCCGCCCGGCGCAGCGGCCCGTGTCCGGCGACGGGGGAGAGCACCGGGCGGTCCTGCGGGGCCCGGACTCTCCCGCGCCGGCCCCTGCGGCCGGCCGGCAGGCACGACGGCCCTGACGTCCGCGGCGTCCGCGGCGCCCGTCGTGATGTGTGACGGGCACCGCGGGCGCCCGGGGCGTTCAGGGTCGCAGGTGGCCCGCCCGTTCCAGGGCCTTGCGGGCGGCGAGATAGCCCGCGATCCTGAAGGCCTGACGGTGGGAGCCGAACGTGTCGGCGCGGGCCCGGCGCAGCACCACCCGGGTGGCGATCACGAGACCGTGCTCGGGCAGGCGCAGCTGCTCCTCGATCCCCGTGGCGGCGGCCGCGAAGAAGAACGGCAGCTCCTCGGCGGGCTCGTGATCCACCGTCAGCCCGTTGGCCACCTCGAAGACGAAGCCTTCGGCGGCGGGCTCGAAGTCCACCTCGATCCCCGCGAAGTGCGGCGCGCAGTTCTGCTTTTGGTGCAGCACGCCGACGCCCCGGATCGGATACGGCGGGAACCGGGGCGTCGCTGGCGTCATGCCCCGAACGCTACCGCCCGCCCGCACCCCCGGCCCGTGCCCGCACGGTGATCAGGCGGTCTTGACGACGGTGCCGGCGCCCTCGAGAGCGGCCACCTCTTCGGCGGGGGCGGTGGTGTCGGTGACGAGGGTGTGCAGGAGTGCGGCGGGGACGACGTGGGCGTAGGCGGTGCGGCCGAGTTTGCCGCCGTCGGTGGCGGCGATGGTACGGCGGGCGGAGGCGATGCCCGCCTTCTTCACCGCGGCGTCGTCGAGGTCGTAGGCGGTCAGGCCGTCGGCCGCGCTCAGCCCGCAGCAGCCGATGACGGCGGTGTCGAAGCGCAGCGCGGCCAGGGAGGCGAGAGTGAGGGGGCCGGTGAGGGCTCCTTCGGCGGCGCGGGGCTGGCCGCCGGGCACCATCAGGGTGGCCGGTCCGGGCGTCTCGGCGAACAGGTGGATGGCCTGGAGGGACAGGGGCATCACGGTGACGGGCCGCTCGCGCAGCAGGCGGGCGACCTCCAGGCAGGTGGTGCCGCTGTCGAGGAGGACGGTCTCGCCGTCGGCGACGAGCGCGCAGACCTCGGCCGCGATCCGGCGCTTGGCGTCGACGGCCTCGTGGGCGCGCAGCGCGAAGGGCGGTTCCTCGCCCCGCAGCAGCAGGGTGCGCGCCCCGCCGCGGACGCGTTCGAGGACGCCCTGGGCGGCCAGGGTGTCGAGGTCGCGCCGGATGGTCATCTCCGAGGCGCCGGTCAGCCCGGCGAGCTCCTGGACCGTGGCGCCTGCGGAGTCCCTGACGGTCTTCGCGATCAGGGCGTGCCGGTCTGCGTTGCTCATACCGCGATTGAACACCACCGGAAAACAAACAAGCAATCTGTTCACTTGCCCGGCTTTCGAACAAAAAATATGTTCGTTATGGTGGCGGCATGGAACGTTCGCTTCGAGCCGCCCGTGGGGCGACCTACGTCTACTTCGTCCTGTGCGGCACCCTGATGGGCGCCTGGGTGGTGCACATCCCCGCCATCGAGGACCGCGTGGGCATCAGCCACGCCACGCTCGGCGGCCTGCTGGTGCTGCTCGGGCTCGGAGCCTTCATCGGAATGCAGGCGGCCGGCCCCCTGACCGACCGCCTCGGCGCCCGCGTCGTCGTCCCCGCCGGCGGCGTGCTCTGCGGCGCGACCCTCGTCCTGCCCGGCCTCGCCCGCGACCTGTGGACGCTCGCCGGCGCCCTGCTGGTCTTCGGGTTCTGCAACGGCTGCCTGGACGTGAGCATGAACGCCCACGCCGTGCACGTGGAGAAGGCCTACGGCCGGCCCGTCATGTCAGGCTTCCACGCCACGTTCTCCGTCGGCGGTGTCCTCGCCGCGCTCCTCGCCGCGGGCGCGGCCGGCGCCGGCCTGGACCCGGCCGCGGGCATGGCCGCCATGGGAGCCGCGGGCATCGTGATCTCCCTGGCGACGGCCCGCGCCCTGCTCCCCGCCGCCCCCGCCGAAAGCCCCGACCCCGCCCCCGGCGCCGAAAGCCCCGCCCCGGCCGGGGAGGCCGGGGCGGCACCGGCCGCCTCCAGGACGGCCGCCACCACGGGCCGGGTCTGGCTCCTGGCCGTCCTGGCGCTGATGGTCATGCTGTGCGAGGGCGCCGCCAACGACTGGAGCGCCCTGCACCTCAAGGACGTCCTGGGCGCGCCCGCCGGTACCGCCGCCTTCGCGTACGGCACCTTCGCGGCCGCCATGACCCTCGGCCGGCTGCTCGCCGACCGCTTCGTCGCCCGCTTCGGCTCCCAGGCGATCCTGCGCCACGGCGCGGCCACGGCCGCCGTCGGCATCACCCTCGTCGCCCTCGGCCCGTGGATGTGGGCCGCGTTCACCGGCTGGGCCCTGTTCGGACTGGGCCTGTCCGGCTGCGTCCCGCAGCTGTTCAGCGCGGCCGGGCACGCCGACCCCGCGGCCGCCGGCGCCAACGTCTCCCGCGTCGCCGGACTCGGCTACGTCGGCATGCTCGCCGGCCCCGCCGTCATCGGCTGGCTGACCCACCTCGTCGCCCTCAACCACGCCTTCGTCCTGCTGACCCTGCTGTGCGTGACCACCGCCGTCGGCGCCCGGGTCCTGCGCACCGACCCCGACCCCGCCCCCGAGGGCGAGATGGCGGCCGTCGCCCCCTGACCGCTTGTGCGGCACGGGCCTGACCCCGTGCCGCACAAGCACCCCTTCCCGGCCCGCCCGGCAGGTCACTCACGAGGTCATTTACGCCAGAACAGGTGGTGCGTCACGCCGCTCGGGCTGGGGACGACCTCCAGGTGGAAGCGGTCCGTCAGCTCCTCGGGCGAGTCCCACAGGCGCAGCCCGGTACCGAGCTCCACCGGCGCGACCACCACGTGCAGGGTGTCGACGAGGTCGGCGTCGAGGAACTCCCGGACGGTGCTCACGCCGCCGCCGAGCCGGACGTCCTTGCCCTGCGCGGCCTTGCGCGCCTGCGCGAGCACGTCGGCGGGCTCGCCGTCCACGAAATGGAACGTGGTGTCCGACAGCGTGAACGACGGGCGTTCGTGGTGGGTCAGGACGAACACCGGAGTGCGGAAGGGCGGCTCGTCACCCCACCAGCCGCGCCACTCGTGGTCGTTCCACGGGCCGCGCTGGGGGCCGAACTTGTTGCGGCCCATGATCTCGGCGCCGATGTTGTGGCTGAAGTCCCGGGCGAAGTAGTCGTCCAGGCCCCGGCTTCCCCCGGGCTCCGTGCGGTTGGGCCAGCTCGCCGTGGCGCCGGCCCAGAAGAAGAGCTGTCCCGGATCGACGTCGTGACCGAAGGGCCGTTCCAGACTCTGCCCCTCACCGGCGGCGACGCCGTCGCTGGAGACGGTGAAGTTCTGCACCCGCAGCAGCTGATCCATGTCTTACCTCATCAGGCTCTGTCGACTCCGTAGGGCGATGCGTCCTACATCAGGATGTCGAACGGGACCCGGCCGGATCGACAACGCCGCCCGAGTTCTTTCCGGGCGTGTCCCGTGCGGGCGTCCCGAGACCCACCGGTGCGTGCGTGGGCGGGAGGCCGGCGCCGGCGGCCCGGATCCGTGAGGGGGAGAGATGTGCCGGCCCCACTGCCCCCGGGGGGGAGGGGGGTGGGGCCGGCGTGCGCTCGAACGGCCGGGGGGATGGCATCGTGTCGAGCTCCTACTCGCCTGCTGCCCCCGGCCGGGAGGTGTATGCACGTTCTTCCCGCACTTCTTCTCCGGCCGCCGGCGCGGGCCCGCTCACGTCGTCATTTTCGTCACCCGGGGGCGCGCTCCTGTCGCCCCATCGCGGTGACGAGGGTGGAGGAGATGTGGGCCAGGGCGGGGTCGGCGGCGAGGAAGAACGTCTCGACCCCGGCCAGCTCGTGGTTCATACGGGCCATCGGCATCTCGTAGTCCAGGTCGCGGACCCCGCGGACCCCGCGCACGACGACGTCGATGCCGGCCCGGCGGCAGTAGTCGAACAGCAGGGCAGCGCGCCGCAGGATGTCCTGGTGCCCCTGGGTGATCGGGTCGAAGGACCCCGGGAAGAGGGCTCGCATGATCGGGAAGAGTAACAAGCGGCCGCCGGCACGGAATCCTGATCCACCCGTGAAGGACCGGACACCGGACGGCACTTCACGGGTGAGTGTCGTCCAGGGCTGCCGCGGCGGCGTCGACGAAGGGCGTGATCAGCCGGATGTAGGCGCGCAGCGTCTCCTGGAACTCGCGGCGGTTGTCCCGGCCGGCGTTCTCGGCCATGGCGGCCAGGGCGGTGGCCAGGGTGCCCGACATGATCAGCAGGTTCGACGCGGTGACCTGGACCGTGGAGGGGCCTTCCAGGTCGATCAGCGTCACCGCCCGGCGCAGCTGCTGATGCCGCTCGCGATGGGCGGCCAGCGCGGCCGCGGACTCGCCGGGGGAGAGGCCGTCGACGCCCCGCAGCCCGTCGGCCACCACCTGGGCCTGCTCGATGAGCCCCAGGTAGGCGCCGCGCCGGGTCTGACGGATGCTCTCGCGGCGCTGCGCCTCAGTGCTGGCGTCGACCTGGACCCGTGCGGCACGGGTGGTGCCCCTGCTGGTCAGCCAGCTCGCCAGGGAACTGGCCGCGATCGCCGTCGCACCCGTGAGACCGGCGACGAACAGCGAGTGGTCGGACATGCCCGGGAGTCTGTCCGAGACGGCCCACGGCAGCCACCGCTTCCTCCCCGGCAGCCGATGTTGTCCGCTCGGGCCCCGGAACACGCATCGAACACGATCACCGCAACGGCGGGGCCTGAACGCCGATGAGCGGTACGTGATCCCCAACCCTCCCGCGGCCTTGCGCCCGGCCTCGTTCGCGACGCCGCAGAAACGGGTACTCGGAGCCCGCACATCCCACCCGGCCGCTCACGGGGGAGCGGCCGCCACCCCTCAAGGAGGACACCGTGATCATCCTGGGTGTCATTCTGCTCGTCATCGGTCTCGTCACCGGCATCGCCGCCCTGTGGACCATCGGGATCATCCTGCTGGCCGTCGGAGCCGTCCTGTGGATCCTCGGCGCCATGGGACACGCCGTCGCCGGACACCGCCACTACTGGTGATCGGATCCCGGCCGAAGGCGTCCTGAAGACGGCCCGGTGCCTTTGACGCCGGCCGGGGTGCCGTCCGGGGCGAACGCGTCGTGGAAGGTGAAGGCGTGCGGCGCGCGGCCGTGCTCGTGGAGGTGCTCCAGCCGGGACACCCCGTCCTGCCAGGTGGGTGTCACCTCGTCAAAGACCCACCAGGACACGTGATTGGGGTGCCCCGTCCTCTCGAACCAGTCGTAGCGCCGGTTCAGCGCCTCACGGTGCACACCGGCGTAGACGGCGTCGAAGGCGGGGCGCAGCCCGGTCCACAGGGAGAGCGTCGCGGCCAGCGCGGTGGTCCCGGGCGTGCGGCCCTTGCCGTACCAGGCCGGTACGGCGAACTCCCCCCAGGCGCCCCAGTCCGCCCCGAAGAGCACGCCCTGCGCACCGCCCGCCGCTTCCGCGTGCGCGAGGTAGCCGGGCCGCCGGCCGATCTCCGGGTAGACGGCCCCACCAACGTCGTAGAACTCGCGCATGAGGGGCGTGGGATCGGCGAGAGGCGTCTTCAGGACGCCGAACGTGTACAGCGCAAGTCGGGGCATGCGTCGTCTCTCCCTGGTCGGGGTGTCTGGTGCGGACCCGGTCCGACGGCTCGGCACACGGCGCACGAGGAGCCGCCGGGCACGACCGACTCGCTACGGCGCGCGGGCGGCCCGGCCTGAAGCAACTCCTGTGCGCCAGCGGGCGATCGCCGAGAACCAGGCGAAGGTAACCGCCCCGGCGCCCCCTGTCGAAGTTGCGTTTTCCCCGCCCCCATGGCCCCCGCAGCCCGCACCGGACACGCCCTCGCACCGGACACGGCTCACCATTGCCGCTGAGGGTTCAGCACCCTTTCTGCTCTGTCACCGGTGCGCGACCGGCGGCTGGAGGGTCCGCTGCCGTAGACGTTCTCCTTGAGGCCCGAACATGATCAGGTACTCGACCGGTCCGGTGGATCCGGCGTTCGCGACCCCGTGGGGGATGCGGGTGTCGAACTCGACGACGTCCCTGGCCGTCAGGACGAGATCCTGGTCGCCGAGTGCGACCCACAACCGCCCGTACAGGACGCACAGCCACTCGTAGCCCTCGTGGGACACCTGGCGGGGCCGCCCGGACGGCCCCGCGACGGCGGGCAGCACGTGTTTGTGGGCGTGCAGGCCGCCGACGTACCGGGTCAGCGGCAGCACCGCCTTGTCGTCGCCGAAGCTGTGCGGCGCCGCGCCGCGGGGCTCGGCCTCGGGCGCGGGTGCGGTGCCGGCCAGCTCGTCCAGGGAGACGCCGTATTCCTTCGCCAGGTGCAGCACCACCTCCAGGGTGGGCTTGCGCCGGCCGGTCTCGATCCGCGACAGCGTGCTGGGCGAGATGCCGGTCGCGCCGCTGACAGCGGCCAGTGTGACGCCACGGCGCTCGCGCACGTCCCGCAGCCGGGGCCCCATCGCCGCCAGCGTCCGGGTCACGTCGTCACCCGCCATCGTCCCCGTTCCTTCCCGCCGTGCCGCATCACCGCCCTGTCCTGCAACCTTGCCAGAACGGCAACGCCGATCGCGCCGAACGGCCGCGACGCCGCATGATCGACGGGTCCCCGCCACCCCCGAACCGAGGAGAGGTCCTCCATGCGATCGCGATCCGAGCCGGCCACCGCACTCCGCCACCGCACCGTCCGGACCCCGGCCGGACGCCTGCACCTGGCAGAGCAGGGCACCGGCCCGCTGGTCCTGCTCGTGCACGGCTTCCCCGAGTCCTGGTACTCCTGGCGCCACCAGCTCCCGGCTCTCGCCGCAGCCGGGTACCGGGCAGCGGCGATCGACGTACGCGGCTACGGCCGCTCCTCCAGGCCCGCCGCGACCGACGCCTACCGCATGCTCGACCTGGTGGAGGACAACGTCGCCGTCGTGCGCGCCCTCGGCGAGGAGAGCGCGGTGATCGTCGGCCACGACTGGGGCTCCAACATCGCCGCCGCCTCCGCCCTGCTCCACCCCGGCGTCTTCCGCGCGACCGGCTTGCTGAGCGTCCCGTACGCGCCGCCCGGCGGCCCCCGCCCCACCGACGTCCTCGGCCGGCTCGGCGGCCCCGAGCAGGAGTTCTACGTCTCCTACTTCCAGGAGTCCGGCCGCGCCGAGGCCGAGATCGAGCCCGACGTCCGCGGCTGGCTCGCGGGCTTCTACGCGGCCCTGTCCGCCGACACCATGCCCGCCCGGGGCGAGCCCGACCCGCACTTCGTCGCCCGGGGCGGCCGGCTGCGCGACCGCTTCCCCGCCGGCCCGCTCCCGGCATGGCTGAGCGAGGAGGACCTCGACGTCTACGCCGGGGAGTTCGAGCGCACCGGCCTGACCGGCGCCCTCAACCGCTACCGCAACATGGACCGCGACTGGGAAGACCTCGCCCCGCACCGCGGAGCCCCGATCGAGCAGCCGTCCCTGTTCATCGGCGGCGCCCTGGACGCCTCCACCCTCTGGATGTCCGACGCCATCGACGCCTACCCCACCACCCTCCCCGGCCTGTCGGCCTCCCACCTCCTGGAAGACTGCGGCCACTGGATCCAGCAGGAACGCCCCGACGAGGTCAACGGCCTGCTGACCGACTGGCTCGCCGCTCAGAAGCTGACGTCGATGTAGTCGATGTCGTTGAGTTCGACTTCGAGGTGGTCGGCACGGCGGCCGCCGTCCTTGAAGTAGATCTCCTGAAGCCCCTCGGCGACGATCGCGCGCAGCTCCGCGTCACCGGCGCCGTCGCGCTGGGCGTCGAAGAGCCTGCCCGCGTAGGCCGGGGGGAGGTGGACGGTCAGACGGCGCAGGCGTCCGTCGTCGGTGGAGCCGGCGGGGGCGCTGTAGCCGAAGCGGGCGCGGGTCTCGACGGTGATCCCGCCGGCCGTGGCGGCCTGCTTGCGCGCCCGGCTGCGCACCCGCGGCTGCCAGTGGGCGCGCACGGCCGCGTCGATGCGGGCGGCGATGTCCGCGGGCGGATGCTTGCGCTCGCCCTTGAGGTAGCGCTCCACCGACCGCCGGCTGACGCCCACCTCCGCCGCCACGGCCCGCGTACTGCCCAGCCGGCGCGTCAGGAAGCCGATCCGCGCTCTGACGCTCTTGGGCGGCTCCCGGGTGAACGCCTCCTGCCCGGCGCGTTCGAGGGCTTCGTCGATGTCTCCCACGCCGGGTCATTCTCCTTCGTCGAGGGCGGCGTCGTGGCCGTCGCCCTTGATGTGGCGGGCGGGGTTGGCGCCCTCCTCCATCAGGTCCACCGCCCACGCCATGCTCTGCACGCCCTCGACCTTGCACAGCCCGGGGGTGACGCCGATGCGGAAGACGCCGGGCAGGGGCTTGCCGGAGGTGCTGTAGGGCAGGAAGTCCAGCGGCGAGCGGCCGGGGGAGGGGTAGACGACGCAGTCGGAGAGCACGGCGAGCGGGAACAGGCCCGTCGCGGCCGCCATGTTGGCCATCTTGCGGTGCATGGTGACGCGCGCCTTGGCGATGACCGCGGCCCGGATGTCGGGCCGCCACGTCGGCCGCTCGAGCGCCGGCCACCGCTCGCCGTCGCGGTAGTGACGCCCCTGCGGCCGCTCGCGCAGCTTGCCCACCCCGCCCTTCACGGTCGCCTTCACCGCGGCGAGGACGGCCGCCATCGCCGGATCGGTGTCCTTGTGGTGTTCCATCGCCGCGAGGAGCGCCGTGTCGTCCAGGCCTGCGGTGACGCCGAGGTCGGCCATGGTGTCGACGTAGGCGGTCCTGAGCCGGTCGTGCCACGGGTCGAGGTACGCGCCCGTGGCCCGCCGCAGGTAGGCCTGCGACGGCGTCACGTTCCAGCCGAGTTCCTGCGCGTAGGCGACGGTGCGGGTCTCGTACCAGGCGGGCCCCGACGGCCGTACGCCGCTCGGCGTGAACGGCGACGGCAGGCGCGGGTCGACGTCCACATGGCTCAGGTCGACGAGCCAGCAGCCGGGGATCTTCGGGTCGAACACCGGGCGGACGACGTGCTCGGGGGCGGACAGCCCGACGGTGAGGCGGGAGGCCGCCGCCAGGAAGGCGGTGTTGACGTCCAGGCCGACCGCCCACGGCAGCGAGGCCTCCTCCCCGGTGAGCAGATCGACGTCACGCACCCACTGGTAGGCCTCCTCGTCCAGGAACCCGCCCTCCCAGTCCCGCGCGACGGGATGCTCGGCCGGCGCCTCCGGCGGTGCCGGGTCCACGGCAGCGGTGCCGAGCGAGCCGGGGTTGTAGCCGGACACCCACCCGCCCGTGGCGGCGTCACGCACGGCCCGGGTCGGCGGGCGCAGGGCGGTCATCAGTTCCAGCCCGGACACCGCGGTCGACCCGCGCGGGGTGAGGACCCGCTGCGCGTACACCCCGAGCACACGGGCGAGTTCGGCCGGCCCCATCCCCTCCACACCGGGCCAGGCCCGCGCGTCGAAGGCGTCCCACGGCACCACGGCCAGCTGCACGCACTGCCGCTCGCCGCGCTCGGCCGGGCGGTAGACGCGCGCCCACGGCCCGAACCCGCGCCGGGTCAGCTTCCACTTCGCCCGGGCGAGCTGCTTGAGGACCGGGTGGCCCTCCTCCAGGCGCAGTCCGCGCCGGTCCGCCAGCCGTTCGGGCAGCCCGAGCCGTACGGCGGCCTCGCGGGTGAGGACGACGAGGGGGTCGGCATCCTTGCCGTGCCGGTGCAGCCGTCCCGCCCCGAGCCCGGCCCCCCGCAGCGTCCACTCCACCAGCTCGGGCACGGTGGCGGCCGGGCAGTCCAGGACGATCCCGCCGACGCCGTGGGCGGTGCCGTCACCGTCCAGCACGACGAGCGGCCCGTGGGGGAAACGCGGATCGGCGACGGCCGGGGCGGCGGTCCGCGCTGCGGTCCGCGCAGGACGGCGCGCCGGGTCCCGGGTCGCGCTCGGTTCCGGGGATGCCGCTGGAGTCTTCGGGGCAGGTGCGGGGGCCTGGGCGGGCGAGATGTCCGCCACCGGCTCCGAAGCGGGGGAAGGGGCGGGCGCGGCAGAGGCGGCGGGAGTCGTCTTCGGGTACTTCGCCGCCCAACCCTCCAGCAGCCTCTGATATGCCTCCAGCCGCGGCGGCCGCGGCTCACTGCGCCCGTTCTCCCAGTTCTTCACCGTCTGAGGCGTCGTCTTCAGCACCTGCGCCAGCCGTGCCTGCGTGATGCCGGCCTCTTCCCGTAGCCGCGCCCGCTCTGCCGGGAGCGGCAGTTGTGGCTCCTCGTGCAGCAGCGCGTCCACCGACGCGAACAGCTCTTCCTGAGACGCCATGGGGGATCCACCTCCGCCACCACACTAGCAACGCTTAACCCCGGATATAGCCTCCCCGCTTAACCCGTGCGGGTGCATCGGCGAGGGCTCTCCCCGGGTCCGCCGGCGCCTTGCCGGTGATGCTGGACCCTCCGCGCATTTGGCGGCGGTCTGACGACCGGATCGCAACCGAGCCCCTAGCGGGTACGTACCCGTACCCGTACCCTTGGGGCATGGGAAGGAGCACGACCATGTCTGATGCCAATGTCCGTATCCCTGAGGAAGCCAAAGACCGCCTGGCCGCGATTGCCGCGGCCGAGGGCCTGTCGCTGCGTGCGTATCTCGCTCGTCTTGCCGAGACGATGCTGACCCCGTCGGAGAGGGCCGAGCGTGCGGAGAAGGCTCGGGCTGCGCTCAAGGACTGGAACGGCTACGCGCCGACTGCTGCCGAAGCGCGTGACCTGGACAGTGAACTGGACCGGCGTCTGGCCGAGGCGGCCGGCCAGTGAGCGATGCGATGCACATCGTCCTGGACGACACCGCGATGGCCGCAGCCGGGCAGGGCAACGTTCTTGCTTCCCGTCTGATCCACCGTGCACACGCCGAATCGGGCTGGTTCCTGTACGCCCCGGCGTGTGCGCTGGTGGAAGCCGACCGAGCCAGGCCCGGAACAGCCGAGCATCTTGCCTCTCTGCCGGGCATCACCGTCCTTGAACTGGACCTGGCTGCCGCACTGGCCGTCGCACGCCAGGAGACGTGGGCTGCCGCGCACTGCCAGCACGCGGCTCAGCCCACCCCCGATCGCCCGGACGGTGCGATCATCGCCACCACTGCCCCGCGGCGGTGGGCGGGGGAGCCGGTCCGGGTGCTGGACCTCACGCCCTGACCGCCCTGACGCAGGGCGCAGTGGTCCCGGCCGTGATCAGGTCGGCGAGTCGCTGTGCGGTGCGGAAGTGGGGGGTGAGGCGGGTCTTGGTCAGGGCGAAGGAGATGCCGGTGGCGGTGTCGGCGTAGACGTAGCTGCCGCCCCCGCCGATCCATCCGAACGTGGTGGGGGTGTCGTCCGGCTGGGTGCCGATGCGGCCGAGCGGCCAGCCCAGGGCCAGCCGTACGTGGTTGCCGAAGACCTGGTCGGTGCCCTCGAAGGCCGTCTTCGTCGCCTCGGCGAGGCGGTGCGGGCCGATGAGCCGGCCGTCGAGGAACGCGGCGTTCACGGCGGCGATCCCCCGGGCGGTGAAGGTGGCGACCGAGGGGATGTCCGCTCGCAGGATCTCCTCGCTGTTGCCCAGGGCCGCGCTCGGCCGCGCCTCCCAGGGCGCGAGGAGGCGGGGGCCGCCGGGACCGCCGGGCGGTGCGGGCGGGGGCGGTGCGGCGTCCTCGAGCCGTGCCAGGCGGGCCAGGTCGGCCGCGGGCACACCGAAGTACAGCTCGCCGTCGAGCCCCAGCGGCACGGTGAGCCGGTCGTGCAGGAGCTGCCGCATCGCTCTGCCGGTGGCCCGGCGGGCGATCTCGCCGACGAGGAAGCCGTAGGTGAACGCGTGGTATCCCGTCCGGGTCCCGGGGGCCCAGCGCGGTGCGGCGTCGGCGATCGCGTCGCAGACGCGTGACCGGTCCGCCAGGTCGGCAGCACCGATGCCCCGCGGCATCGCCGGCACGCCGGCCGAGTGCGTGAGCACGTGCCGCAGGGTCACCGCCGCCTTGCCGTGGGCGGCGAACCGCGGCCACAGGTCGGCCACGGGCGTGTCGTATCCGACGGCACCGTTCTCGACCAGCAGATGAGCGAGGACGGACGTGACGGCCTTGCCCGCGGAGAAGCTGAAGAAGGGGGTGTGCGGGGTCACCTCGCGCCCGGTCCGGCCGTCGGCGACACCGGCGACGGCGTCGACGACACGGACCCCGTGGTGGAACACGGCGACCTGTAGACCGCTCTCGGCGCCGGTGGCGACGAGTTCGTCCAGGACGCCTTGGACCTCGCGCTGCAATGCGGCGTTCATGGTCACCGGTCCGGCCAGGTGAAGCGGGTCTGGCCGGACGTCGGCAGCTTGCCGAAGGCGAAGGCGACGGCCGGCTCGACCCGGTAGAGCCCGACGTCACCCGCGACGACGGCCTCGCCCAGCCCGTACCAGGTGCCCTCGGGGCTGGTCAGGTGCGGGCCGTACTTGCGCTCGAGGTCCGCGACGGCCCGTTCCCGCGCGGAGCGCTCGCCCACCAGGGCGGCGACTCCCTCGATGACGACGTCCGTGCCGGTCAGGGCGTTGGTGCCGGTCGTCAGCACACAGTGGGGGTTGGCCCGGAGGTTGTGCGCCTTGCGCTCCCGGGCGCCGGTGGTGAAGCACATGCCGCCCAGGCTCCAGCCCGCCAGCACCGGCGTCACGTGCGGCCGCCCGTCGGGCCGCACCGTGGAGAGCCAGAACACCTCCGCCTCGCGAAGGAGCGCCAGCGCCGACGCCCACGGCGTCGCTCGCGCGTCCGGGGACGAGAACGGCCCCAGCACGGCCTCCGGTTCGCTGTCCGCCATGTCGTCTCCGCTCCGGCCGGCGTAGTGCGCCGTCCTTGGTGCCGTCCTGGATGAAGACCCCGATCGGCCGGAAAACTCATCGGCCCAGGAGCGGCTTCAGCTGGTGAGCGGTCCGCCGGCGGCGCGCCAGTCGACGAGGCCGCGGCTCATGTTGACCGCGTCGAAGCCGTGCTCCACCAGGAGGTTCGCCGCGCCGGCGGAGCGCAGGCCGCCGGTGCAGAAGGTGATGAGCAGACGGTCCTCGGGCAGCTCCAGGCAGCGTGCGGGCAGGACTTCGAGCGGCATGTGGACGGCGCCGGGGATGTGCACACGGTTCCACTCGAAGCCGCGGCGGACGTCCACGACGAGAGCGCCGTCCGCGACCAGGCGAACCGCCTCGGCCGCGCTGACGGCCGGGGCCCGGCGCAGGTAGTGACGGAAGCTCATGCGCCACGCACCTCCCCGCATGCGGCAGGTCCGACGACGCGCAGGACGCGGCGGACGGCACGGGCGGGGCGGATGCGGCGGACGCGGGGGGCGCCTGTCACGACACGGACGTACGGCAACAGGAATTCCATAACCTTCAGGCTAACTGAAGGTCGGGCTGAAGGTGAGTCCGGAGGTCAGGTGGTCCGCGCCGCCGCCCGTGCCGTCTGGGCGCGCAGCGCCTCGGTCAGTTCGGGGTGCCGGACGGCGAACTCCGCGTCCAGGCGGGCCACGACCTCGGCGGCGCGGGCCAGCAGGGCCTCGCCCTCCCGTGTGACCCGCAGGCTGGAGGCGGCTCCGGCGTGCGCGGTCCCGTCGTCGACGAGTTTGGCCGCCACGAAGGCGGCGACCGCGCTGTGCACGCTCTGCACGGTGATGCGGGAGCGCCGGGCCAGCTCGCTGAAGGAGATGCCGGGCGCCGCGCGGACGTGCCCCAGCAGGCCGTACTTGCGGGTGGTCAGCCCGAGCGGCTTCAGCCCCTCGGCGAGCGCGGCCTCCCACCCCCGGCCCACCGTGAGCAGGGCGACGGTGGGACTGAAGGGAGGCGGCTCGGACACAGGGGCAGCGTACCCACCGGGCGGCGCCCCGCCGCGCCGTCGTCGTCGCAGTCGCCGTCCTCGCGCTCCGGGAATGCGGTGGCCGGGGCGGGTGTTCTACCGCATGAACCTGACATGCTCCGGTCATTTCCGGAGGGTGCGGGTGGAAGGAGGACCAGGACCCCATGGCACGCAACAGCATGCGTCCCGTCGTCACCCTGAAGTCGACGGCCGGGACCGGCGTCACCTACGTGACCCGCAAGAACCGCAGCAACGACCCCGACCGGCTCGTGCTGCGCAAGTACGACCCGCTCGCCGGGAAGCACGTCGCCTTCCGCGAGGAACGCTGACCCACGCTCCCGACCCGGGCACACAGGCACAAGGAAGGAACACCATGAGGCCCCGCATCCATCCCGAATCCCGGCAGGTCGCCTTCCGTGACCGCGCCGCGAACGCCCTCTTCCTCACCCGCTCCACGGCGACCTCGGACCGGACGATCGAGTGGGAGGACGGCACCACCTACCCGCTGATCGACGTCGAGATCTCCTCGGCGAGTCACCCGTTCTACACGGGGACCTCGAGGGTCGTGGACACCGCCGGGCGGGTCGAACGGTTCGAGCGCCGCTACGGCCGCACGGCAACGGCCCGGTCCTGACCCGGTCCTGACCCGGGCCGGCCGCGGGCCGTCATCGCGGAAGAAGGGAGCAGACCATGAAGGTGCGTAAGTCACTGCGTGCGCTGAAGTCGAAACCGGGGGCCCAAGTGGTGCGCCGCCGGGGCGTGGTCTTCGTCGTCAACAAGAAGAACCCCCGCTTCAAGGCACGCCAGGGCTGACAGCACGCCCGCCGCGCGGTGCGGGAATGCCCACGCGGCGGGCTGTGTTGTGAACGGTGTGGTCGTGGAGGGGACAGTGTCCCCGGGCCTCACCTATTGCCTGCGGGGACGATCGTCCGGCTGAAGCCCCGCAGAGCCTTTCGCCGCGTAGGCGACCGCCCTCCACGACCACACCCCTTTTCTCCGCGGCCCCCGGCCGGCGGCCTCGCCGCCCCGGGGGCCGCCCCCGTTCCCGCCAGGCGCACGCACGGCCCGGCCGGCGTACCGCCACGCGCCCCGCGGGAGTGCCCTCCCCGCGAGCCCGATGGGGGCTACCATCGGCGTGCTTATGGCTGCCGGGACCGGGGAAGTGATGATCTCCATGACGAGCGCGACGCAGAACTACGGTCTCCTGTGGACCGACCCGGACGGCACTCCGCAGGCGTCCGCCGGCCGGTACGACAAGCGGTCCGCGAAGCACCGCCGTACCGAGCTGAAGGCCGTGGGCTGCACCCGCGTCGAGATCGTCCCGGTCAGGCCCGGCGAGGTTCCCGAGCCGGTCTCCTGAGCGGGACGGAACAGAGACGACGGACGGACGGGCGGGGCGGGAGGACCTCGGCGAGGACCTCGGCGGGAGGTTCGCGCGATGCTCGCCCTGCGGCGAGGGCCGGGGGACGGCTCGCCCCTACCCGGCGGGTGTCTGCCGGCTGTGGTCCCTGACCGACTTCTCGATGGTCCGCGCACACGTGGTGAACAGGTCGACCTGCTCAGGGGTCAGATCGCGTACGGAGATCCGCTCCAGGGTGCGCCACATGTCGGCGATGGGTTCGCGCAGGGCGCGGCCGGCGTCGGTGAGGCTGACCACCATGACCCGCCGGTCGTGGGCGGCGGGCTCGCGGGTGAGCAGCCCGGCCTCCTGCATGCGGCGCAGCGACTTGGAGACGGTGGAGTGGTCGAGGCCCGCACGCTCCAGCAGTTCTCCCTGGGTCTGGCCGTCACGGTCGAAGAGCTGCATCAGCAGCAGTTCCTGTCCCGGGTGCAGGTTCAGGGCGCGCAGCATGGCGGCGGCGTGACCGCGGTGGGCGCGGGCGAGCTGGAAGATGGCGTAGCTCAGGCGCCCGTCGCGTGCCGCGTCCGGCAGTTCCGATGCGGTGGGGTCGGACATGTTCTGCTCCCTGGCCTGAAGAGTTGCGGGCGACCGGTCAGCTGACGGTCAGGACGATCTTGCCGCGGTTGTGACCGGCGTCGCTGGCCTGCTGTGCCCTGGCGGCTTCCGCGAGCGGGTAGGCGGCGCTGATCGTGGTGACCAGTGTGCCGTCCGCGGCCTGCCGGGCCAGTTCCGCCAGCCGCTTCGCGGAGCGGCGCTGCGGGCCCTCGGCGAAGACGACGCCGAGTTCGCGGGCGCGGAAGTCGGCGGTGGTGACGATCCGGTCGGTGCCGCCGCGCAGCGTGATGGAGTCCTCCAGCGCGCCCTTGCCCGCGGCGTCGAAGACGGCGTCCACTCCGTCGGGGGCGAGTTCGCGGACCCGCCGGACCAGGTCGTCCCCGTAGACCAGCGCGGTCGCGCCGAGCGAGGTGACGTACTCCTGGTTGGCGGCTCCGGCCGTGCCGATGACGCGGGCGCCGCGTGCGACGGCGAGCTGGACGGCGATGGTGCCGAGCGCGCCGGACGCCCCGTGGATCAGCAGCGTCTCGCCGGCGGTGACGCCGAGCAGGTCCAGTACGCGTTCGGCGCCGTCGCTCGCCACGGGCAGGGCCGCGGCGTGCGTCCAGTCCAGGCCGGCCGGCTTGGGCGCGAGGACGGCCGCGGAGGCCAGGGCGTACTGGGCGTAAGAGCCGGTGTCCGACCAGCCGAGGACCTCGTCCCCTGCCTTGAGGTCGTCGACGCCCTCGCCGACGGCGTCGACCACACCGGCGATCTCCCCGCCGGGGACGGCGGGCAGCGTGGTGGGGAAGATGGCCTCCATGCCGCCGGAGCGGATCTTGCCGTCCACCGGGTTGACGCCGACGGCGTGTACCCGCACCCGCACCTGGCCGGCGCCGGGCTCGGGAACGTCGATCTCCGTCTCGTGCAGGACCTCGGTGCCGCCGAACGCGTCGAAAACGATGGCCTTCATCACGGTGCTCTCCTCGGGGAGGTGCCCTGCCGCCCACTTCTGTGGCCAGCCACATAAAAGTAGCACCGAATGTGTGGCTAGCCAAGTAATTGCTTCGGGGGATCCTGAGGCACGCGTGACGGCCCTGTTCTCGGCTTACGTCAACCGCTGCCGGCCCGGCGGCGCGCCACGACCCCTGCGCGCCTCTGCGGCGGGCGCGGAAGCCCGCGCGGCGCGGTCTCGTCCTGGCGGTCGATCCGGTGTTGCTTCGTCCGCCGAGAGCCGGCGGGCTCGGGTGGTGCGTCCATACGCACCACCCGAGCGGCGCGGTGACTATTCAGGCAGGGGGAGGTGCCCGATCACTTTCTGACCGACGAATGCGGACGTCCGCACCGCGTGGTAGGCGTAGTCACGCATGGTGTCCTCGTAGGTGCCGATGCCCTCGATGAGCGGTTTGTCGCCGTGGGCGACGGCGAGCAGTTGCTCGCCCAGGGTGTGCGCGTCGCGCAGCGCGGTGTTGGCTCCGATGCCCAGGGCGGGGCTCATGGCGTGGATCGCGTCGCCCATGACGGTCACGTGGGAGGGTTCCCAGGCGTCGACGGGCACGCAACTGCGGCACTTGAGGGCCTGCACGGTGGCGGTGTCCCACAGCCGGACCGTGTCGACCAGGGCGGGATGCCAGGTGGCGACGCGCTGTAGGGCATGCGCCTTGAGTTTGTCCGGGCCGGCGGTGAACAGCTCTTCGTCGGGGAGCATCTGGCCGGCGAGGGAGTTGAAGATGCTCAGCGCGTAGTCGGCGGTGGCCTCGCGCCGGAAGTCGGGCCCCTGCTCCGCGATCAGCGGCGAGGCGGGGTCGGTGCGCTCCAGCGGGCCAAGGGTCAGCCCGGTGAAGTCGGCGGCGTAGGCGAGCGAGAAGGCGTTGAACATCCGCTCCGGCAGCTTGGCCTTGGCCTCGTCGGTGAGGTGGATCTTCGCGGCGATGTGCCGCGAGCCGAGATCGGCGATCCGGACCTGGGGCAGGCGCTGGGCGCGTACGGAGGAGTTGATGCCGTCCGCGGCGATCAGCACGTCGGCCTCGACCGTGGCCCCGCCTTCCAGCAGCACGGTGATCGCCGAGTCGGGGTGGGTGCGGTAGCCGGTGACCCGGGAACCGAAGTGCACGGCCTTCTCCAGGCCGAGGCAGAGGATGCGGCGCAGGGTCGAGCGGCACACCACCAGGTGCTCGGGGATGTCGGTGGGCACCCCGGTGCCCTCGGTGGCCGACTTGTCCCGGCCAGGGCGGAGGTTGAACTGTTCGTCGAACAGCAGCATGTCGTCGCTCGGCATGCCGCAGGTCGCCAGGAACAGCTCCCACAGACGCGGCTCCAGCGCTGCGTGCAGCGCGGAGGTGCCGGTGGAATTGATGTGGATCCGGTACCCGGCCTCACGTGCCGCCACGTTGGCGTCGCGCTCGTGGACGGCCACGTCCAGGCCGTTCCGGTTCAGGTAGTGGGCCAGCGTCAGCCCGGCGAGTCCGCCGCCGGCGATGACGATACGCATTCCAGACACAGTACTCCCAGTGCAGATTTCTTCTCGTACTCGGAGCACACCAGGACTCCCCTGAAGGGGAGGACGTTGACGCAGTGGAGCGGAAAACCGTGCCTGCGGTCCGGACTACCAACCGGAAAGCAATTTTGTGTGCCTTGGAAGGCTACACCGAAATCCTGCCGTCAGCAGCGGATCATCCCTCTGATGTGCGGTTCTTCACTGATCTCGTTCTTCCGCAGCGACCGCCGGGAAAAGTGGCAAGTCCGGCCTTGACGAATTGATAAAAGTCTGGTCGGGGAGAAGATGATTTGACCGTCCCGGGAATTTCTGCTCGTACTCACCCGATTGTTGTCCTGCCGCACATCGGATGGAGTGGAAAGGGTCGCCCCGCCGGGATCCGAGCAGGAAAGGAAATCCGGCTGCCCCGGCGCTCTGCCCGCCGAACTCGTCGGACCCACCGAACAGGTCACCAGGTGTCACGCCGTGGCTGCGACTGTCTCCCCGTGCGAGGTGCGCGCGCCGGGCACCGTCGCTCGGAGGGATCTTCTGGTGCATCTCGACATCGGCGAGGTAGTCGCAGACGAACGAAGTACGTACCGCCCGGACCAGCTCTTCGATCGCTCGCACGTCGGGTGCTTGGGCCCGCCCCGGGTGAAGCGCCGCAGGACCTGCTCGGTCTCGGCGGTGCCCAGGCTCGCCCGTGCCGGGGGAGCGCGGGCGGATGGGATGATCCAGTTCTGTCCGGCACGCCTGGCGACGCACGCCTGACCGGACCGCACCGACGAGGAAGGTGAAGGGCCGATCATGCTGAACGTAGGTCAACGGGTGCGGCTGGCGGCGGACCTTCGGCTGGCCGGGTCGGTGACCCCGGCCGGGGAGCCTGCGGAGGAGGCGGAGGAGGCGGGTGCCTTCACCGGCTCGGTGGCCCTGGCGGCGGGCGTCGAAGGCACCGTCGAGCGGGTGCACGAGCATCGCCGCCGGCAGAGCCACGAGGTCGGCGAGTACCTGCGCCTGAAGTCGCTGCTCGACGACTTCGGCCACCAGATGCCCCCGGAGAGCAGAAGGCAACTGAAAGAGCAGGTGGAAGCCTTGGAGGAGCACTGGATCGCCCACCGGCTACGGATGCTCCGTGTCACGGTCCGCGTCCGCCTCGACAACGGATTCGTCCTGGACGACGTCCCCGAGGAGGCTTTCGCCTCCGCCTGATCGGACGTCAGACCTGCGCAGGGGACCGCGGCGCAACGCGCCGTGCGCCCCGGCCTCCGACCCGGCCGCCTCCGGCCGGGCCGTACGGTGAGCGCGGTCAGCGGCGGCCGGTCGCCAGGACCACGAGGAACTGACCGCCGCCCGGCTCGACGCCGGCGGTCACCGGCAGCCCCGGGGTCAGCCGGGAGAACCTGTCGACCAGCCAGTCCGCCGCGTCCTGCGCGTCCTGCCTGGTCGGACAGCGCCCCACCGTCTCGCGGCCCCCCTTGCGCTCCAGTCGCGCGGCGACGGCGAGCAGCGGCGCGGGTTCGACCACGTACAGCCGGTCCGGCCAGGCGATGACCACCTTGACCGCGCCCTTGCGGGAGTTGCAGCCGCGGTGCGCGAGCCGCTCGGCGACCTTGGCCTTGCGGTCCGCGGTCCGGCTGTCGACGCTCGGCCCCTGGAGATCGTTCACCGACTTGCCGGGGTCGACCGGCTCGTCGCACACCCAGCACCGCCAGCCGTCACGCTCGGCCACATCATCAAGAAGACTCACCCGAGCAACCTAGCCTGCCCGGGCGTCGCCTTGCCCGTCACCCCAGCGCCGAGACGCCGGCGAGGAAGATGTCGACCCCGACGAGGAACTGTTCGCGGTCGTCGTGCTCACCCAGCCGGGTCGCCGCCGCGTGCACGAACGGGTACCGGCCGGGGTCGATCTGCGCCCACTGCGCGGCGGCGTCCTCCAGGAAGGCCTCCCGGTCCGTGCCGTCGCCGTCGTCCGCGTGCAGCCGTGGGACTGCTGGCCCACCGGGAGGCGGCGGAACCCTGCACACCTACGCGCAACTGAGCAAGCCCCAGAACTGGTTCGCAGGCCTGGACACCACCGACCCCGCAGCCCTCACCGCACGGGTGGCGAAGGAGTTCGACGGCCCTCGCCGCGAACGAAGAGGCCATGTACGCCCGCGCCGCCACCGTGGAGGCCGACGACGACGGCTTCTACCGGCTCATGATCGACGAACACGCACCGCACAGCGTGCTCGCCCTGATGACCGGCGCCGACCAGAACGCCTGACCCCACCTGATCCCCGCCCCGCACGCGAGTCCGCGCCGACGGCCGAGGGCGCAGACGGCGATACCGGTCGCCCCCGCTCAGTGACCCGGAGTGTCCGGTGCCGCCGCGCGTGCCTCGGTGAGGGCCCGCTGTCCGAGCCGGCCGCCGGACAACCGCACCCTGGCGGCGGCCAGGACGTCGTCCCTGCCGATGGTCCGCCCGTCCCCCCGGCGCGCGGGCCGGGCCCGGAAGGAGTCCTTGCGCAGCGGGGGAGAGGCCGGCTCGCCCGGCATCACCAGGGTGACCGCGCCGAAACGACCGGCCCCGCCCTCGCGCACGACCCCGGCCGCGTCCCGGGCGAGATCCGTCAGGAACACGCTCGCGATCCCGTCCAGGTCACGCACCATCGCCGGGACGGCCGTCACCCCCTGGCCGCGCAGCACCTTCCTGACCCCCGCCTCGAACCTGTGGGCACCCACCACAGCACCCACCTTGCGCGACCCGCCACGCCCGCGGGAAGGCACCACGACACCCCCGGCGTCGTACAGGACACCGGTCAGGCCCCGGAACGTCGGGCTGTGGTCGTACCACGTGCTCCCCACCTCGAGCTCGACGTCCCGGTCGATCGCCGAGAGAAGGTCCCCCGGAACCAGCCTCGTGCGGCCCTCCGCCGCCGCCACCCGCCGCGCGCCGTCGACGACCCCCGCCACCACGGTCCGCGTCACCGACGCGGCGGCCCACGCGGCCGAGCGGGAGACATGCATCGCGGTCACGTCCCTGAACACCGCTTTGACCAGAGAGGACTTGAACGGCGCATCGCAGACACCCATGGCCGGGGCGGCCCCCGGACCGCTGCGCTTCGAACGTACGGGCCGTGCGGTCATCGAAGGAAACGCTCCCTGTCCGTCGGAGTCATCGAAGGCCACCGGTGCCCCCGACGTGCCACGGGAGATGTCAGTGCCTGCTTCTAGGATCCCCCGCATACGCACCGGCCACGGAAGGTTCCTCGCATGCCCATCACCGCCCCCGACTACTCCCGGTACTTCACCGACGGGACCTCCTTCGCCTGCGGACGCGACATGACCGGGACGCTGTCCGCGGTGCGCGTGGGCGAACTCGCCCTGTCCACGGGCCAGGTGGTGGCGTGCGACCCGTTCGTGTACCTGGGCAGCGGGGACGTGGAGCCGTTCACCGTCGCGGTGGAGCCCGGCCGTTACGCCGTGGACGCCGCCGTCGCCACGCTGGTCCGGCCGGGCGCCGAGCCGGAGTCCCGCCCGCACACGCGCGTCGCGGCCGTCCGGCTGGTGATACGTGACGTGGAGGTGGCCGGCTGGGAGCTCGCGCTGCTGCCCGGGCAGGATCCGGCGGAACTGGGTGAGGAGGAGTACTTCGGCTACGGCGTCGACGCGGGGACCGGCTGTTTCTACGACGCCTCGGCCGAGAACGCCTTCCCGGGGACGCAGGAGGAGAAAGGGGCGGTGTGGGCGGCCATGGAGTCGGTCGGGCACGGACCCGACGTCTTCATGGCCCAGGGCGAGGACGGCCACAACCTCGCCGGATTCACGTCCGGTTGGGGCGACGGCTCCTACCCGACCTGGATCGGCCGCGCCGCCGACGGCAGCGTCGCCTGCTTCCTCACCGACTTCTTCGTCGTCCCCCACGAGAGCGAGAGCGAGAGCGAAACCGAGACCGGGGCCGGGGCCGGGGCTGAGACCGAGGTGCAGGCTCCGTAGCCCGCGAGGCCGGCGAAGGCCTGCACCGCGCGCGGCGGGTCAGCCCGAACTCCCCGAAGTCCCCTGTGCGTTGCCGCCGATCGAGATCGACAGTCCGTCGGTCAGCCAGCGGTGCGCCACGGTCATGTTCAGCACGCGCCCGCCCGTGGCGGTGCCGACCAGGGCCCAGTACCGCTCCAGCCGGGGGTCGAAGCCGGACGAGCGTGACACCAGCGCGTGCAGGCGGGCGCGGAAGGCGGGGGTGTCCGACTCCCGCCGGGCTCGCGCGTGGGCGGACACGAACGCGTCCACCGCATCCCCGGCGCCGGGCGCCAGCCCCTGGGCCAGGGCGGCGGACGTCAGGGCGGCGGCTTCGTCGATCTCCGCGTAGAAGGCCGGACCGTCCCGCATCTCCTGGTCGTGGTCCTGGGTCCAGCGGGTGAAACCGGGTGTGGCGATGAGCAGGTGCAACTCGGCGTAGGCCAGCGCCGCGGCGGGGGAGGGGTCCTGCGGCGGTGCGGGGGCCAGCATGGCGATCATGATGTCGAGCCGGCGCTCGGGCATGGCCGCGGACAGTTCGCGGTACCAGTGGTCGGTGAGCGTGCGATGCGCCTGGGGGAGCCGCTGCACGCGGGACAGCAGTTCCAGACGGCGCAGCCGTTCCTCGCCGGTGCAGTCGTCCAGGGACCTGAGGGTGGCCTCGCGCCACCGCAATGCGGTCAGCCGTTCCTGCACCGCTTCGAGTTCGGTGGCCACCAGGTCGGCGAGCGTGCACTCGCCCGTCACCACCTGCGTGATGGCCGCGATCGGGGTGTCCAGCGCCCGCAGGCGTCTGATGAGCCGGATCCGCTCCCACGCCTCGGGGCCGTAGCGCCGATGGCCGCCGGGGCTGCGGACGGCCACCGGCAGCAGACCGCTGTCGGAGTAGTAGCGGAGCGTCTTGACGGGGACCCCTGTTCCGGCCGCCAGTTCACCGATGCTCCACGTGTCGTGCGTCACAGTCCCTTGAACCTCCAGCGCGCGGGAGGTCCTAGCGTATTGATCACCGACGCCGCCGGGGCCGCACCGTCAACCGCGGCCCGGAGCCCGTTGCGCTCCGGCCGGACCGGCGCGGCCGCATACGGCCCGACAGCCTGGTGCGGCCTGCTGCGGCGTCGTCCCCTTGCCCTTCCCGACCCGAGAACGGTGGGTGCGTATGACCCCGACCCCGACCCTGACAGCACCGCGTCCATGCCGAAGAGCCGCACTGCGTGCGGTGCTGTTCCCCTTGCTGTGCGCGGCGGCACTCCTCTCGGTCCTCACCGTGCCCGCGGCCGGCTCGGGCCCCCGTTCCTCCGACTCCTCGGGGCACGGCGGTGCCGTCGTACGGACCGAACAGGGCCTGGTACGCGGTCTTTCCCACGGCTCGTACATCACCTTCGACGGCATCCCCTACGCCGCGCCGCCGACCGGAGTGCTGCGCTGGCGGGCCCCCGTACCGGCCGCCGCGTGGCGCGGTGTCCGCGATGCGAGGCGGCCGGCCGAACGCTGTGTGCAGATGCCGGCACCAGGTGCGGGCGCGGGCGCGGTCGTCGGCTCGGAGGACTGCCTCTACCTGAACGTCACGGTGCCGGCGACGAAGCCGGCCGGTAAGAAGCGGCCCGTGCTGGTGTGGGTGCACGGCGGCGCGTTCCTGGGCGGTTCCGGCAGCGACTACGGCGCTGAACGGCTCGCGGTCCGGGGGGACGCGGTCGTCGTCACGGTCAACTACCGGTTGGGGATCTTCGGTTACTTCGGCCACTCCGCCCTGGGCGCGGCCCCGCCCTTCGGGCTGGCGGACCAGCAGGCCGCCCTGCGCTGGGTGCGGGCGAACGCCGCGCGGTTCGGGGGCGATCCGGGCAGGGTCACGCTGTTCGGTGAATCCGCCGGCGCCCTCAGCATCTGCGCACACCTCACCTCGCCGACCGCCGCCGGACTCTTCCAGCGCGCCGTGCTCCAGAGCGGTTCCTGCCTCACGTCGTTCCCGCGCGGCGCACTCGGGCCCGCGACCCCGGCGTACGAGCCGTTCGCCGCACAGGCCGACGTCCGGACGGCCGGGGAACAAGCCGCCCGCCAACTGGGCTGCACGACCGGCGGGGGAGACGAGGTGCTGGCGTGCCTGCGCCGGCTGAGCACGGACCGGCTCGCCACCGCGCAGCTGATGCAGTCCTTCAACCGGCCCGCCTTCGGCAACGGGCTGCTTCCCGTCGCCCCCGGCCGGGCACTGGAGGCGGGACGCTTCCACCGCGTGCCGGTCGTGCTGGGCACCAACCACGACGAGATGCGGATGTTCGTCGGCCTCTCGCTCGCCGCGTTCCCCATCCGTACCGAGGCCGACTACCGCGCCCGTCTGGCGGACGCCTTCGGTCCCGCGGCCCCGGCCGTCGAGGCCCGGTATCCGGCGGCACACCACGCCTCTCCCGCGCTGGCCTGGGCGGCGGTGCTGACCGACCGTTCCTTCACGTGCACCACGCTGGCAGCCGGCCGGGCCATCGCCGCGCACGCTCCCGGCCTGCCCCTGTACGGCTACGAGTTCAGCGATCCGGACGCTCCCGTCCTCGCCGGTCTCCCGGCGGACCCGGGCTTTTCCTACGGTGCGGCGCACGGCTTCGAGATGCCGTTCCTGTTCCCCTCCGTCCCCACCGAGCGGCCGCTGACCGACGGCCAGCGTGCCCTGGCGGACCGGATGGCCGGCTACTGGACGGTCTTCGCGCGCACCGGCGACCCGAACACCTCCGGCACCCCCGACGCCCCGCGATGGCCCGCCCTGCGCCCGTCTTCGTCTCACACACCGACGGTGCTGTCGCTGGCCCCGGGGCCGGGCGGGATCCATCCGGTCGACGCGTATGCCGCACACGCCTGCCCGTTCTGGGACCGCCTGTCCTCCAGGTGACCCGTTCCCCTCAGGGCCGCGGCGCGCGCGACCGTGTCCGCGCCGACCGTACGGTCGGCGCGGACACGGGGCGTCAGAAGGCCAGGGCCTCAAAAGGCCAGGGCGTCAGAAGGTCAGGTTCCAGGCGTCGATCTTGCCCGTGTCGGAGGCGGCGTTGTCGTTGACGCGCAGCTTCCAGGTGCCGTTCGCGACCTCCGAGGAGGCGTTCACGGTGTAGGTCTGGGCGATGTTGTCGGCGCTGCCGCCGGTGCGGTTGTGCAGGGTGTAGACGGTGCCGTCCGGCGCCACCAGGTCGACCTTCAGGTCACCGATGTAGGTGTGCTTGATGTCCACCCCCACCTTGAGGGTGGCCGGGGCGTTGCCGCTCACGCCGGTGACGGCGATCGGGCTCTCCACGGTCGCGTTGTCGTTGACGGCGAAGTCCGTGAGGTTCTCGAAGTACGCGCCGGGCGGCGGGGTGGTCCCGACGGCCTTGAGGGCGTCGACCTGTCCTTCGCCGAAGAACGAGTTGTTCGCCGTCGTGCCCGTGCAGCGGCTGTCCGAGGGGCAGGCGATGTCGTTGGCCTGGGCGGCCAGTTTGGCGCGGATCTGCGCCGGGGTGATGCCCGGCTCGGCGCTCGCGATGAGCGCCGCCACGCCGACGACGTGCGGGGTGGCCATCGAGGTGCCGCTCTTGCTGCCGTAGCCGCCGCCGGGGACGGTGGAGTACACGTTGCTGCCCGGCGCCGCGACGTCGATGACGTTCTGCCCGTAGTTGGAGAACGAGGCCTTGGTGACGCCCGTGCCGTTGGCCGCGACCGTGACCACGCCCGGCAGTTCGGTCGGGATGTCGAGGCAGGCGTTGGTGATGGTGCGGGTGACCGGCGTCGAGTCGTTCGGGCTCGCGGAGTCGGTCGTCTTGTGGGCGAGGTCGTAGTTCTCGTTGCCGGCCGCGGCGATCTGGAGGGAGCCCTTGCTCTCGGCGTACTCCTGGGCGCGCTTGACGCCCTCGATGATGGCGGCCTGGTCGATGTTGTCGGGGCAGTTGAACTGCCACGGGTCCGTGTAATAGCTGTTGTTGGTGACCTTGAAGCCGTGGTCACCGGCCCAGACGAAGCCGCAGACGGTGTTCTCGGCGAAGAAGAAGGAGTTGCCCGGCTCGGCGACCCGGACCGCGGCGATCTTCACCCCGGGGGCCACGCCGACGACGCCCTTGCCGTTCTTGGCCGCGGCGACGGTGCCCGCCACGTGGGTGCCGTGCGTGTCGACGTCGCGCCAGGCGCCGGCCCGGGTGTCGGGCTTGCCGTAGGCGCAGGAGACCGAGTCGGCCGCGTCGAAGTTGGGCGCCAGGTCCTGGTGCCGGTCGTCCACACCGGTGTCCAGGATGCCGACCTTGACGGAGGCGGAGCCCGGGTTCACGGCCCAGGCCTGGTCGGCCTTGATCTGGCTCATGTCGGCCCGGACCGGTTCCCCGGCCGGGGTCGTGGCCTGGGCCGGATCGGCCGGGAGCGCCGGGTCGTAGGCGGCGGCCGGGACGTCCGAGGTGCGCGTGGCGCCGACCTGCTGCACGCCCGCGACGCCGCGCAGGGTGGCGGCGAAGGTGCTGGACGCCGAGTGGGCGACGATCACGCCGATGGCGTCGAAGGCCGAGAAGACGGTGCCGCCGTTGGCCACGATCGCGGAGCGGACCGCCGAGCTGTCACCGGGGGCGCTGATCACGAGGTAGGCGCGCGTGCCGGCCACCCAGGCGGCACTAGCGCTCGCGCTGCGGGCAGCCGGAGCGGCGGCCGTGACGGGGCTCTTGGCAGCCGGTGCGGGGGCCTTGGCGGCCGGCGCGGTGGAGGGGGTGACGGGGAGCGTGCCCGCGAGGGCGCCCGGGGCGCCGAACGCGAGGGCGGCGCCGAGCGTGGCCGCCAGCACCAGCGTGCGTCTGGGTCGGCCGGATATGGGGGGTGTCAATGCGTCCTCCGGAAACGGCCCCGCCGCGCTGAGAGCACCGGCGGGGCCGTACGAAACGAATGGTGGAAGCAAGATGTCAGGTGCATGCCTCTTTGCGGAAGTACCTTTCCACACAGGGACGTCACAGGGACATGGCCGAAAAGAGCCGCACCACCGGGCATCCGGGCCCCGAAACCCCCGGTAGGCCCGGCGCGGCCGACCACGCCACCGACACGCCCCGGACCAGTACCGGCACCCGGCGCCGTAACTCGCCCCGCGCGGACCCGCCCCGAACTCCCCGCCGACGCCGCCGATGTGACCGCACCCCACATCCCCGGCGCCTGCCGCCCGCCCACCCGCAGCGGGCCCCTCCTTCCGGGCCTGTCGTACCGGCGGGTTATCGTCCCGCTGCTTGTTCATTTTTCTCACAGGAGCCTCATGCGCCTCAGACAGGCCTCCCTGGTCACGACCTTCTCGCTCGTGGCCGGCCTGACCACCGTCACCCTCGTGCTGCCCGGCTCCGCGGCGTACGCCGACGACACGGCCGCGCTGCCGCTCACCGGCTACGCACACCTGGTGGCCGACACCGCCCACCAGCACGTCTTCATCAGCCAGGGCGCCGGCTCGACCGGCATCGTGGTGACCGATCTGTCCGGCACCCCGGTCACCACCGTCGCGGGGGAGCAGGGCGCCACCGGTCTGGCGCTGTCACCCGACGGCGGCACCCTGTACGCGGCGCTGGCGGACGGCGGAGCGATCGCCGCGATCGACACCACGACGCTCACCGAGACCGCCCGCTGGTCCACCGGCGCGGGCAGCTCCCCGGTCTCCGTCGCGGTGGCGGGCGGCCGCGTCTGGTACGGCTACACGGCCGGCGGCAAGGGCGGCATCGGCTCGCTCGACCCGTCCGCGCCCGCACCGGCGGCGACCCCGCAGCCCGCCCTGTCGCAGTGGACGACCGCCCCGCTGCTCGCCACGGGCGGCGACGTGCTCGCCGCCGAGGAACCGCAGGGCGGCCTCAGCCACGTGGCGACCTTCGCCGTCGCTTCGGGCACGGCGTCGGTCAAGGCGGACACCTGGGTCTACGGCGGCACGGCGACCGCACTCGCCGTCACCGGCGACGGCACACGCGTGCTGCTCGCCGCTCCGCAGCAGCTCGCCCTGCGGGCCTACCGCGCCACGGACCTCGCCGCCGCGGACCCGGGCGCCTACTTCACCGGCGGCTCCGGTTCCGCCCCCGGCTCGGTGGCCGTCGACACCGACGGCACCGTCGCCGTCGCCGGCACCTCCGGCATCTACCTCTACGCCGGCCCGAACACCCTCGCCGAGAACCACCTCACCCTGCCGTCCGGCACCGTCGCCCCCGACGGCCTGGAGTGGGGCGCCGACGGCACGACCCTCTACGCCGTCACCAAGGACTCCTCGGGCGCCTACAGCCTGAACGTGCTGGGCGCCCCGAAGCTGACGGACACCGAACTCACCCTGCGGCACCCGCAGTACGCGGTGCCGACCGAGCGGTACACGGTCGGCGGCTCGCTCAGCACCCGCGGCCTCCTGCCGGCCGGCGCCGCGCTGAAGGTCACCCGCGACGGCACCGCCCTGCCCGACACCACCCTCGGCGCGGACGGCACCTTCACGTTCACCGACCTCCGCCAGGACGAAGGCACCCCCGCCTACCAGGTGACCTACGCAGGCGACGCCACCCACCGCCCCGCGACGGCCTCACTGACCGTCAACGTGGCCAAACTGCCCACCAACGTCGTCGGCACCGACATCACCTCGGCCAGCCCCGGCTCGGTCGTCCTCACCGGCAGCCTCTCGGCCCAACTGGGCCTGGGCACCTTCCCGCAGGGCACCACCGTCCAGGTGGCCCGGCGCGACGAGGCCACCCAGCAGAGCGTGCCGCTGGGATCCGTCCCCGTGGACCCGGCCACCCTCCGCTTCACCGTCACCGACGCCCCCGGCAGCGCCGGCTCGTTCACCTATCTCCTCACCTACGCCGGGGACACCACCCACCAGCCGTCCGAGAGCGGCATGGGCATCATGGTCGCCCCCTACGCCCCGGCGCTGACACTGAGCGCCCCGGCGACCGCCGCCCGGGGAGCGGCCCTGTCCTTCAACGGCAAGCTCGGCGACGGCCCGTACGGCGCCGGCCGCACGGTCACCGTCTCCCGCAAGGACGCCGCCCACAGCACCCCGGTGACCTGGACCGCGCCGGTCGCCGCCGACGGCACCCTCACGGTGAAGGACACCCCCGACACCGGCGGCGCCACCACCTACACGGTCACCTACCCCGGCGACGCCTCCCACCGGGCGGCCACCGCCCTCGCCACCGTCCAGGTCTCCCGCGCGGCGAGTGCCCTGACCCTCACCAGCAGCGCCCCCTCGTACGCGTACGGCGCGACGGCCACTGTCACCGCCCACCTGGGCACCACCTACAACGGCCGCACGGTGTCCCTCTACGCCACCCCCTACGGCGGGACGAAGACCCTGCTCACCACGGGCACCGCGGACGCCAACGGCAACCTCAAGGTCACCTACAAGATCACCCGCAACACCACCTTCACCGCGTCCTTCGCGGGCGACTACCGCTACGCCCCCGCGACGGCCACCCGCGCCGTCAACGGCTACGTGAAGATCGCGACGGCGCTCTCCGGCTCCTACACGAGCACCACCTACAGCAAGATCACCTACCGCGTCTTCCACAAGACGGTGAAGCCCACGGTGACCGCGACCGTCACACCCGACAAGGCCGGCCAGTGCGAGCGCTTCCAGGTCCAGCGCTACTACAGCGCCGCCTGGCACACCCTCACCACATCCGGCTGCCACGCCCTGTCCTCCACGAGCAGCACGAAAGCGCAGCTCACCCTCACCAACGCCCTCAACCAAAAGTTCCGCGTCCGCTCCGAGTACGAACGCTCCACCAAGGACCTCACCAACGTGAGCACCTGGAGCGGCTGGCTCTACTTCACGGTACGCACCTGACCCCCGCGCCCTGACCGCAGCGCATCGGCCCGTCCCCGGCATCGCAGCCGCCGGGGACGGGCCTTCCCATGACGCCCCCGGTCGCCACCGGACCCTCGGCCTCCCCAGCCCTTCGGCCGCCCCCGGCTGTCAGTGCCACCGGTTAACCTGGCCCGCCCGTAACGACCGAGGGAGAGCCGGGCCAAGTGCTCACATCGCGTACGCCGGACCGATGGATCTTCAGCCAGGGCGACTTCACGTCACGCGCGGCGCTGCACGAGCGCTACGGCGGCTCACGGATGTCGGGAATCACTCCCACGACCAAGAGCACCCACGTCTTCCTGTTCGGCATGCAGCACGCACCCGGCAGCGGATGGCGGGACGACGGCTTCTACTACTACGCCGGCGCCTGCGGCCGCTCCGGTACTGCCAACTGGGAGTCCCACCCCGCGAACAAGGCGATCGAGACGGCCTGGAGCCGCGGCTGGCGCCTACAGATCCTCGAAGCCCCCGCCGTCCGCCGCGATCGGCTGTGGCGGTTCGTCGACTCCTTCATGCTGGAGGACATCGCCGGAGAACTCACCGTCGCCCACCACCCCGGCGGACCACCGGCCCGCTACCCGCTGTTCCGGCTGCGCAGCATCGACAGCGTCACCCACCGGCCGGGACAGCTCCTGCCACCCGGCGATCCCCGCTACGTGGACGTACGCCGCGTCGAGCGCTGCGACCTGCTGTGCCGCGAAGCCCGCGAGACCCCCCTGACCCGCGAACGGCCCGAGACCAGACTGTCCAAGGCCTTCGAACGCTACGTCATGAGCCAGGGCTACGCCGTCCACCGCCTCGGGATCCGGCACACCGCGGGCTGCTCCCCGATGCTCACCGACACCTGGATCGCCCACCTCGATCTGCTCATCGAGGCCAAGGCCGGCCCGAACCCCACCGACGACGTCCGCATGGCCATCGGACAGCTCGCCCACTACACCCGCCACACCCCCGGTGTCCTGCGCAAGGCGATCCTCCTGCCCGCCGAACCCGACCGAGAACTCATCGAACTCGTCCGTGACATGGGCGCCGACACCATCTGGCCGCACGGCGACACATGGTGCACCACGGGCCGGTGGAGCCACCTCATCGGCCTGACGAGGCACACTCCGCACTGACCGGCGGTCCGCCCTGCCACCAGCGGGTCGAAGCGTCAAACCCACGACGAGCGAACCGACAGGAGACCCTCCAGTACGCGCGAGCCACTGTCTGCGACACCTTGCATCGAAGCCCGCCGGACCACCGGCTCCAGGCATGTAGGAACTCGTACGGGCTGATGTGACGTGCGGCGGCCTGAAATTACCGGACGAGACTGGCCAGCTCAATGTCGATGGCGAACGGAACCGCGGTCTTCAAGCGCTCGCGGTAAATCCCAGTGGCGACGTAGGAGCGGGTGGTGGCGTCCAGCTCGTAGGTATGGATGACGGGAATTCCGTTTTCCTCCTCGATGCGCCAGTAATGCGCGATACCCGCCTCTGCATACTTGAATGGCTTCAATGACCGATCCCGGTCGGCGGACTCCTCTGAGACCACCTCAATGGCAAGAGTGACCTGCTCAGCGAGGTAGCGGGTGCGGTCGGGGTCATACGGGACTGTAACGACAAGAACGTCAGGCTCAGGCCGGTTCTTCTCATTCAGTTTAACTGTCATCTCCCGGTCGACGACGAATTCCCCGGGCGCCGCATTTTCCAGAGTGACTGTCAGCCGGGTGACGACACGCGCGTGCCAGGAACGCTGAGGGGACGTCATGAAAACCAGCGATCCATCGATCAGTTCGGTGTGTCGGGGAAGAGCCGGTGCGTGATCGAGGTCATCGGCCTCCCACCCACTCGGTCGGGGAGGCAGCATCCAGTGCGGGAGCGCATCCCACGCCGTCGTCATCGTTTGTCCTCCTTCCGCCGCCGTGGCCAGCCTATCCATGACCTCGGCCTACCGGTGGACGAACCCAGACAGCTTCCAGGCCTTCACCAGTGCCCCTGGGAGTGGTCCAGTGGCTGGGCGACGTCGATCAGGACCTTGTCTGCCAGGTTTGCCGCACCTGCCGCCAGGCTGGAGCCGAAACAGAAGCGCACACCGTGGCCAGAGCGCGTGGAATGCGGGGCGTGAGTCACGCGTCCCTGCCCCCGACAGAGGTGTTTGGGCCGAGGAGTCAACCCGGCAGCCAGTTGGGCGCCACCTCCAAGCCCGGTCCTTTAGGGCCGGGGCAAGTCGGCTATCTCTGTGAGCTGAGGGACGGAGATGAAGGTCGTGGGCTATTGAGATTTTTTGTCTGCGGGTTTGCCGTCAGATGGGAAGTGCCGGCAGCCGGTGTGGAGTCTTGTGCGGTGTCTGTCGTGCTGTCGCCGAGAGCGCGAAGTGCCGTGAGGCCGGCGGCGATCGCGGGTTCGTGCGCCGTGCCGTGACGGACGGCGGCCTCGATCGTGCGAGTGAGGGTGGTGTCGGTCACCGGTCGTGCGGTCAGCGCCGGCGGGAGACGGGTCGCGGCCATGCGCGGGACGAGGACGGTGTGGCCGCCGCTCGCGGCGAGGGCGATCATGGCGGAGAAGTCGGTGCAGGTGTGCCGCACCTGAGGGGTGAAGCCGACCGACCGGCAGGCCTGGAGGACGGCGTCCCCGCAGGCTGTCTGCGGCGGGGCGGAGATCCACGGGGTGTCTGCGAGCTCCCGCAGGTCGACCGGGTTCCCGGCGGGGCCGGCAGCCGGATGGTCGTCCCGCAGGACTGCCACCAGCGGATCGGTCCGCAGGACGCAGGTCTCGACGCCGGGATACGGCGGTGTGGCGAGGTTGGTGTAGCGGTAGAGCAGGGCGATGTCGGCGCGTCGCTGGAGCAGCAGCCGTACGGCGGCTTCGGGTTCGGCCTCGGTGATGTGCAGACGCAGGCTCCGGTGGGTGCCTTCC
Organism: Streptomyces asoensis; assembly: GCF_016860545.1. Taxonomy (NCBI): domain Bacteria; kingdom Bacillati; phylum Actinomycetota; class Actinomycetes; order Kitasatosporales; family Streptomycetaceae; genus Streptomyces; species Streptomyces asoensis. The sequence goes on along the minus strand of NZ_BNEB01000006.1, from coordinate 154,368 downwards.
AGCGCCTCGCCGAGAGGCGCGGCCACGGGGGCGAGGGCGCTGGGGAAACAGGCGAGACGGAGGGCGCCGGTCGGCTCCCCGACGGCGGTGTACAGCCTGTCCTGGGCTTGTTCGAGAGCGGTGAGCACGTGCTCGGTGTCCCCGGCCAGCTGCTCCCCGGCGGCGGTGAGGTGGATGGAGCGGCCCGTACGTTCCAGCAGGCGGGTCCCGGTCTCGTCCTCCAGCAGGCGAAGCTGCTGCGAGACGGCGGAGGGCGTGACGCCGTGCAGCTCGGCCACGGCGGTCACCGTGCCATGGGCGGCCAGGTCGCGCAGAAGGACGAGTCGTCGCACATCGAGCATTAGCTCAGCTTAAAGAGGTGCTGTAGGAAATGTAGCTGGACACGGGAACGTGCGTACGGCGACCCTGGCTGTTCCAGCCCAGCCCCGAGCAGTGCCAGGAGAGTTCCGTGCGTGCCACCGTGATCCACGGCCCCGACGACATCCGGATCGAGGAGGTGCCCGACCCGGTCGTCCGGCATCCCACCGACGCGGTGGTCCGCGTGGTGAACGCCTGCATCTGCGGCAGCGACCTGTGGGCGTACCGCGGTGTTGCCGCCCGGACGGCCGGCCAGCGGATCGGCCACGAGTTCCTCGGCGTCGTCGAGGCGGTCGGCGCCGAGGTGCACGGCTTCCGGCCCGGCGACTTCGTGGTCGCCCCGTTCGTGTGGTCCGACGGCACCTGCGACTTCTGCCGCGAGGGCCTGCACACCTCCTGCCCGCAGGGCGGCTTCTGGGGCGAGGTCGGCTCCGACGGCGGCCAGGGCGAGGCGGTGCGGGTGCCGTTCGCCGACGGCACCCTGGTGCAGCTGCCGAAGGATGCGGCGGGCGAGGAGAAGCTGCTGCCCGGCCTGCTCGCCCTCTCCGACGTCATGAGCACCGGCCACCACGCGGCCGTGACGGCCGGTGTGCGGCCGGGCGCCACCGTCGCGGTGGTCGGCGACGGCGCGGTCGGCCTGTGCGGCGTGCTCGCCGCCCGGCGGATCGGCGCCGACCGGATCATCGCGCTGGGCCGGCACGAGGACCGCACCGCGATCGCCCGCGCGTTCGGCGCCACCGACGTGGTCGCCGAACGCGGCGACGCGGCGGTCGCGGCGGTCAGGGAGCTGACCGGCGGCAAGGGCGCCCACGCCGTGCTGGAGGCCGTCGGCACCGAGGAGTCCATGCGGACGGCCATCTCGATCGCCCGCGACGGCGGCGCGGTCGGCTACGTCGGCGTCCCGCACGGCGGCAGCGCCGGCGTCGCCATCGGCGAGATGTTCGACCGCAACGTCTCGCTGCGCGGCGGCGTGGCCCCGGCCCGCGCCTACATCCCCGAGCTGCTGCCGGACGTCCTGTCCGGCGCGATCGACCCGGGTCTGGTCTTCGACCGCACCGTCGACCTCGACGGCGTCCCCGGCGGCTACCACGCGATGCACACCCGCGAGGCGCTGAAGGTCCGGATCGCCTTCTGACCTGGTTCTGCCCGGCCGGACGCTACCGAGGCGCTCGGAGCGGGCTCGATGGCCACGCTCGGCCGCCGGACGGTCGGCATCGGGCGCGGGGAGTGTCCCGGCCTGCTGGCCAGGCGGCATCGACGAGGGGACCCGGCCGCCGGTGCCTGGCTCCCCTCGGGAGGCTGGGCCGCGTCATGATCACTCGCACCCGCGAGGGTGGCTGCCTCAGGTCGGCAGGGCAGCCGGTTGTCGCACCACCTGTGCGCTCGCGGGTAGGCCGTGATGCGCTAATCGCCAACGGGGTGAGATCTCGACGGCAGGGCGGCTGGCGCCCGACCTGTACGAACGACAGGAAAGCCCCGCACCCGCCATGCCACCGCTGCTCAGCAGCGATACTCGAGGCATGGACCCGACGATCACCGCTCCCCGCGCCGAGGTACTGCGGGACCGCTACCGCAGCCGACTGCCCGCGCGGCTGCAGAAGCTGGCCGGCCCCGTCGAGGGCACAGTGGACTTGCCGCTCCACATCGTCTGGTCCGGACGGACGAGCTACAGCCTGGACCGGCCGAAGTCCCGCATGACGCTCTACCGGACCGTCCTCGCCGAAGGGCTGAGCGAGGACCTGGTGGGCCTCCTGCACCACCGACTGCTCGCCGAGCAGTGGCCCGTGCTGCGGCGCCTGATCAGTCCCTACATCCGCGAAGTCTGGGAAGACGCCTTTCCCGAGCTGCTCCCTACGGCCGGCACGACCGCCGCGTGAGGCTCACTCCGCTCCACGAGCGTCTCCTCGCCGACATCCTCGACCTCGGTGCCCCCTATCCTCTGGTCCTCACCGGCGGATACGCCGTACAGGCCCACGGCCTGGTCGAACGCGTCAGCCGCGACCTCGACGTCGCCACCGAGAATCCCGCTCCGATGCAGGAGATCGTTGCCTCACTCACGGCAGGCCTCAGCGCGCGCGGCTGGCGGACCACGCACGTTCAGACCGATCCCCTCAGCGGCCGTTTTCTCGTCACCGATCCGGACACCGGTGAGGAGTGCGAGGTCGACGTCCTCAAGGAGGCGTTCTGGGCTCCGCCCGCCCAGACCCCCTACGGCCCTGTTCTCTCCCTCGACGACGTGATCGGCACCAAGGTTCGTGCCCTCGCCGACCGCGGCACCGTGCGCGACCTCATCGACGTCCAGGCTGCCTCCCGTCACCGCTCCACCGCCGACCTCGAATCCCTGGGCCGCCGTCGTGCCCACGACGAGTTCAGCCTCGAAGACCTCAGGGACCGGCTGACCGGCGCGGACTGGTACGAGGACGAGGATTACACCGCGTACGGGCTCAACTCCCAGCAGATCGAAGAACTCAAGGCGTGGGCACTCGAGTGGGCAGACGATCTCGGTACGCGGACCCACGACGGGAACGTCTGAGCTTGGCGTTCCACTCGGCCCGATCTGGCAGGCGCCCTCGTCTTCTGCTCCTTCACAGGTGGTGAACTCTGCGAGCAGCGTTTCCTTCAGGTCTCGTGTCTTCGCGTGATGCCGCGGCGGCGGGGCCGTTGCGTCAGCGGTGGGCGGAGTCGAGGTGCCAGACGGTGGCCTTGTCGAGTTGCACCGAGCCGTTCTCGGCGAAGACCTGGACTCCCTGGGCGGCGGGGTCGGGGAAGATCTGGTCGGTGATCACGGCTTCGCCGCTGCCGCCGAAGACCTCGACGGAGGACCGGTCGACCAGGATCCGCAGCTTGATCTTGCCGTTCACCGCCCTCAGGGGCGCGCTCTGGACGCCGGGGAAGGTGCCGTCGAAGTCCACGGCGCCGGAGCGGGTGCGGTCGACGTACAGCTCCTGGGCCGTGGTGTCGTAGCCGATGACGGTTTCCTCGCCCGCGGCGCCGGTGCGGACCTTGAGCCCGAAGCGTTCGGCGTCCTTGAGGGAGAAGGCGGCCTCGATGTCGAGCGTCTCGCCGTCGGCGGCGGGACCGGCCAGCGCCTTCGACGTGTTCGTCACGATGCCGGCGGTCGCGGTCGCCGGGGAGGCCTGCCGCAGGGACTTCACGCTGCTCACCGGCTTGCTGGTCAGCCGGACGCGGCCGTCGACGGTGCGCAGTGCCATCTGGCGGGGGATGCTCTGCGCTCCGCGCCAGGGGGAGGTGGGGACGGCGCCGGCGTAGTCCCAGTTGCTCATCCAGCCGATCATGTACCGCTTGCCGCCGGGGGCGTTCTCCCAGGAGACGGCCGCGTAGTAGTCCTTGCCGTAGTCGGCCCAGCCGGCGCGCTGCAAGGCGGAGAGGGCGGGGGCGTCGGCGGCGGTGAACTGGTCGGCGAGGATGTGGCCCCAGCCGCCGGTGTTCATGTCGACGAGCTGGATCCGCGCCTCCTTGCCGAGGTAGGGGCGCGTGTCGAAGGAGGCCCGGTCCAGGATCTCGCTGTCGGATCCGGTCGCGGTGCGCACGACCTGCCCGTCGACGATCAGGTTGACGGCGGTCTCCTGGGCGCCGGGCCGGGCCCGGGTGTCGGACAGCACGATCTGGTCGGCGTTGATGTGGCCCCAGCCGCCGGTGTTGCCGTCGACCACCCGGATCCGTGCCTTCTTGCCGGCGAGGTCCTGGATGTTCCAGGAGGCCGTCTCGAGTGCCTCGGCGTCCTTTCCGGTGGCACTGCGCACGACCTCGCCGTCGACGAGGAGTTCGAGGGCGGTGGGGCCGGGGGAGTCGGCGGGGTGATCGCCGCCGCCGATGAGGAAGTTGACGTAGCGCTTGTCGACGGTGAACTCGGGCGAGGTGAGGGTGCCGGTGGTGGCGTCGCCGCCGAGGAAGGTGTTGACCAGGCCGCCGCCCTGGAAGCCGGAGACCTGCTGCTGGCCGGGGAGGGTGCCGGTGGCCGGTGCCGGGCCGAAGGCGTCGCCGGTCGTCGTCCAGCCGGCGTAGGTGCCGCCGTCGAAGTCGGCGAGGAGCTTCCCGGACTGGTGCGGGTGCCGGCCGCCGCCGATCTCGAAGTTCAGGTAGGGGCTGGTCACGGTGAAGGAGGGCGAGGTGAGGGTGCCGGTGGTGGCGTCCCCGGAGTGGAAGCTGTTGGCGAGGCCCCGGCCGTCGAAGCCGGAGACGGTCTGCTGCCCCTCCAGCGTTCCGGCCGCCGGGCCCGGGCCGAACGCGCTCCCCGTGGCCGTCCACGCGCCGAAGCCGGTGCCCTCGAAGTCCTGCACCACCGTGCCGGCGGGCGGCGTGTAGGCGCCGTTGTCGTCGGCGGTGAACTTCGTGCCGTCGAAGTCGCCGATGAAGTACTGGGCGGCCGAACCGCCCGCGATCCCGCCGGGGTTGATGTTGACGACCAGGACCCACTTGATGTTGTTGGTGTCGCCGTCGACGGCGAGGGGGAACAGGTCGGGGCACTCCCACACCCCGCCCGTCGCACCGGCCGGCCCGAACTCGCTGAGCCGCGTCCAGTCCTTGAGGTTCTTGGAGGAGTAGAAGCGCACCTTGTGCTCGGCGGACAGCGACACCGTCATCAGCCAGCTCCTGGTCGGCTCGTACCACTGGACCTTGGGGTCGCGGAAGTCCCTCGAACCGATGTCGATGACGGGGTTGCCCTGGTACTTGGTCCAGGTGCGGCCGCGGTCGGTGCTGTAGGCGAGTGCCTGCGACTGGATGCCGGTGGTCTTGCTGTGGCTGGTGTAGACCGCCACCATGGGCGGGTTCTTCCTCGTCCCGAAACCGGTGGTGTTCTCCTCGTCGACGACGGCGCTGCCGGAGAAGACCATCTCCCTGTCGTCGTGCGGTAGGGCGAGCGGCAGCTGCTGCCAGTGGACGAGGTCCGTGCTCACCGCATGGCCCCAGGACATGTCGCCCCACGCGTTGCCGTCGGGGTTGTACTGGTAGAAGAGGTGGTACTCGCCCTTGTAGTACACAAGGCCGTTGGGGTCGTTCATCCAGTTCTTCTCCGGAGTGAAGTGGAACTGGGGGCGGTAGGTCTCGGAGTACGGCGGGGTGTCGGCCGCTGCGGCCCGAGGGGCGAGCAGGGTGGCGGACAGGGCGCAGACGGCCGCCGCCGCGGCGGCCGTCCGCACGCGGGCGTGCCGGGATACACGTCCAGAGCTCATGTCTCTCCTGTGCTGCGGCCGTTGGCCCGCGATGCTGTCCGCACCGTCGGCCAGAGAGTGTCATCGATGACTTGTGTCAACGATGACATCGGGTGGCCCGATGATGAGCGCCCTCCGGTCGAGGCGTCAACGGATCGGACGGGATTGCCCGGCGCGGCCCGATCACCCGTCAGACGTGACCGGCTGCCGCGAGCAGATGGGGAAGCCGGATCCCGCAGCAGACGGTGCACCCCCGGGTTCCATCGGCAGGCAGGCGGTCCCTTCGCGTCACGCCGCAGGGCCTGTGACGTCTCGCCGGGCTCGGTCTCCAGCGCTTCACGGGCCGGCGTCAGCAGGACGAGGAGGGACAACGCGCCCGCCGACAGCAGACCGGCCACGATCACGGCGGAGACCAGCGCCTCCCTGGGGGCGACCAGCACGAACAGCGCGATGGTCGCACCGAGGGGTCTCCAGAGCCGGCCCGAGGCGGCTCTGCCCGGTCTATTGGAGGGACCACTGGTGCGGGTGTCCGGGGTCGGCGGGGCAGACGAAGACGTTCAGCAGGCCGTCTCGGCCGATCGTGAGCTGCGTGGGGCAGCGCTCCCGTAGACGCTCGGCGATGGTCCGTTCCTCGTCGGGCATCCAGCTTCCGTCGGCGCCGCTCCACTCGCAGCTGTCGAGGGTCAGCAGCAGCACCATCGGTGCGGCACAGGCTTCGCAGTTCATCGGGTGGGGGTCGGTGGAGTGCCAGGAGGGGAGGCCACCCACTCGGCAGCCCTGGGGAATCGACAGGTCGTGGTGGTAGGTGGGCGGCTCGTCGTCCAGGCCGCGTCGTTCCGCCTTACGGGCCTGCGCCTCTTCCCAGGAATCGATTCTTCTCCACAGCCTGGCCGGCAGTGAGCCGGCGTAGGGGTAGGTGACGACCTGCTCGGGGTGCAGCACGCAGGGTTCGGCGACCGAGCCCTTGAAACCGACCAGTGCCGGCCGCGGCGGAGTGTCCAGCGGCACGGCGACCTGGCCGGAATGGCGCCAGCGCACGTGCAGGGCCAGGCCGTAGCGGCTCGGGCCATGTGCCTCGAACGGACACCAGAGGACCTGGAGCAGGTCGCATCCGTCCGGGCCGGGCGGAAGGCCGGGCACGTCTCGCCGGTACAGCTGGGCCAAGCCGATCAGCGGGATCGGATCGGTGTCAGCGATCTCCCGCTCGCGGTGCCTGCGGCCGAGCTCTTCGAGAAGGACTCGTTCCTCGTCGGTGGGCCGGTCACGGGCCCAGGCATCCGCGAGCACCTGACGCTCGCGCCGGATGTCCGTGATGCGGTACCCGCTGCTGCGCTTGTGCGGCTCGGTGCAGAGCGGCCACGGTTCGTCGGCCGGCCACAGCAAAGGCCCGCCGATCGAGCTGACCGAAGAATCAGGACGCCCCGGCCGCGGGTGCAGCCGGGTCGTCGTCCCACGCAACGCGCCCAGTTTCGGAAAGAGTGCCTCGACGTTCACCGGGCGGGGCGGCGTGGTTCGGTTCATGGACGGAGACCCTAAGCTCCCGCGCCGGCCACGCTCACAGGCGCCCGTGCCGTCCGAACCCGCGAGTCCTTCGATCGGCACGGTGCCGGCCCTGTGCGCGGACGACGTCCAGGCCCTGTCGTCCGGCACCAGCGCGCGCCCCGCCGCTGTCACTTCGCCGCCCGCGCAGGGTTCCGGTCCGGGCCGGTCCCCGAGCGCGTTCTCTCCTCGGGACGGCCGCCGAGAGCACCAGGCCGAAGGGGGGGTGGGACAGCCGGGCCCTTACGCGAACGGATGACGTACGGCGGCCGCGATGACCTACGCGCCGGCCCCGCCCCGGACGCGACGGCGAGCGGTCGCAGGAGCGAACGCCCCCGGGGAACGCGCGACCGCGCACCCACCGGTCATCCCGGTTGCCTTCACGCCTCTCCCGTGCCTCGCGCATCCACCTCCCACGATCAGGGCGTTTCACCCTCAACAGCCCGCCCCTCAACCTCCGTTCGCGGCAGTGTTACGCCTCGTGACGGGGCGCCGCGCCCCGCACGACCAGGAGGAAACGCATGCGAGCAAAGACGGCCCTCACCGCCGGCGCACTGGCACTCACCCTCGCTGCCGGAGCCGGATGGGCCGCCCAGGCGACCCCCGTGCACACCCCCGCCACCAAGCCCGCACACACCCGCGTCGTCGACGGCTACCAGATCGTCACGCTCCCCAACGCCAACGTCCCGAACTTCCAGCGCCGTACCGCCTACTGCCCGTCCGGCAAGCACGTCATCGGCGGCGGAGCCGAAGCCCAGGGCAACGACGCGATCCTCGTCGGCAGCTTCCCCACCCCCGACGCAACCGGCTGGATCGCCCTCGGCCGGCAGAACGCCTACAGCAGCGTCGGCATCAGCGTCTACGCCATCTGCGCCAACTGACAACCCGCTCCCGGCCGCTCCGGCGCCCCGCCCCCGGACTCCGGCGGCGGGGCGCCGCGCATACACCCGCCTCCGGCAGGTCGGGTCTGTCTGTAGGTCGGGTCTGTCTGTCAGATCTGAACACTGACCGGCCGACTGTGTACACCATCGAGATACACGCACAGCCCGTTCCGGTTACGCGTCGCGCCGGTGCAGCAGCAGGCCGGCGGCCGACAGCGCGGCCGCGGCCCACAGGGCGAGCACGCCCAGGCCGGCCCAGGGGCCGATGGGCAGCTCGTGCGGACGGACGGTGACCTGGACCGCGAGTCCGGCGGTCATCGGCGAGATCTGCTGGAGATGACGCTGCCACTGCGGGTCCCCGACCACCTGGGCGACGACCGGGAAGAGGTAGAGCAGCCCGAGGACGAGCCCGATGGCGCCTGCCGCCTCCCGTACCGCCGTCGCCACGCCGAGAGCGAGCAGGGCGACGAGGACGAGGTAGAGGACCGAGCCCGCGGCCGCGCGCAGGCTTCCTCGTCCTGGCGCGCGCCGGGCACGGCGAGTTCACCGACTCGGCGCGCCTGGCCCTCGGCCGGCTCGCGCGGACCGCCCTGGCCGCACGGGACACGGACATCGCGGCCAAGGGCCTGACGGTGCGTGAAAGCCGGATCGACGACCGCGCGTGGGTGTGGGGCAGCCGGACGCTGCTGCGCCGTATGGTCGACAACGTGGTCGACAACGCGATCGCGCACAACGATCCCGGAGGCTGGATCGGTGTCACGGTAGGGGCCGAGGGGGACGCGGCGGACGCGGTGTCCCTCGTGGTGGAGTCCAGCGGGCCGGTCCTCGACCAGCGGCGGGTGGCGGACCTGGCGCGGCCCTTCCGCCGCCTCGGCGCCGACCGGACCAACGCCGGCCGGGGCAGCGGGCTCGGCCTGTCCATCGTCGCGGCCGTCGCCCGGGCCCACCACGGCACCCTGGAACTGCGCGCCCGCCCGGGCGGTGGCCTGCGCGTCACCGTCACCCTGCCCCGCACGAGCGGCGGGGCGACGGCGGGGGCCCCGGCGCCGGGGCGGGGGCGGCGCGTTGAGGGTCCTGGTGGTGGAGGACGCCCGCTCCCTCGCCGAGGTCGTCGCCGAGGGACCAGGGCATGGCCGTGGACGTGGCCCATGACGGGCTCGACGCCGCGGCCAAGCTGGACGTCAACGCGTACGACGTCGTCGTGCTCGACCGTGACCTGCCCGGCATCCACGGCGACACCCTCTGCCAGATGATCACCGGGCGGGAGAGCCGCGTGATGGTCCTGATGCTGACCGCCGCCGGCTCACCCGGCGACCGCGTCAGCGGTCTGACCCTGGGCGCCGACGACTACCTCGCCAAGCCCTTCCACTTTCCCGAACTCGTCCTGCGCATCCGCGCCCTGGCTCGCCGCCGGCCCGCCGTCCGGTCCCGCACCCTGAGCGCGGCGGGCATCGACCTCGACCCGGTGCGCCGCACCGCCGGGCGTGAGGGCCGCCGACTCGACCTGTCGGTCAAGGAGTTCGCGGTGCTCGAAGCCCTCCTGGAGGCGAGCCCGGCCTTCCTCAGCGCGGAGGACCTCCTCGAACAGGTCTGGGACGAGCACGCCGACCCGTTCACCAACACCGTCACGGTGACCGTCAGCCGCCTGCGCCGCAAGCTCGGCGACACCCCGGTCATCGCCACCACACCCGGCGTGGGATACCGGATCGTCGACCCGGCCGTCCCGCCCGGCTGAGCAGCCGCCGGATGCCGGCGGCCACGTTTCATCGAAGCCGCTGAAATCCTCAACTCGTCATCCTGGCCTGGTGCCTACCGAAAGTTGCGAGCCCTTGGGCCAAGGATGATGATGAAAAGAGGATTCCAAAGCGCAGGAAGATCGTTTGATCGTTGCGCGCAGGCAGCCGCCGTGCAGGTTGCCACCCCGGCACTGAACTCCAGCGAGAAGAGGGCACCCATGCCGATCGCTGATATGAACTGGAATATCCTCTGGTCCAGCACCGGGGGCGGCACGCTGGAAATGAACATCGGCGCCCAGAAAGCCGTGGGACAGGCCAGCCTGGGGCAGGCCGATGGTGAAGGCCTCTGCAATTCAGGCATCCGAGGCTTTCGGACCCGCCCCAATCCCGCAGGGCCGGAGAACGTGACGGATTTCGGCGACAACTTCTACAACTGGCCGAACACCGTATTCGATCAGAGCCTGACCAGTGTCACCTTCGCGCTCGCGCTCGGCTCACACCAAGAAGGCACCGTCGTCTGCAACATCCTACGCTGGAGCTGATCATGCTGCCGCAAGGAACCGACGGCTCCACAGAGCCCGCATCGCAGTATGTGTTCGTCGTCTACGACCGAGGCAGTGGGACGATCCATCACGTCCACCGAGTGGTCAACCTCCCCGGAGCGGAAGCCCCCAGCCGCGAACAGATGGAGCAAGCGGCTCTGAGCTACGTCTCCCCTCGGCTGAGGGAACAGGGAGCGGCTGACCTCGCCGTGCTCAATGTTCCCGATCACCAGCTGGAACGAGGCAAGTCCTATCGTGTCGACCACGAACGGCAGGTGCTGTCGGCCGTGGAATGACAACGTCAGTCAGGGGGACACCGTCGAAGTACGCCTGATGGCGCGTCAGATCCTCGGTGGCGGCCGGTTCCCGGGTGCCTGGCAGGGCGGCAGACGCTTCGGCATCGTCCGTGGCGGCCGCCGCTCTCAGTTCACGCCGGGGCTGCGGCGTTCGACGAGGACGACGTCGCGCCAGGTGCCGTGGTGGCGGCCGATGCGTTCGCGGGTGCCGATGACGCGGAACCCGGCGCGCCGGTGCAGGGCGAGGCTGGCGGTGTTCTCGGGGAAGATGCCGGACTGCACCGTCCAGATGCCGGCTGCGTCGGTGGAGTCGAGCAGCGCGCTCAGCAGGGTCAGGCCGATGCCGCGGCCGCGTGCGTCGGGGTGGACGTAGACGGAGTGCTCGACGACGCCGGCGTACGCGCACCGGTCGGAGACCGGCACCACAGCGGCCCATCCCAGCACCCGGCCGCCGTCGAGCGCGACCAGGCGGTGGTCGGGCAGCTTGGCGGCGTCGAACGCCTCCCAGGTGGGGGCGGTGGTCTCGAAGGTGGCGTTGCCCTCGTCGATGCCCAGCCGGTAGATCGCCAGGACCTGCTCGGCGTGCTCCGCGCGCAGGGGCGCGATGCGTACGCCGGTGCCGGTTGCCGTCATGCCGCGGGCTCGATCCCGAGTTCGGCGAGCAGGCCGCGGATGCGCCGCTCGATCTCGTCGCGGATCGGCCGCACCGCGGCGACGCCCTGCCCGGCCGGATCCTTCAGCTGCCAGTCCAGGTAGCGCTTGCCGGGGAAGTACGGGCAGGCGTCGCCGCAGCCCATGGTGATCACGACGTCGGAGTCCTGCACGGCCTCGGTGGTGAGGACCTTGGGGGTCTCGGCGGAGATGTCGATGCCGACCTCGGCCAGGGCCTCCACGACGGCCGGGTTCACCGTGTCGGCGGGGGCGGATCCGGCGGAGCGGACCTGGACGCGGGTACCGCCGAGGCGGGTGAGGAAGGCGGCGGCCATCTGGGACCGGCCGGCGTTGTGCACGCAGACGAACAGCACGGACGCAGCGGAGGGGGCGGACGCGGCGGAGGGGGAACTCATCGGGTCAGGGCGCTTTCTTCGGCGGAACGGGCGGGAGCGGCGGGCTGCTGCCCGCCGTGGGGGACGACAGCCTGGTCGGCGTCTGCGGCGTCTGCGGCGTCTGCGGCGGCCGGGCGGCCGAAGCAGACGCCGACCAGGCAGAGACCGGCAGCGGCGCCGGCCAGCTGGGCGGCGAGGAAGGGCGGCACGGAGGCGGGGGCGATGCCGGCGAAGGTGTCGGTGAACGCCCGGCCGATCGTGACGGCCGGGTTGGCGAAGGAGGTGGAGGAGGTGAACCAGTACGCCGCGCCGATGTAGGAGGCGACCAGCAGCGGCGCGAGGTGCGCGCGGCCGGCGCGGGCCAGGCCGAGGACGAGCCAGACCAGTCCGGCGGTGGCCACGGCTTCCGCCAGCCACAGGTGCCCGGCCCACCGGTCGTGGGTGGAGAAGGCGGCCGGCGGCTTGCCGAACATGGCGTCGGCCAGCACCGCGCCGCCGATCGCCCCGGCGACCTGGGCGGGCAGGTACGCGGCGACGTCGCGCAGGCCGGGGCCGTCGCCGGTGCGGCGGCCGGTGAACCAGGCCGCCAGGGTGACCGCAGGATTGAAGTGAGCCCCGGAAACCGGGCCGAGCAGGGCGATGAGCACGCCGAGGCCGAAGACGGTGGCCAGGGAGTTGGCCAGCAGCTGCGTGCCGGCGTCGCGGGTGAGTTCGGAGGCCTGGATCCCGGAGCCGACCACCATCGTGACCAGCGCGGCCGTCCCCAGCCCTTCGACCGCCGCCCGGCGCAGCAGCGGCGCGGACGCGCTCACGCGGGCGTCCTCGCGGACATCGCGGGGATCTCCAGCAGGGCGGACAGCTTCACCAGCGCCTCGGGGAGCACCCAGTAGTACACCCAGGTCCCGCGCCGCTCGGAGCCGACCAGCCCGGCCTCGCGCAGCACCTTCAGGTGGTGGGAGATCGTCGGCTGGGAGACGTCGAAGGGGCCGGTGAGGTCGCACACGCAGGCCTCACCGCCCTCGTGGGAGGCGATCAGGGACAGCAGGCGCAGCCGGATCGGGTCCGACAGGGCCTTGAACATCCGCGACAGCTCGGCCGCGGCGTCCTCGCCGAGCGGCTCGCGGACCATCGGCGCGCAGCACGCGGCGTCGTCCTGTCCGAGCACCGGCAGGCCAGCTTGTTTCGACATTCTTCAATATTGACAGCTGTCGATGTCGGTGGCAAGGTCGGCTGTATCGACAGATGTCGAAACAAGCCGTTGGGAGACCGCCATGTCCCGTGTCCAGCTCGCCCTGCGCGTCGCCGACCTCGAAGCCTCGATCGCCTTCTACACCCGGCTCTTCGGCACCGAGCCCGCCAAGCGCCGCGCCGGTTACGCCAACTTCGCCGTCACCGAGCCCCCGCTCAAGCTCGTCCTCATCGAGGGCGAGAGCGGCGAGGAGACCCGCCTGGACCACCTCGGAGTCGAGGTCGACTCCACCGACCAGGTCGACGCCGCCACCACCCGCCTGAAGGACGCCGGCCTGGCCACCTTCGAGGAGAACGACACCTCCTGCTGCTACGCCCTCCAGGACAAGGTGTGGGTCCACGGCCCCGGCAAGGAGCCGTGGGAGGTCTACGTGGTCAAGGCCGACGCCGACACCCTCGGCAAGAGCGCCGACAGCGCACCGGACGCCTGCTGCGGGACCACCGGCTGCTGCACCCCCGGCGAGCAGAGCGTCGACCCCGCCCGGACCCCGGCCGAGGCCAAGGCAGCCGCCGGATGCGCCTGCACCGGCTGAACCCTCCGCGCGCGCCCGCCCCGACCTGCTCCGGGGCACGCTCGGCGCCGCAGCGGCCGCCGCCATCGCCGCCTGCGCGGTGCGCCGTACGGGCCCGGTCCTGGCCGCCCTCGGCGGCACCGGCCTCACCTCCGCGACCACCGTCCCCCCCCCAGCACCCGTCCTCCCGGCCCCCCGAGCCACGGCCCCCAGGACCGCGGTGCCGTCACCCTCGTGGCTCGCGGTGGCGGGCGGCCCGCGCGGGGGCGTGGTCGACTGGCCGGGTGCGCGGTGCGGCGCGGGTCGTGTCGTAAGGACGGGCCTGGAGGCGGTCATGGCGCAGGGCGGACCGTACGCGCGGATCGCTGTGGTCACCGGGGCGGCACGCGGCGTGGGAGCGGCGGTGGCACGCCGGCTGGCCCTGCGGGGTATGCGGGTGGCGCTGCTGGGCCGGGAACTCGACTCGCTGCGCAAGGTCGCGGCCGGGCTGCCGACCGAGGCGCACTGCTTCGAGGTGGACGTCACCGACGAGGCGGCGCTCCAGGGCGCGGCCCGCAGCGTCGATGCCCGGCTGGGGCCCGCCTCGGTGGTGGTCGCCAACGCGGGCATCGCCGCCGCGGGCCCGTTCGCCACGTGCGCGGCCTCGCTGTTCGACCGGGTGGTCGAGGTCAACCTGATCGGGAGCGCGAACACCGCCCGCGTCTTCCTGCCCCAACTCGTGCGCACCGGCGGGTACTTCCTCCAGGTGGCATCCACCGCCGCGTTCGGCTCGGCGCCGCTGATGAGCGCCTACTGCGCCTCGAAGGCGGGCGTGGAGTCGTTCGCCCAGGCCCTGCGCACCGAGGTGCGCCCGGCGGGCGTGGGGGTGGGCATCGCGTACCTGCACTGGACCGGCACCGACATGATCGCGGCCCTCGACGAGCATCCGGTGCTGCGGGCCCTGCGTTCCCATCAGCCCGCCCCCGCCCGCCGCGTGCACAGCCCCGAGCAGGTCGCCCGATGGCTGGTGCGCGGGGTGGAGCGGCGCGCGGTCAGCGTCTACGCGCCCCCGTGGCTGCGTCTGGTGCAGCCGCTGCGTCCGGTGCTGCCGCTGGTGGTGTCGGCGGTGGCACGGCGGTCGTTGTCGGCGCTGCCGTCCGAGGAGTTGGAACGGACCACCGGGGTCCTCGGCGAGGGCGGCGCCGCCGACCTGCGGGCGCGCGGCGCGGTACCGCCGGTGCCACCGGTGACCCCGCCCCAGACCTGACCGGCGCAGGGCGCGCGCGTTGCGGACCGGCGGCCTCTCCGTGCCGGCCAAGGGCTTGCAGGCGATGTGATGACCGTGCCGTGCTCCGCCCGGGCGCCGGCGGCAGGAATCGTACGAACCGGCAGGATTGGGCCGCATCCGCCGGGGGGAGCCTGAGTCGGGCGGACCGCTGACCGACGCGAAACCCCTGTGGCGCAGCGGCCGTTGTTCGAGAGCCGGACGGACCTCAGGGAGGGAGTTGAGGCACGGTGGAACGACGCATGCCGGTGGCGACGCACTGGGGCAGTTTCGAGGCCGTGGTCGATGCGGGCCGGCTGGTGCGCATCGAGCCCCGCGGCGATGACCCCGCCCCCTCGCCGATCGGCCCGGGCATGGTGACGGCCGCCGAGGACAGCGCGCGGATACTGCGTCCCGCGGTACGCAAAGGATGGCTCGACGGCTTACCGCGCGCCGGTGACACCGCCAGAGGCTCCGACGCCTTCGTGGAGGTCGGCTGGGACGAAGCGCTCACACTGGTGAGCGACGAACTGCGCCGCGTCCGCGCACAGCACGGCGACAGCGCGGTGTTCGGCGGCTCGTACGGATGGGCCAGCGCGGGCGGATTCCACAACGCGCAAAGCCAGCTCCAGCGTTTCCTGGCGCTCGGCGGCGGCTACACCGACTCGCGCAACACCTACAGCACCGCAGCCCTCGAGGTCGTCCTTCCGCATGTGATCGGCGGGGCTCCGTGGAGCTACCAGTCCCGGATGCCGATGTGGGACGAGATCGCCGAGAGCTGTGAGCTCGTGGTGGCGTTCGGGGGACTGGCCCTGAAGAACAGCCAGATCAACCCCGGCGGACTGGCCCGCCACCAGACACGGGACCTGCAACGCAAGTGCCGTGAGGCCGGGGTGCGGTTCGTCAACGTGAGCCCGATCCGCAGCGACACCGCCGGCTTCCTGGACGCCGAGTGGCTGCCGGTCGTCCCCAACACCGACACCGCCCTGATGCTCGGCATCGCCCACACCATGCTGGTCAACGACTGGCACGACGAGGACTTCCTCACCCGCTGCTGCGAGGGGTTCGACCGCTTCACCCCCTACCTGACCGGCGACGCGGACGGCATCGCCAAGAACGCCGACTGGGCCGCGCGCATCACCGGCATCCACCGCGACACCATCACCGATCTCGCCCGCCGCCTGTCCGCACAGCGCTCCCTCGTCATGGTCAACTACGCCGTACAGCGCGCGGACCACGGCGAGCAGCCGATCTGGATGTCGGTCGTCCTGGCCGCCATGGCGGGCTCACTGGGCCGGCCCGGCTGCGGCTGGGGCGCGGGCTACGCGACGATGGACGCGACCGGTGTCGCCCCCGGCCGCCCGCCCGTGGCGTCGATGCCGCAGGCGGCGAACCCTGTCACGGACTTCATCCCGGTCGCCCGGATCGCCGACACCCTGCTGGAACCGGGCACCACCATCGACTACGACGGCCGGCGCCTGACCCTGCCCGACCTGCGCCTGATCTACTGGTGCGGCGGAAACCCCTTCCACCACCACCAGGACCTCCACCGCCTCACCCGGGCCTGGCAGCGCCCGGACACCGTGGTGGTCCACGAAGCCTGGTGGAACACCACCGCGAAGTTCGCCGACATCGTGCTCCCCGTCGCGACCAGCCTGGAGCGCGACGACTTCGCCGCGGGATTCTCCGACCCCCACCTCGTCGCGATGCCGAAGGTCCGCGAACCGGCCGGCCAGGCACGCACCGACCACCGGATCTTCGCCGCTCTGGCGGCCCGGCTCGGCTACGAGCACGCATTCACCCAAGGACGTTGCGAGATCGAATGGGTCCGCCACCTCTACACCCGGACCCGTGCGGACCTCGGCGACGACGCGGCCCTGCCGGACTTCGACGACTTCTGGCAACGCGCCCGCGGCGTCGAACTGCCGTCCCTCGGCGGGCCGTTCCCCGGCAGCTTCGCAGCACTGCGCGCCGATCCGCAGCGCTTCCCCCTGACGACCCCCTCGGGCCGGATCGAGATCTTCTCCGAAAAGATCGACTCGTTCGGCTACGACGACTGCACCGGACATCCGGCGTGGTTCGAACCCGTGGAGTGGCTCCGCGCCGGCCTGGCGAGCCGCTTCCCGCTGCACCTGATCTCGAACCAGCCCGCCTCCCGCCTGCACAGCCAGTACGACAACGGCGGCCACAGCCTCAAGTCGAAGATCCACGGCCGCGAGCCCGTGACGATCAACCCGCAGGACGCGGCAGCACGCGGCATCGACGACGGCGTGATCGTGCGCGTCTTCAACGACCGGGGCAGCTGCCTGGCGGGCGCGATCCTGTCGGACGCCGTCATGCCCGGCGTCGTCCAGCTGTCCACCGGAGCGTGGTGGGACCCGGCCCAGCCGGGCCGCAGCGGAACCCTGGACCGCCACGGCAACCCCAACACCCTCACCGGCGACCGCGGCTGCTCCCGTCTGTCCCAGGGACCCAGCGCACACAGCGCACTCGTCGACGTCGAGGCCTACGACGGGCCGCTCGAGGAGGTACTCGCCTTCACACCACCACACCTCGAACACTGAACCGAAGCCCCCTCCGCGACGGGCACGTCTGCCGTGTTCACCGTCACCGGGCGCCCGGCCGGCAGGCCCGCCCTGCGCCCGCCCTCCCCGCGGACGCCTGCGCCGCCGGAACCGGTGATTACGATCCGCAGCCATGACTGCACTTCAAGACCTCAAGTACGGCCAGTGGTTCAGGGGCGCCGACGTCGACGGCGACGGATTCATCACCCAGCGCGACGTCCGCATGATGAGCGAGCGCTACATCAACGCCCGCGAGACCACTCCCGACCCGGAGACCGCCCGCCGGCTCACCGAGGGTATGGACCAGTTCTGGTCGAACGTCATCGCCCCGATGGACCAGGACGGCGACGGAAAGGTCGACGTGCGGGAGATGACCGAAGGCTTCAAGAGCGTCCTGACCGACCGCGCGCTCTACCCGCACCAGATCGAGCCGGTCACCAACTGCTTCTTCGACCTCGTCGACCTCAACGCGGACGGCAAGATCGACCAGGCCGAGTTCCAGCAGATGTTCGACTCGGTCGCCGCCGTCCCCGGCCAGGACTGCGCCGCCGTCTTCGCCGCTCTGGACCTCGACGGCTCCGGCGGACTGGACCGCGAGGAGTTCCACCGGGCACTCGAAGAGTTCTTCTACGGCGACGACCCTCACGCCCCCGCCAACCACATCTTCGGCAAGGTCCACATCTGACGTCCACGTCCGACCGTCCCCGGACACACCGCCGGAGCCGCGCTCGTGCCAGGGCCTGCCTGCCGGCGCGGGCACAGGCGCCAGGACGGCTCCCCGGGCTCATCCGGACAGCGCCCGCTCAGGGGCGCAATGCCTGTTCCAGGGTCGGGTGACAGGTGATGACCGCGTCGACGCCGACCAGCTCGAGGACACGCAGAACGGGTTCCTGGGCCGCGGCGATTCGCACCCAGCCTGCGGTGCCGGAGACGGCCTGGTGGGCGGCGACGAAGACGTTGATACCGCTGGAGTCCATGAACGGGACACCGCTGAGGTCCACCACCAGCCGGGCAGGCGCCGCGCCGGCGCCGGACAGCAGGACACTGCGCAGGACGTCCTTGCCGTCGTGGTCGATCTCGCCCCGCACGCTCACCACACGGGCCCCGTCGACGAAGCGCTCCTCGATGAAGAGCTCCGGTCTGCCCGCTACGTCGTTGTCGCTCACCATGTCCTCGGCTGTCCTGGGCGCGCCCGCGTTCGGGCCTGAGGGGATGAGTCTGCCCCACGCGCCCGGACCGATGCGCACGCGCCGTCGCCGGACAACATGGTCCAGGCATGTACACGGAGTGGGTGTGACGCTTCGGGTCTGCCCGGTGGACATGGTCGTCAGGGGCGGGGTGCTGATGCGGGGCGGCTCGAACAGGGAGATGCGGGCGGTGGTGTGTCTGCCGACCGACTGCGGCACCACCGAGGGCCGGGCGGGCTTTGGCCGTTGCATGGCCTGCGGTTGTACCGGCCGTTGATCAGAAGGTCTTGCTGGGGGAGTCGGCCTGGCACGGGTGGTCGTGTCCTTTGTTGGTTCACGCGCGTTGCCAGGGGGGCACGCCGCGTGGTGCGTGTCGGCGGGCTGGAATCCGCTTGCCCCAGCGGGGAGCCGGATCGCGCCCGCCGGGGGAGCCGGCCGGTGCAGGGGCGGAGAGTGCGTCAGCCGGCGAGGTTCTTCTCGACCCACTGGCGGAGGCCGGTCACGGGGATCGCGCGGCGTGCGTTGTAGGTGTCGTCCTTCGCCCACGCGACGCCGCGGCCCTGTGCGAAGACCGCCCGGTACTTCCGCGTCATGTTGTCCGGGTCGGCGGCCAGCTCGTCGAGCAGCGACGGAACCGTCCACACCACACGGCGGAACGGACGCTCCAGCACGGTCTCGAGCGTTTCGGCCAGCTCGCCGTAGGTGATGGTGTCACCGGCGAGGTAGACGATCTCGTCGCGGATACGAGGTTCGGCGAAGAGGATGTCCGCGGTCAGGACGCCGATGTCTTCGGGTGTCGTCACGGTGACCGCCGTCTCGAGGCTTCCCAGTGCGTTGACGGTGTCGTTGGGCAGGTCCACCATGCCCGAGCCGGGCTCGAAGAGGTAGTTCATGAACATGCCGGTGGAGATGATGACCCACTCGGTCCGGTCCTGGGACCGGAGCAGGTCACGGACGTCCAGCTGGGAGTCGAAGATGTCCTGCGGGCTTCCTCGGCCGATGACGTCGAAGTCGACGCCGAACTGCCACGGGAAGTACCGCGGGATCCGTGCCTGGAGGGCTGCCTGGGCGACCTTCATGGGGGTCTCGAGGCCGGCGGTGATACCCGTGCACCCGATGACCGTGTCGTAGTCGGCGAAGAGGGAGGCGAGCTCGTCGACGGTGTTCTTCACGAGGTCCCCTTCGACGATCTTCACGCCCAGGTTCTCGATCTCAGCGACGTCGCGTTGCTTGTCGGGTGCAGTGGACGCGAGGGCGCCGGCCCGCAGAAGCACGCTCACGGAGGAGCCCTCCACGTCCTTCGCTCGTCGGACGACGTTGCGGATGACGGGCATGCCGAGCTCCCCGGCTCCGATGATGAGGATGTCCCGGGAGGTGGAGTTCGAGCTGTAGTCGGTCATCAGAAGGTCCCTGCCGTATTCGTCTTGCCCCAGTGTGTTCTGGTCGCTGGGGTCTCGAGAATCACCGTAAACTTTGACATCAGTGTCAAGGTCAAGTCGTCGGCTGACGAGGAGGAGCGAGTGATGAAGATCAGTGAGGCCGCCCAAAAAACAGGAGCCCCGGCTCGGATGCTCCGCTACTACGAACAGCAGGGGCTCATCGAGTCGTCGCGGTCAACCAACGGTTACCGCGACTACTCCGAGGACCAGGTCGAGCACGCACGTCACGTCCGGGCGCTCGTCGAGGCTGGTCTGTCGACAAGGATGATCAAGATCGTGCTGGACATCGAGGCTCCCTCGGCCCAGGACGCAGCAGGCGCGTGCACCCAGACCCTGGCACAGGAGCTCGCTCGCGAGCTGCGCGTCGTCGAGAACAGGATCGTGTGCCTGGAGAAGAGCCGAGACGCGGTGATCGAATACCTCCGGCGAACGGGCCACGCAGAGCTGCTCACCCCAGCGTGACCCACCTCCGCGGCCCGAGGGTGAAGGAGCGTGGCCCCGGCCTGTCGGCGAGGCCGGCCTCAACGGCGTCGACGCCGGCCACCTGGCCGGCGCCCGGCTCACCCGCCACGCCCCCCGCATCTCCTCTTGCGTCATTGGCTCCAGTGGCCGGGACCGCAGTCCGGGTGCAGGACGAGCTCCCCGATCCGAGTGAAGGCCAAGGCCGAAGCCGCAGCCCGGCAGGCCGGGGCCAAGGCCGCAGGCAGCCCGGGCGGCGCACTGGTCTGCCGCCCCTGACCTGCCCGCGCCTGAAGTGAAGGTTCGGGGGTAAACGCGGCAAGGCACATCAGAGCACGGGGAGGCGGACCGGCATGGAGCAGACAGCGGAGAACAAGGGCGGGTCCTTGGTCCTGCGGGACGTCCTGTCGGTGTCCGGAGCGTTCGAGGGCAGCGAGGACATCGCCGTCGCCCGCGACCTGGCCCGCACGTTCCTCACCGACGTCCAGGCGCTGCACGGGCTTCCGGTCTCCGGCCGCGCCATGGGAACGGTGCAGCTCGTGGTCAGCGAGCTCGTCACCAACGCCCGCAAGTACGCACCCGGCACCTGCCTGCTCACCCTGGAGATCAGCGGCGGCGCCGTCGAGGTGACCGTCTGGGACAGCAACCCGACCCCGCCCGCCGTCCTTGCGCCTGACCCGACCCGGATAGGCCAGCACGGGCTGGAGATCGTGATGGCGGTCTGCCAGAGCTTCGCCGTCCACCGCGAACCGGTGGGCAAGCGGATCACCACGGCGATCGTGCTGGCCGACGACCCCGGCGGGGATGTCGCCGGCCGCCGGCTGTGACAGGGACAGACCTGGACAGGCAGGGCCCGTCGAAGCCAACCCGTCGTGCTCGTCGTCGTCGATCACGCACTCGACTCTGCGTCCGATCCGTGAAGCGGCTCCCCAGGGCGCTGTGCGCGGACGCGGCGCAGGTACTTCACCGTCACCACCGCCGGGAGAGCGGCCAGGAGGAGGGACAGCCCCACCGGGAGCACCCCCGCCCACAGCGTCGGTGAGACGTACGCGGTGCCCGAGGTACCGTCCACCAGCCGCGCGCGGACCGGTCGCGCATCGATGTCGCCCTCGACGGGGACGTCGAACGACGAGCCGCCGCCGTCCGGGGTGAAGGCACCCGAGCAGGACGTCGACGTTCCCGCATTGGCCACGGTGTTGTCGTACGTGCGGCAGTCGGCTGCCGTCACGGTCCCGGGTTCGCCCCACAGCGCCGCCCGCAGCTCTGCGGTGAAGTGCGTCAGCACGAGGTAGGCCATGAACAGCCCGACCAGACAGGCAAGCGCCAGCCACGGCGCGGGTCCGACCTGCTCCGGTCTGTTCCGTCGCTCGTCCAGAACGTTCCCGCCCTCGCTCATCCCCACCCTCGGATCGCCGACGGACCCCTATGGTGACCGATCCGAGGGGGCCTCGAAAGCCCTCCCTGACGTACTGATGGGCTGATCACCTCGCCTGGGCGAGCGAGACCGCGTCGGGGCCGGCGGGGAAGCGCAGCTGGCCGGTCGTGTCGTGCACGGCTCGCCACACTGTCTCGGCGACGTCGCTCTCCTTGGTGAACAGGTCCTGGCCCGTGAAGTCGCCCATGGCCTTCTTCGCCCACGGTGCGTAGGGCGCCGGGACCAGCTCGTCCAGCGAGGCGCCCTTCGTCGCGTTGGCCGCGAAGTTCGTCGTCAGGCAGGCGCCCGGCTGGACCGTCTTGGCCTGCACACCGAAGGCCGCGAGCTCGAGCGCGAGGGATGCGGTGAACCCCTCGACGGCCATCTTGCTCGCCTTGTAGACGGCCGAGAGCGGCATGTGGCCCAGCACCACGCTGGAGGTCACGTTGACCACTACGCCGGAGCCGCGCTCGCGGAACTGGGGCAGCACCGCCTGCGTCGTCGCCATCACGCCGAACGTGTTGGTTTCGAAGACTTCCCGCACCCGGGCCATGGGGGTGCCCTCGAACACGCCGATCGACGGCACGCCCGCGTTGTTGACCAGGACGTCGATGGGCCCGGCCGCCTCGAACGCGGCGGTGATGGTCCGGGGCTCGGTCACGTCGAGCTCGACGACGCGGAGCCGGTCAGACTCGGGCAGGACGCCCGCGCGCGCAGTGCGCATCGCGGCGATGACGTTCCACCCCTGCGAGTGGAAGTACAGGGCGGTCTCCCGTCCGTATCCGGACGAGGCGCCAGTGATCAGAACTGTCTTCATGCGGTAGTCCTTAGCGATGGAGGGGGATCCGCGGATGGACAGGCATTTTTCTGCCCCGCGGAAGAACCGGTGATCCCATTGAATCGCTCTGACCTGCTGAAACAGTACAATGATCGTCGCTTCGTCTTGCACGATCCTCCCCAACTGTCCGTCCGCTCAAGGAAGGACGCCTGCGGTGCTCCGCAGGCGGGCCGCGTCCCGGCTCGGGGGTGCGCCGAACTGGCGGCGGTACTCGCGGCTGAACTGTGACGGGTTGTCGTAGCCGACGCGGTGGCCGACTCCGGTGACGTCGCCCGGGTGGGTGGCGAGCAGCAGCCGGGCCTCCTGGAGCCGGATCTGCTTCTGGAACTGGATGGGGCTCAGCGCGGTCACCGCCTGGAAGTTGCGGTAGAACGCGGAGACGCTCATCCCGGACAGCCGCGCCACGTCCTCGACCCGGAAGGGCTCGGCGTAGTGCTCGCGGATCCAGCGCACGGCCCGGGACACGTGGCTGAGGCCGCTGTCGGCGAGGCCGAGCTGGCGCACCGTCGCGCCCTGCTCGCCGGTGATCAGGCGCCACAGGATCTCGCGTTTGATCAGGGGGGCCAGTACGGCGCGGTCGCCGGGCTCGTCGAGCAGGCGCAGCAGCCGGACCACCGCGTCGAGCAACGCGGGCGAGGCGTCGCTGACGGCGATCGCGGACGGAGTGCCTGCGGCGGGGCGGGGGATGTCGCCGGGACGGGCTTGCAGCAGCAGTTCGGCCACGGCGGACGGTTCCAGCGTGAGGCCGAAGCCGAGGGCCGGCTGCTCGGGGGCGGCCTGGGTGAACTGTCCGGTGACGGGCAGGTCGACGGATGCGACGAGGTACTGCCCGGCACCGTACGCGTAGACCCGGTCGCCCAGCGCAAGGCGTTTGGCGCCCTGGGCGATGACGGCGAGCACCGTGCCGGACATCGAGGGCGCCGGCGGATCCGGCCGCTCGACCCTGGAGATGAGGACGCCGTCGATGGCGGTGGTCCAGTCGGGCCGGGCATGCCGGGCCAGCAGGGTGCGGAACTCTTCGAGGTGCATGCGTCCATTGCAGCACCGCTCCGTGCTGAAATTCCCGTGCGCGCGAGGATCGTGCAAGTACCAGCGAGCATCGATCTAACGTTTTCGCAGGTCACGGCGATTGAATGGAATCACCTCACTCCATCAACGCAGAAAGAAGGCCGCCATGATTGCCGCATACGGCTTCAACGCCACGCTGACCGCCCGGCCCGGAATGGGCGACCGGCTCGTCGACCTGCTGCTGACCGGCCTGCACGAAGGCAGCCCCGGCGCGAGCGAGCACTGCGTGGTCTACCTCGTCTCCCGTTCCGCGTCCGCCCCCGACGTCGTCCACGTCACCGAGGGCTGGACCAGCCAGGACGATCACCACCGGATCTTCGCCGGCGAGGCCGCCCGGGCCATCGTGGCGCAGATCGGCGCACTGCTGGCCAAGGAGTCCGAGTACACCGACTACGTGCCGGTCCGCGGCAGGACCGCCTTCTGACCCACCGAACACCCCACCCCCCACCCCCCAGCCCCAAGCCCCTGCCGCCACGGTGCCCGCCAAGGCGCCCCCCTCCTCGTCCCACGTCCCGCCACCACCCGCGAAAGGCAGCGACCACCATGACCACGGCACGACCCGCCCTCGACCCCGAACTGCGTGAACTCCTGGCCGACATGCCGCTGATGTCTCACCTCAGCCCGGAAGTGCTGGCGCAGGTACGCCCCTTCTCCTCGACACCCGTCGAACCCCTCCTCGAAGGCCGAGCGATCGACCGGCGCGAAGTCACCGCTGCGAGTCCGGACGGCACCACGATCCCCTTGTCCGTCTTCAGCCCCGCGAACACCGACCGCACCGCCGCCGCACCCTGCGTCTACTGGATGCACGGCGGCGGGATGGTCATGGGTGACCGCTTCTCACAGATCGACATCCCACTGGAGTGGCTCGACGAGTTCGGCGCCGTCGTGGTCTCGGTCGACTACCGCCTCGCACCCGAGGCCACCGGCAGTATCCCGGTCGACGACTGTTACCGAGGACTGCTCTGGATCGCCGAACACTGCGAAGAGCTGGGCATCGACCCCGCCCGGATCATCGTCGCAGGCGCCAGCGCGGGCGGCGGCCTCGCCGCCGGCGTCACCCTGCTGGCCCGCGACCTCGGCACCCCGACGATCGCCGCCCAGGTCCTGATCGGCCCCATGCTCGACCACCGCAACACCACCACCTCCAGCCTCCAGTACTCCGACGGGCCCGGCGTCTGGACCCGCGAGATGAACGGATTCGGATGGCGCTGCCTCCTCGGCGACCTCACCGACGACGAGGTACCCGCATACGTCTCACCCGCCCTGGCCGACGACCTCGCCGGCCTGCCGACCACCTACATCGACACCGGCTCCGCCGAAGTCTTCCGAGACGAGGACACCGACTACGCCACCCGCATCTGGGCAGCCGGCGGCCAGGCCGAACTCCACGTCTGGGCAGGCGGCTTCCACGGATTCGACGCCCTGTACCCGCAGGCACACCTCTCGGCCACAGCCCGCCGAACCCGCACCGACTGGCTCGCCCGGCTCCTGCCCACGAACCGCGCAGCACAGGTGCAGCCTTTGACGTGACAGCTCTTGCCGTCGAAGATCTTGCCGCCGCAGGCCAAGGGGCGCGGCCGTCGAGGCCGCCGATGAGGTCCGCTCCACCGGAGGCCCTACGTCCTCGGGACCGGGCCGAGGACGAGCGGAAGGTCCCTTCCGGTGAAAAACCGTGAGACCGGTGACATCACCGATCCCCACGCACCGGTCGGACCCCGACAGTGGCACCGCCAGTCCAGCGGCGGCGCCCCTCGCGGCCCGCCCGACCGAGAGGACGACTCGTCGTGCAGCTTCCCATGCGCACCGGTGCGCCCCACCGCGTCTCCACCGGCTCCCCCCACCGCAGGTCCCACCTCCCCGGGTCGGGACAGCTCGCCCGGCTCGCCACGGCGGTCGCCGCCGTCGTCGGCCTCACCACACTCAGCGGCCCCGGCGCACAGGCGGCGGACAACCCCTACGAGCGCGGCCCCGCGCCGACCACCGCGAGCATCGAGGCACTGCGCGGTCCGTACGCGGTGTCCCAGACCACCGTCTCCCCGCTCGCCGTGACCGGCTTCGGCGGCGGCACGATCTACTACCCGACCAGCACGGCCGACGGCACCTTCGGCGCGATCGCCGTCGCGCCCGGCTACACCGCCACTCAGTCCTCCCTCGCCTGGCTCGGCCCGCGGCTGGCGTCCCAGGGCTTCGTCGTCTTCACCATCGACACCCTCACCACACTGGACCAGCCCGACTCCCGCGGCCGTCAGCTGCTCGCCGCCCTGGACCACCTCACCCAGGTCAGCTCCGTGCGCACCCGCGTCGACAGCAGCCGCCTCGGCGTCATGGGCCACTCGATGGGCGGCGGCGGCAGCCTGGAAGCCGCGAAGGCGAGGCCCTCCCTCCAGGCCGCGATCCCGCTGACGCCGTGGAACCTCGACAAGACCTGGCCCGAGATCACCACACCCACACTGATCGTCGGCTCCGACGGCGACACCGTCGCCCCCGTCGCCACCCACGCCGAGCCGTTCTACACCAGCCTGCCGTCCTCCCTGGACCGCGCCTACCTGGAGCTGAACAACGCCACCCACTTCACCCCCAACTCCTCGAACACGACGATCGCGAAGTACGGCATCTCGTGGCTGAAGCGCTTCATCGACAACGACACGCGCTACGAGCAGTTCCTGTGCCCGCTCCCGCGGCCGAGCACGACGATCGACGAGTACCGGGGCAACTGCCCGCACACGTCCTGAGACGACGCGAGGAGAACGGCACCGCCACCGGCGCAGCAGCAGCCGCAGTGGCCGCCGCCGCCGTCGCTGTGCCGGTGCACGCGGCGCGGCGGCGGCCATTGGGATCCGGCACAAGGTCTGCCACCGCCGTCGCACACGAACCCCCAGGTGGCAGGCCCGGAACAGCCCGCGGCGACGCTGGCGCCGAACCGGTCGCACGGCTTCCGCAGCCCGCTACCCGTACGTACCGTCACGGGAATGAGCGGACAGACGACCCACGGCGGCGGTGTGCGGGTGGTGACCGGTGAACCCGGCTGCGGCCGCACGGCGTTCCTGGCCCGCGCCGCCCGCGCATACCCGGCCGCGTACGTGGTCGGTGTGCGGGCCGACCCGGTCGCTTCGGCCGTACCCCTCGGCGGTCTGCGCGCCCTGCTGCGTGCTCTCGGCGCGCCGGTGGTGCGCGTCGACCCGCTCTCCCCGGACGAGGCGGCCACGCTCCTGGACGAGGCGACGGACGGGGCCCTCGACCGGGCGGTCCGCGACGACCTGGTGGACGCGGCCGAGGGCAGCCCGGCGCTGCTGCTGGGAATGGTCCGCCGGCTGTCGCCCGCCCAGATCCGCGGTCACCGCCGGCTGCCCGCTCCACCGGCCGACGCCGAGCTGCTGACCGGCCTCGCCGGCCACTTCCTGACCGGGTGCACCCCCGCGCAGGAGGACCTGCTGCTGACGGTCGCGGCGGCCGTCCGGTACGCGCACGACACGCAGGACGCCCGGATCGCCCTGACGCTCGCCCGGCGGGCGGCGGAACAACTGCGGGGGACACCTCCCGGCGCACAGTCCGCCCACTCCATCGGCCCACTGCCCGAACTGCTCGTCCGCACCGACGCCGAGGTCGGCTTCCACAGCGATCTGCTGCGCCGCGCGGTGTACGCGGACGCGCGGCCCGAGCGGCGCCGGGCCGCGCACCACGCGCTGGCCCGGGCCTTGGAGGAGACGGGATCCACCGGCCTGCCCGTCCTGCTGCACCGCGCCCGGTCCACCGCCGCGCCCGGGCCCGGGACGGCCACCGCACTGGCCGCGGCGGCCGACGACCGGACACACCCCCGGAACCTGCGGTGCGCGGCCTACACCCACGCCGCCGACCTCACCGACGACGGCACCCGGCGCGCGCAGTGGTACACGGCCGCAGCCGAACAGGCCCTGCACACCGGCCGCACGCACCGGGCCCTGCGCCTGCTCGACCGCGCCCGGGACAGTGCCGCACCCACGGCGCTGCGCGGCCGCGCCGAACTGATACGCGGCACGGTGGTCCTGTACGACGGCGCGGTCGACGAGGCCAGAGCCTCCCTGCTCCTGGCGGCCCGCCTGCTCGCCGAGTCGTCCCCACACAAGTCCGAGTCGGCCCTGCTGGCCGCGGTCGACGCCGCCTGGGCAGCGGGCGACGCCCAGGGCTGCTTACACGCCCTGACCACAGCCGACACCCCCCGGCCCGCGGCGCACCCCCCAACTCCGGCCTCGGCCCAGGCCCAGGCCCAGGCCCCGGCCCCGGACGCACGGAATCGCACCGAACTGTCCCGAGACCTCGGATACCGGGCCGGTCTCCGGGCCCTGCTCGAAGGGAAGTTCGCGCAGGCGGCCGGGCCACTGCGGCGGCTGATCGTGGACGCGGAAGCCGCAGGTGCCGCGGGTGCGGCCGGGGCCGACGAGCCGGACACCGCGCTGCGCGCGTCCGCTGCCGCCCTGCTGCTTGGCGATCTCGCGGCCGCCCGCCGCGCCGGGGCGCGGGCCCTGGCCGCCGCGGGCACCCCCGGGACCGCCGCGGCCCGCGCGCGGGCCCGGGAGTACCTCGCCTACGCGGAACTGCGCGCCGGACGGCACGCGCTGGCCAGGACCCATGCGGAGGAGGGGCTGCGGGCCGCGCACCGGACGGGGCAGCGCAACACGGCCGCCCACCACCACGCGGTACTCGCCCTCGCCGCGTCGATCGAGGGCACCCCCGAGGAGGTGGCCGCCCACGCGGACACCGCGCTGGCCACCGCCCGGCGGCACGGACTCGTCCAGGCCGCGACCCTGGCGCAGTGGGCGATCGCCCGCGCCGACCTGGCCGGCGGGCGCCCCCGGGAAGCCGCGGACCGCCTCGGGCCACTCGTCCACCCGGGCCCGCGCAGAGGGCACTTCGCGGTGTGGATGCTCGCCGTACCGTGCTTCGTGGAAGCTGCTGCCTCGACCGGACGGACCGACGACGGCGTCACCGAAGTCGCCGACGTCGTCGAGGAGTTCGCCCGGTGGGCCGGATTCGGCGCCGATCCGCAGGCCCCCGCCCAACTGACGCGCTGCCGTGCGCTGCTGGCTCCGCCGGACCGGGCCGACACCTTGTACCGCCGCGCGCTCGACCTGCACGACGCGGCCGGCGGCGGCGACTTCGAACGCGCCCGGACCGAACTGCTGCACGGCAAGTGGCTGCGCAGACGCCGCCGGCTGAGCGAGGCACGCGACCGACTCGGCGCAGCCCTGGTCGGGTTCGAACGCTGCGGCGCACGCGTCTGGGCGGACCAGACCCGGGCCGAACTACGGGCCGGCGGCGTGGCGCAGAGCGGCGCAGGGCGAGCACCGGGGCCGGGCCCGGGCCTCGACGCACTCACCCCGCAGCAACTGCGGATCACCCGGTGCGTGGCCGAGGGCGCCACCAACCGGGAGGTGGCACTGACCCTCTCGCTCAGCACTCGAACCGTCGACTACCACCTGAGAAAGGTCTTCGCAGCGCTGGGCGTGCGCTCCCGCATCGAACTGGCCCGCATGGTCGAGAAGACCGGACAGAAGGGCTGATCGAAGAGAAAACAATGGCGCCCTGTGAGCCTGCCCGCACCCCAGCTCCCCGTCCGGCCGGACCACAGCATCGGTGCCGGATATCCTCCAGCGGCAGCTGACCCTCGGTGGTCGGCACTGGAC
Organism: Streptomyces asoensis; assembly: GCF_016860545.1. Classification (NCBI taxonomy): domain Bacteria; kingdom Bacillati; phylum Actinomycetota; class Actinomycetes; order Kitasatosporales; family Streptomycetaceae; genus Streptomyces; species Streptomyces asoensis. Next base: position 125,165 of record NZ_BNEB01000006.1, on the reverse strand, counting down.
TCACGCCGCCCCGGTGGTCAGGTAGCGGCGCACCGTGCGGCACAGGGCGTGGGCACGCTCAAGGGCGGCGCTGCCGTGCGGGTGCAGCTGGAGCTGGGCGCGGTTGAGGTCCGCCTGATAGCGCGTCAGGTACTCGCTGACGGACGGATCTTGGGTTCTCGACAGCGCCGCGGACACTTGGGCGACGGCCGCCCGCAGGTCGCTGAGCGCGGCCTCGTAGGGCTCGTCGCCGTACAGGCCGCCGGGCACTCGCTGGACGCGGGAGAGCACGGGATCGGTGGGGTGCTGCTGATCGCTCATGACGTTCCTTCCGCGAGGGGGAGACCAGTGAGGTGGGCGATCTGGCCCCAGTTGGACAGCCGCAGGTGGCGTCCGTCGCCTCGCCAGTGCGTGACGGAGGCGTCGGGGACCGGCGGCAGTTCGTGGACGGTCCGGGCGAGCTCGGTGGTGAAGTCCCTTACACGCAGCGCGACATCGGCGAGGGCCTCGCCGCCTGGCAGGCGGTACGACCACTCGCCCAGCAGCGCCCGGCGCGCTGCCTCCTCGGGGGCCCGGGCCGCCAGCGCGCCCGACGGGTGCAGCTCGAAGACACCCATCTCAGCCCGGGGTCAGCCGCCGCCCGAGCCGGCCGAGGCCGAACCGCCGGAGGTCCAGACGGAGTTTCGCTGCGGCCGGGTGCGCGTGCTGCGCTCGGTGCGCAGCTCCACCGCGATCCCGGCCGGGCCGAGCAGGGCTTCCAGCGCGTCGGTGAGCCGTTGCGGGTCGCCGCCGGACGGGAGCGTGAGCTGCTCCCGGGTTCCCTTCAGGACGAGTTCGAGCGTGAGCGTGGAGACGGCCGGTTTGTGGTCCCCCTGGTAGGGCTCCTCCACCTTGTGTGTCAGCCGGACCTCGCGCAGGGTCGTGACGGGCAGCCAGTCGTCGGGCCCGGTGGCCCGGACGAGCCGCAGGGATGCGGGCACCCCGGTCGGCGCGAACTCCACCCGCCAGATGTCGCGGGCCCGGGAAAGGGCCAGCACCGGCCAGCCGATCAGGTACTCCAGCCCGGCGATCACCCCCACCACCGTCAACACGGTCGACGCCTGCGCCCCGGCCAGCGCCATCCAGAAGGCGACGAGCAGGGTCGGCACGCCCAGGACGAGCGGGGCGAACAGCGCCGGCCCTGCCGAGGTCAGCGCGTTCCATGCCGGCCCGGCCGGGCCGGCGCGCAGGACCAGATCCGTCGAGTCGGGGCCCTGTCTCAGCAAGGGATCGGTGGCCATGCCTCCAGCGTAGGACCGGTCCGCAAGAGCACCTCGACGATGTCCGCGCCGACGGGGCACGACGTCTGACGGCCCGTAGCCCTGAGCCCGCGGGGGAGGGGTTGCAGCTTCCAGGCCGCTGCCACGCAGCTCACCACGGTGCCTGGCGTGGTGCAGTGCACGGTGTCCGCAAGCGCCTCGCCCCGGCAGCCCGCCAGGGGCGCCCGACACGCGGTGGTGAAGGGCGGAGTCGAGAACCGGGAGTGGCTCACTTCTTCTTCACGCCCTCGTTCCAGATCAGCTTGGCGATGTTCGGTCTCACAGCGGTGGTGATGACGCCCATGGCCGTGCGGACGTACCGCTGTTCCTCCAGTTCGCGCAGCATGCTCGCGGCAAGGTCCACGCGGGCGGTGAAGACGCCGTCGGCGCTGTTCTCAGCGGTGCGGTAGTCCGTGGCGGCGGGGTGCTCGAACAGACCAGAAGGCCGCACGAGGGTCCAGTCGAGGTCTGTCGCACGGATCACCGCTTCCATACGGCGCATGTCCTCGTGGAGGGTGCGGCCGAGGCGTCGGTTCACCAGGGGGTCGAGCACATGGTTGAAGAAGTGCGCTCCGGTGGGCCGCCAGTGCGGGTCGGCGATGCTGGAACTGACGGCGAGCAGGCGCTTGACGCCATGGCGGGTCATGGCACCGGTGATGGCCGTGGCGCTCGCCGAGTAGGTGGTGATGGTCTCCTTGCTGAAGCGCGCGCCCAGCGCGGACAGGACGGCGTCCGTTCCGCTGATGGCGGTGTCGACGGCCGCCGGGTCGGTGGCGTCGGCGACGGTCAGCGTGAGGCCGGGCCGTGCGGGAAGGGAACCGGGACGGCGCGTCACGGCGACCACCTCGTGTCCGGCGGCGAGGGCCTGGCCGGTGAGGTGGCGGCCGGTCGGTCCGTTGGCGCCGAAGACTGCGATACGCATGGTGTCGGGGCATCCCTTCGTGGGGTTCGCGGAACGCCCTTGACTGTGTCCCCTCACGAACCGCACGCTCAACGCTGATGAATATCGCCGCTGCCGCGCCCGTCCGCACCCGGGGCCGTCCCCAGGGCAACCCGCCGACCCGCGAGTCGATCGTCTCGGCCGCCCGGACGCTGTTCCTGGAACGCGGTTACCGGCGCACCACCGTGCGCGCGGTGGCCGGGGCCGCCGGGGTCGACCCGGCACTGATCGCGTACCACTTCGGCTCGAAGAAGGGCCTGTTCGCGGACGTGATGCAGTTCCAGTGCGCCCGTGCGCTGACCGTCGACGACGTCCTCGCCGGTGACCCGGCCACCCTTGCCGACCGGCTGATCGACGCGGTGACACACCTGTGGGAAGACGCCGACTTCCGCCGGCTCACCGCCCAGGGCGACGAGGCTGCCGACGCCATCCGCGAATACCTGGAACAGGAGCTGCTGGCCCGGCTTGTTGAATTCCTCGGCGGCCGGGACGCGACCGCCCGCGCCACAGCCGTGGTGACGATCCTCGGCGGCCTCATCTACACCCGCTACCTCAACCCCCTCCTCACCCCCGCCGCCCTCACCCCCTCCGAGGCACGCCACGTCCTCGCCCCGGCACTCCGCGCGGCACTGGCCCCCAGGACCCGCACCACCACAACCAGAACGGCCCACCTGAGCTCACCGGCCCCTGGCAGGACCACCTTTCGGCCGTGACCACCTCAGCGCCCCCGGCTATCGTCTCCTGTCGCCTCGCGGGCACGGACCGGCCCCCGCGGACCGGCCCCCGCGTACCGGCCCCCGCGTACCGGGCCCGCCCGCGCGCGGCCGCCCCGGCGTCCTGGCGAAGCCGCTACGCGACGGCCGCTCCGGTGCCGCGGGCGGCGCCGATGAGGTCGGTGAGCCCTGCGTCGTCGTACACGGAAATGTCGACGTTGGCGCCCTCGGGCAGATCGAAGTCCTCCACCTCGTAGTCCAGCACCGCCGAGGTCCCGAGCGGGCTGAAGGTGCCGAGGTTGCGGGTCGTACCGCCGGACGTGTAGCTGACCTTGACGTAGTAGGTGTCACCGTCGTTCGCGGTGTCGTACACCCACAGCTTCTCGTCGTTGGGGTGGAATTCCACCTTGCCGACGAACGCGCCGGCGTTCGTGAGTTCCATCTTCACGGCGTAACCGCCGGCGTCCCGTGCGAAGTACGTGTTGTCGAACGGGTCGGTGAGGTTGCCGCCGCTGCACGGGCAGCCGTCGGTGTCGTAGTAGTACGCGTGGAACGTCGGGTTCGGGCTGTACGCCTGGGCCGGAGCCGCGGTGGCGAAGAGTGCCCCCGCCGCAAGCGCCGCGCCCGCGAGCAGTCCGGTGAACCTCGTGGCGATACCCATTTCCCGCTCCCCCTCCGTGGCCGACCGCGGTTGTCAGCGCTCGCGGCCTGCTCATTCTGGGACACGGGTGATGTCCGATACAGCGGAGAATCGCTGCCGGTTACCGGATCAGGACAACAACTCAACTCATCTCCACCCGTGTGCGGGCCCCGCCGGGGCACGACGTCGCCGGCCCCGGCCCCCGTTCCGGTCAGACGGGTGCCGGCCGGGACCGGTCGCCCGTGGGTTCGAGGCGGACGACGATGCCCTTGGAGGTGAGCTGGTTGCTCATGTCGGCGACGCTGTCGAGCGGCACCAGGACGTTCGTCTCCGGGTAGTAGGCGGCGGCCGGCCCCTTGGCCGCCGGGTAGGACACGACCTCGAAGTTCTCGGCCCGCCGCTCGGTGCCGTCCTCCCAGACACTCACCAGGTCCCCCCGGTCGCCTGGGGCGAGGCCGAGCGCGGACAGGCCGGCCGGGTTGACCAGGACGACGTGGCGGCTGCCGTGGATGCCCCGGTAGCGGTCCCGGACGGGTCACCCGGGCGTTGAAGTCGTGGAAGCCCGGCACGATCCGGGAGATGCTGCCGCGGATGGTGTTGTAGTCGCCCTCGAACTTCGCCCAGGGGATGTCCCCCGTGCCGTCGACGCTGAGCCGGGCGAGCCGGCACAGGATGGCGACCTCGCTGAGCAGCATGCGCGAGGCCGGTTCGATCCGTCCCCGCGAGGTGTGCACCTCGCTCATGGAGTTCTCGACGGTGACGAACTGCTCGCCGTCGGCCTGGATGTCACGCTCGGTGCGCCCCAGCGTCGGCAGGATCAGGGCAGTGTCGCCGCAGACGGTGTGCGAGCGGTTGAGCTTGGTGGAGATGTGGGCGGTCAGCCGGCACGACGCATCGCCTTCTCGGTGGCCTCGCTGTCGGGCGCTGCGCGCACGAATTTCCCGGCCAGGGCGAGGAAGACCTTGACGCGGCCCTCCAGCATCGCCTTGATCGAGTTCACCGAGTCCAGGCCGTGCGGGCGCGGCGGGTCGAAGCCGAGCCGACCACCACGTCACCGTGGCTGCTGTCCGGCACCCGGGAGGCCGGACGCCCCGGAGCGGTTCGGGACTCCCAAGCCGATCAGCCACAGCGGGTCTGGGAGGATGGCCGGCAGTCGTCCGTACCGGGTCCGGGAGCCCGCGGGAGGCGAGGCGAGGCGGGCGGGAGAGCGGAGCGGTGCCGTACATGCCGGAGTACCCGGAATATCTCGTCGCGGGCGTGTTCGCCGCAGGTGGCGTCGTCAGCGCCTTGCTGGCACCGCATCGGTTCTCCACCGCTGTCCTGTTCTGCCTGGCGGCGACCTCTGCCGGACTCGGCGTGGCGGTTCGCGGTGCGGCGGCCCACCCGGCCGTCGTCACCGTCCTGGCCGTCGCCGCCCTGCTCCTGGCGCTCGCGGTGGGTCTGCTGCTGCTGGCCGACGGCCTCCTTCTGGTCCGGCGCTACGGAGCGCAGCCGGCCCTGCTGGCGACCGGGGCCGCCGGCTGCGCGGTGCTGGCGGTGCTCGGCCTGGACGCGGTCTTCCACGTGGCCGGCGGCGAGGCGTTCGGTGCCTTGGTGCTCGCGGTGAACGCGGCCGCGGGATACCTGACTTTGCTGTTCCTGGTCTTCGCCGGCCACGTGTTCGTCCGGGGCCGGGGCACCCCCGGCGCGGGAACCACCCATGTCGTCGTCCTGGGGGCCGGGCTCGACGGCGACCGGCCCGGCCCGCTGCTGGCCCGCAGGCTGGAGCGTGCCCTCGCGATCGAGGCCGCCCGCCCGCCGCACACACCTGGTGTGGTGTTCGTCGTCTCGGGTGGCCAGGGCGACGACGAGGTCCGCTCCGAGGCGGAGGCGATGGCCGACTATCTGCGCGGACGCGGAGTACCCGCCGACCGGATCATGCGGGAGGACCGCTCCGTCAACACCGGGCAGAACCTCCGCTTCAGCGCGGCCCTCGTGGACAAGACCGGCCCCGGCCACCGGGCCACGGTGGTCACCAGCGGCTTCCACGTCTACCGCACGACCTTGCTGGCCCGCCGCGTCGGCGTACCCGTGCACGTCGTGGGCGCCCCGACCTCACCCGCCTACTGGCCGGCCGCGACCCTGCGCGAATTCGCTGCCGTCGTGTGGCTGGACCGCCTCCCCACGGTCGGACTCAGCCTGCTGCTGGCGGTGCCGGTGGCGACGGCGCTCTTCGAGCACTGAAGGGGTCACCGACCGGCGTCCGTCGCAGGGCGGGGCGCCGGTCTCCTCATGAGATGAGCCCGGCGCCCGGCGCCCGGCGCCTGGGGTCGCGATGAGCGGAACCTGTCAGCAGGCCATGCTTATTTCTTGCATACGCGTCACACGGCCCCCAAAAGGGACAGGCCCGGACGCGCGCGCATTGAGGTGTCAACAATTTTGCTGATAGTCCTGTCGGCAGCGCGCGCGTCCATCCCAGCCCTTGTCCCCAGGGAGTGTGTTCGTGAGTAGGGAAAGAACCAGTCAGGCGCGTAGGCGACGGACCTGGCGAGGTGTCGCCGGCGTGGCCGCCGGCGTCCTCCTCGTCGGTGGCGGGTTCGCGGCGGCCAACGCCGCGTCCTCCACCGGTACGAAGGCCGCCGCGCACTACCCGGTCAGCAAGAACGCCACCGGCACCGCCGCCGTGGTCAGCGCGGCCAACGCGTTCCTCAACACCCTGGACGCCGACCAGCAGTCGGCGACCGTCCTGGACTTCAGCCAGGCCAACGCGACCGCCTGGTCGAACCTGCCGTGCGCCGGCACCTGCCGCCCCGGCATCGACTTCGGTTCGCTCAGCGAGGAGCAGCTGGCCGCCGCCGAGAGCGTGCTGAAGGTGGCTCTGGGGTCCGGCAAGGACACCGGCTACGACCACGTCATGCAGACCGTCCTCGCCGACGACGTGCTCGCCTCGGCGCAGTCCACCGGCTCACCCACCCCGGCGCCGAGCGTGACGGCCACCGGCACCGCGACCAGCACAACCGCTCCGACGGACGTCCCGACGGGCGCCCCGCCCTCCGGCGGCACCGGAGGCGGTGGGGGAGGCTTCGCGTACGGCAGCGGCTACTACTACCTGGCGTTCCTCGGCACCCCGTCCAAGACCGGCACCTGGCAGCTGCACTTCGGCGGCCACCACCTCGCCGTCAACATCACCTTCAAGAACGGCAAGGTCGCCGGCGCCAGCCCGTTCTTCAGCGGCATCGAGCCCACCAGCTGGACCGCGGACGACGGCACGACCTACGAGCCGATGGCCGAGTTCCGCGACGGCATGCTCGCCCTCACCGGCAGCCTGACGACCGAGCAGCTGGCCGCGGCCAAGCTGTCCGCGTCCTTCGGCGACGTACTCCTCGGCCCGGGCTCCGACGGCGAGTTCCCGGCGACCAAGCAGGGCCTGAAGGCCGGCGACCTCTCCCCGAAGCAGCAAAAGCTCGTCCTCGCGGCCATCCACCCCTGGGTCGCGGACGTCGACGACGCCACCGCGAAGCAGCTGATGAAGACCTACGCCAAGGAGCTGAAGGACACCTACATCAGCTACTCCGGCGGCACCGGCCTGGACACCAACGGCGACTACGTCCGTATCGACGGCCCGAGCGTCTGGGTCGAGTTCATCTGCCAGACCGGTGTGGTGTACCGCGACAAGGTCCACTACCACACCGTGTACCGCGACCACACCCGCGACTACGGCAGCGAGTTCTCCTTCTCATGACCGGACCGCGAAACTGGCTGACCAGGGCACTGCGCCGGGTTGCCGGGATCGCGGTCGCGGTAGCGGCGGCGCTCCTCATCGGGGCGCCGCCGGCCACCGCGCATCCGATGCCGCACTCGGTGGTCCGGCTCGACGTGTACGAACACTCGGTCTCCGCCCGCCTGGAAGTCCCCGTCGACGAGTTCACCCGCGCCTCCGGGCTCGGCGTGCCCGAGAAGACGCCGGCCGACCGCACCGGCGCCATCCGCGCCTACCTGGCCGCGCACATCCACCCGACCACCACCGACGGCCGCACCTGGCAGGTCGCCGTCGGCCGCCTCAGCCTGAGCCGGGCCGTCCAGACCGGCACCGGCGAGTACCGCGAGCTGATCGCGCAGGCCGTGCTCACCCCGCCCGCCGGCGCCGACGTACGGCACTTCACCTTCGGCTACGACGTCATCGTCCACCAAGTCGTCACCCACACGGCTTTGGTGTCGGTCCGCCAGGACTGGGCCGCGGGACAGGTCGACGGCGAGGGGACGACACAGGTGGGCACGATCCGCGTCGACACCCGCACCATGAAGGTCCCGGCACTGAAGGTCGACCTGGGCGCGGGCAGCGCCTGGCGGGGCTTCGTCGCCATGCTCCGGCTGGGCGGCGACCACATCCTCACCGGCACCGACCATCTGCTGTTCCTGCTCATCCTGCTGCTGCCCGCCCCGCTCGCGGCGAACGCAGGGCGCTGGAACGGCCTGGTGGGCCCCAGGAAAGCCCTGGCCCGCATCGGCCGGATCACCCTCGCCTTCACCCTCGGCCACTCCGCCGCACTGGCCGCCACCGCGTTCGGCCGTCTCGACCTGCCCGCCCGGCCGGTGGAGGCGTTCATCGCGGCCAGCATTCTCGTCGGCGCGATCCACGCCGTCCGGCCCCTCTTCCCGGGCCGTGAGGCACTCGTGGCCGGCATCTTCGGGCTCGGTCACGGCATGGCGTTCTCCTTCGTCCTCGCCGAGATGCGGCTGACCACCGGCCAGTTGGCGACCAGCCTTCTCGGCTTCAACCTGGGCATCGAACTGGTCCAGCTCCTGCTGGTGTGCCTCGCCCTGCCGTCCCTGCTTGTCCTGGCCCGCCTGCGGGGCGGGCCCGCGGCGCGGCTGACGGGCGCGGTACTCACCGGCGTCGCGGCCGTGGGCTGGCTGGCCGACCGCCTGGGCCTGCCCAACCCGGTCGCCCGGGCAGCCGACAGCGCCGGCTCCCACACCACGCTGCTGCTGGCCGCCCTCGCGGCGACCGCGGTGGCAGCCGCGGCCCGGACCCTGCTCACCCGCCACCGGACCCCGGCCGACCCGGCCCCGGCGCGCTGAGAACGCACGAACGGGCCGGGGGGCCCGGGCGGACAGGCTGGAGCCCTCTTTCCCGATGGGGGTGGGGGCGGCATGCCGGATCGGCTTACCGGCCAGGGGCGGGTGCAGCGGTGGGCGGGCGGGGCCGGACGTCGCCGTCGCTCAGGCGGTGTCGCCCGCGTCGTCGTCCTGGGCGAACAACAGGCGTACGAAGTCGGTCACCGGTCCCACGACGTCCAGGTCCTGCTGAAGAACCCACTGCAGTTGAAGCCCGTTGAGCACGGCCTGGAAGAGGACGGCGGCGCTCTCCGGGCTGACGCCCTCGCGGAGTCGGGTGCGGGCCGCCTCGTTGGGGAGCCCTTCGACGAACTGGGCCCGGCTGAGTTCGTACCGCTCGACAAAGTAGGTGTGGGCGGGGTGGTCGGGGCGTGAGGCGGCCGCCGCGAGCTCTATCCACAGCCGCATCAGCTCGGGGGCCCGCTGATGACGCTGGATGAGCCCGGCGAGGTAGGACCCGAGCTGGTCGATTCCCTCGACCTCCTCCAGGCCCTGCCGCCATTCCTCGGAGTCCCGCTGCGCGAGCACCTCGGCGAGGAGTTCGTCCTTGTCACGGAAGTGGTGCAGGAGACCGGCGTGCGTGATCCCGGCTCGTTCCGCGATGGTGCGCAGGGAGGAGTTGGCATAGCCGTGCTCGGCGAAGCAGGCACGCGCCGCACGAACGATCTCCGCCCGCCGGGCCGCCGTTTTGGCGTACGGCCCACGCGTCTTGGCCCGGTCCACGATGCGATCACCCTCCTCGACGAAGCGCATTAATCATCTCCCGTTGATCGGGCTGCGACGTACGCGGCCTCAGTGGGCGTGGCGAGGTCTTTGTTCTAGCCCTGCGGCGGGCAGCGGGCATGGCTCTGCTGTTGAACCCGCGGCCGGAAGCTCCGGAGCCCCGAAGTTCGAGGGAACCGGTGTCCTGCGGAGTCGCTCGCCGCATTCCTCCATTGCGGTCTTGGCCGGGGCGGCTCGAGCACGTTGATGCCCGACCAGTTGACCGGCTTGAGGTCCCGGGTGATGGCGGAACCGTGCCAGGCGACGGCCACGTTGTCCCTGGCGGTGTGCGCCTCGGTCGCGGTCAGCTCGAGGAAGGGGCTGAAGCTCGTGGTGGCGGAGGCGAGAAGCTCGTAGATCGCGGCGTTACCGAGAGGGGATCGTTGGCGCGGGCTCGATCGCGTCCTTTGCACCGGCCCCGGTCATAGGGAGCCTGCCGCCCCCGACCAGGTGTGTCACCACGGCCGCCGCTACGGCGATTGCGATGAGCGCGCAGACCGCCCACCAGCCGAAGAGCGTGTAGGCACGGGTGCCGAGCAAGGACCCCGCGCTCGCGCCGAGGAACGAGCAGGTTATGTAGCACGTGTTGAGCCGACTGTGAATCTCCGGGCGCAGGGCGAAGATCCGGGCCTGGTTGGCGACTTGTCCGCACTGTACCGCCACGTCGATCAGCAGCAGCCCGGCGGCCAGAGCGACGATCCCGGCGACACCGCCGAGCGAGCCGCCCACCAGTACGCCCGCCGTGGCGAGTCCGGCTGCGACGCGCCACAGGTTGACACGGTCGGCGCCGTAGCGGTCCACCCACTTGCCGGCGGAGGGGGCGAGGAACGTGCTGCCCGCGCCGACCAGGGTGAGCACGCCCACGGCCTGTGTGCCCATGTCGTAGCGCGGTCTGGTGACCAGCAGTGCGACCGCGGTCCAGGCGGCGCTGAACCCTCCGAAGACGGTGACCTGGAAGAGCACGGACCGGCGGAGCTCCTTCTCTGTACGCAGCATGTGCAGGGTGTCGGCCAGGAGCGCCGGATAGCCGTCGCGAACTGCGGGGACGGTGGTGGGCAGCGTGGCGCCGAGCGCCACGGTGAGCAGTGCGGTGAGTACGGCGGCGACCAGGTACGGTGCCCGCCAGCCCAGGTGCTTGCCGAGGACACCGCCGAAGGCGCGGCCAGCAGGATGCCGCCGATCAGCCCGGCCTGCAGCGTGCCGATCACCCGACCGCGCCGCTCGGGTGCGACGAGTCCGGCCGCCATGGGCAGGAGGATCTCGCCCGCGACGCGCTCGTGACCTGAGGTCGGCTCGCCGCGCCGGCCGCAGCTCCTTTGTCGCGGCCTGGTCCGTTCTCGTTGCCGCGACCATCGAGTTCGCGGTTCATGGTGTCGCCGTCCGTACCGAGTTCACCCAAGTGGTACCGGCTGGACGAGGACCTGGCCCGCTACGCCGGGCAGCTCTTCGGCTGCGACGGGGTCCCGTCGGCCCCGGCGGCGCGCCCTCGTAGTGCTGGAGGAGCTGTTTCGCGCACCCCAGGGTGTCGTCGTGGTGGCTCGTCATGCCGTCGTGATGTTCCGGCCGACGGCGTTGGTCAGCGCCAGGAGCGGGGTGGCGTCATCACGCGGACGAAATCGCTGGTACGTCATGCGGGCCTTTCGCGCTCATGACCGTTGCCTTCGCGCCACCCGCTCCATAAGCTTACCGATTGGAAAGTATTGAAACGTTTCAAGCGCGGTCGGGACGGCCGGCGTGAGCGAAAGGACCTGATCCTGTGGCCGAGGACAACAGAAGCGCGCCGAGCCGTCGGCGCGTGCTCGCTGTCATGACGGCGGCCGGCGCCGCTCTCCCGCTCACCGCCGCGTCCAGCGCCTTGGCGCTGGGCGGGCCCGCTCCTCGGTCAGGCGGACTCGCGCCCACGGCTCTCCAGGTCAACTCCCGGACCCAGCCCCTCGGAACCCAGACGGCACCGGCGTTCAGCTGGATACCTCCGGTGAAGCGGCAGAGCGCGTACGAGATCAGGGTGGGCACACGTCCGGGCGGATCCGACGTCTGGGTCAGCGGCACGGTGACCGGCACGTCGAGCACCGAAGCCCCGTACAACGGCCCCGGACTCCACTCGGAGCGGGCGTACTTCTGGCAGGTGCGCACCTGGGACGAGAGCGGCGCGCGCGGCCCGTGGAGCGCCCCCGCGCGGTGGGAGACGGGCCTGCTGAACGGCGAGAAGGACTGGTCCGGCGCACGCTGGATCGGCGGCCGGGTGGCCCAGAACCACGACTGGGAGGACCTTGAGGCGATCGTCGTCTTCCGCGGCGGCGCCGACCCGGCGGGCGGCCTGTCGCTGCTGCTGCGCGCCGAGGCCGTCGGCAAGACCTGGAGCGAGGGCCTCAACTGGACCATCCAGCGCACCGGCGACGACATGCAGCTGGCCATGCAGACCCGCCACTGGGCCGGCAACACCTGGGTGGACGACGGGACGTCCGAGCCCGACTGGGGCGTCAACCACTACGACCCGCAGAGCGAGACCAACCCCACCACCGACGGAACCCGCACCGTCCCGGTCGCCACGGTCCCCCTCCCGGCCACGACGGGACTGACCAAGGACACCTGGAACACTCGCGACCACACGGTGGTCGTGGCGGTGCGAGGTCTGACCGTGACGACCACCGTCAACGACGTCGAGGTCGACAGCCGCACCCTGACCGGCGACCAGATCCGCCGGCACGGCAGCTTCGGCTTCGCCGGCGGCACCTCCGCCGTCGTCCGCAGCGTCAAGGTGACCGGCACCGGAGCACCTGTCTTCGCCGTCGACCTCACCACCGGTGCCAACCCCTTCGAGGCCGGAATCGCCACCCTCGACGGCCTGACCTTCCCGCCCAAGAACCCGTACATCCCGGCCAGGAACAGCGTCCTGCCCATCGCCAACCCCGCCCCATTGCTGCGCCGTGCCTTCGACCTGCCCAAGGGCCGTAAGATCGCCACGGCCCGTCTGCACCTGAGCGCCGCGGGTAACGTCACGCTCACCGTCAACGGCGCCCCGCTCACCGTCGACGGCAAGTCGGCGGACCGCGCGGGCATGAACGTGCCCCGACTGCTCACCGAGCAGAGCACGTACGACCGCACCGTTCTCTACGACACCTTCGACGTCACCGCGCGGCTGCGGGCCGGAGAGAAGAACGTGCTCGCCGCCGAGCTCGGGCGGGGCTGGTACGGACTGACCACGCCCCAGGAGTGGTTCTGGCAGCTGGCCCCGTACGCAGGCCAGCCCCGCCTGCGCGCCAAACTCGTCGTCACTTACACCGACGGCCACGCCACCACTCTCGTCACGGACGCGGACTGGCTGAGCACGGACGGGCCGACCACCTTCGACTCCGTGTACTCGGGCGAGAAGTACGACGCACGACGGGCCGACCGGCTCGGCGACTGGCGCTCGGTGGACTACCGCACCGGCCGTGACTGGCGACCGGCCACCGCCCTGATCTCGCCCGGCAGTTGCGCGAGCCCGGCGCCGAAGTACCACGGCGTGCTGCCGGCCACGAAGATCCCCGAGGGCTTCACGCCCGCCGTCGTACGCGCGCACGAGGCCGAGCCCGTCCTGGTCAACCGCACGCTGCGCCCGGTCGCCCTCACCGAGACCGTGCCCGGCTCCGGCGTCTGGATCCTCGACTACGGCCAGATCATGACCGGGCTGGTACGCCTGTCCCTGACCGGAGTCCGCCCGGACAAGGAGGGGCTCACCCTGCGCCTGCGCGGCGGCAACCGGGCATCAGGCTCCCCGCTGTCGGTCGAGGAGGAGAACTTCCAGCACGACGCGAACCTGCAGACGCACTACTACACCGTTGGCCGGCGCGCCACGCAGCGCTGGGAGCAGCGGTTCAGCCACTTCGGCTTCCGCTACCTGGAAGTGAGCAACCTCGAAGCCGTCCTGGGGCGCGCACCCGACCTGGACCGCGACGCCGAGCTGCTCACGGTCGCCGTCGCTCGCACCGGCTTCGCCCGCACCGGCACCTTTGCCACGGACAACGCTCTGCTCAACCGCCTGCAGCAGAACCTCGAATGGGCCGAGCAGAACAACCTGGTGCAAAAGCCCACCGACACCCCCTCCCGTGAGAAGAACGGCTGGACCGGCGACGCCATGGCCAGCTCTGAGTCGCAGTCGCTGACCTGGGACGTGAACGGCGTGTTCACCACCTATCTGCGGCACTTCCCGGACAACCAGGTCTCCAGTGGCCAGCTGCCCATGGTCGTCCCCATGCCCAAGGGCGGTTACGGCTACGACCACACGCCGGGATGGAACAAGGCATGGAAGGCTGTCCCCGCCTGGGACGCCGCGTACTTCGTGATGCCGCGAGAGCTGTACACGTACTACGGCAACAGCAGCCTGTTCGCCGAGCTCTACGAGCATCAGGACACGCTCCTGAAGTACTACGAGACGCTCTTCACCGCTGAGAACCACTACATCTTCGAGGCCTCCCTCGGCGCCTACTCAGGCGCCGAGAACCCGGGCAGCAACGCGGTCATCAGCCTCGCCTACTACATCTACTTCTGCGACTACATGGACGAGGTCGGCCGCCACATCGGCCGCACCGAACGCGCCACGCACTACGCCCAGTTGGCGCGCACCCTGCGCAAGGCGTTCATCGAGAACTACTGGGACGCCGACCAAGGCCACTTCACCCAGGGCAGCATCTCCAGCGAGAACACCCTGGCCATCGCGTTCGACCTGGTACCCGGCTCGGACCTGAAGCCCTCCGATCCGCGCTACCTCGCGGGCACGAAGACTGTCGCGGAGAACAAGAAGGCACTCGTCAAGCTGCTCGCCGACCGCATCGTCGCAGCGGACCACCACATCCAGAACGACATGTACGGCTCGCGCTACGAGTTCAACCTCCTCAGCGACCACGGGTACACCGACATCGCCCTGAAGGCCGTCACGCAGACCGGTGCACCCGGCTACGTGGACCAGATCGCCCGCGGCGCAACCTCCCTGTGGGAGCAGTGGGGCGAGCGGCTCTCGGTCAACCACCACTACCGCTCCACCGTGGCGACGTGGTTCTACCAGAGCCTGGCCGGCATCCGTCCGACGGACATCGCCTACGAATCCCTCAGGATCCGCCCGTATGTACCTTCGGCGGCGGTCAACAGCCGCGTTCCCAAGGACACGCACGACACCGACCTGTCGCCGAAGACCCTCGACCGCGTGAGCGCGGCGATCGACACGGTCCGCGGAAAGGTGGCCTCGCAGTGGGAGCGGCGCCCGGACGGCAGGATCGAGCTCGAGGTCACGGTCCCGTACAACACGAAGGCCGAGATCTGGGTGCCCACGCAGGGCAAGCCGGTGGACGCGCCGCGGGGTGTCGGCTTCGTCGGCGACGCCACGGCGGGTGGGGCCGCCTACAAGGTCTACCGGGCTTCGGCCGGGTCGTACCGGTTCAACGCCGGCTGACGGGGCCGGCAGGGGGTGCGGCTGCCGGAGAACGGCAGCCGCACTTCCGGGAGTAGCGGTGCGAGAAGCCGGTTCTGCCGGACTCGGTGATCTCATGCATCGACCCGGTGCCTCGCTCACGTGGCACGGGCGGCCCACGCCCTCCACCGCGTCGGTCCGAACTTCTCGACGCCGCGTCCCAGGCATGTGTTTAGGTCGGTTGGACCGAGCGTGTCAGGGCCCCGACTGGGACCATGCGGGCGTGAGTTGTCCGTATCAGCGGCGCGTGCTGTTGCCGTCCGCGACGATGCCCCGTGATGAACGAGGCGTCGTCGCAGGCGAGGAACGCCACGACGCCGGAGTGATGGTCTGCGTCTGACTGCCAGTGCCCGAGCGTCATGCTGTTGTCAGTGGCATGTTTGGTTTGGCCCGGAACGAAGCACTGACGCTCTCTGCCGAGTGCTTGAGACACTGGTGACGAAGTCCCAGTTCAAGGTCGTGCAGACTGGTAAGGAAGACGGATGGATGTCCGTCCTTCTCGACGTCTCCTGGGACGGCCCCACCTTCATCAGCTCCGACACCGTCCTGTCTGTACGCCGCCGAGAGCCCGGACCATGTCACGTCCTCGAACACGAACCTGTTGGGTTATCCGGCCAGTTCCTTGGTGATGCGGTCCAGCATGAACGCCGAGGACTCGCGGGCCCGTTCCTCCCAGGCGAAGACGCACGCCGTGGCCACGCCATCGAAGTTCAGAGCCCGTAGGGTGCCGAAGAAGGCGTCCCAGTCGACCTCGCCCTGGCCGATGTCGAGGTGCTGGTGGATGCGGGCCGCGGTGCCGGGCGGGTTGAGGATGTAGCGCAGGCCGCTGGAGCCCTTGTGGTTGAAGGAGTCCGCGATGTGCACGTGCCGGAGCTTGTCACCGGCGTAGCGCATCATCGCCGCGATGTCGGCCGTCGGGTCCGCCCCGGACAGGTGGAAGGAGTGCGGGGCGCAGTACAGGTAGTTCACCCAGGGTTTGTTGATGGCCCGGACCAGGTCCACGGCGGGGGTGTTTTCCTCGCAGAAGTCGTCCGGGTGAGCCTCCAGGTTCAGAGCGATGCCTTCGCGCTCGAACAGCGGGAGCAGCTCCTCCAGGGAGCGCCAGAACGCGGCCTCGCTCTCGGCGGCGCGCTCGGGGCGGCCGTTGAACTCCGAGTTCATCAGCGGGCATTCGAGGTCCGCGGTGATCTCGATCATCCGCTTCCAGTAGCGGACGGCGGCCTGCCGCTCGCTCTCGTCGGGTGAGGACCACTTGTACAGCGGCAGCACCGAGGACAGCTTGACGCCGTGCGTGCGCAGGGAGTTCTTCAACTCGGCGATCCGCCGATCGTCCGCGCGCGGGTGCAGGAAGAACGGCATGAAGTCGTCGCGCGGCGACAACTCGATGTACTCGTAGCCGAGTTCGGCCACCGTGCGCATCATGTCGTCGATCGGCAGGGCGCGGAACATGTACGGGTCGAGGGCGATCTTCACGCGGTACCTCCGTAGAAGGCGGGACGGGGCTTGAGGTCGGTTGCGACGACGTGCCCGCACTCCAGGGCCTCGGCGGTCGCGGCGGTGATGACGGTGGCGGCGTATCCGTCCCAGGCGGACGGCCCCGTGGGCGCGTCCCCGGCAGCGACGCCCGCGATCCACTCCCGGAACTCGGTGTCGAAGGCGTCCCGGAAGCGGCCGACCCAGTCGGTGAGCACCTCGGTGCTGTGCGAGGCGGCGGTCCGCACCCCCACGGCGGCCGGGTCGGGCAGCCGTACGAGGCCCTCTTCACCGACCGTCTCGCACTGGATGTCGTAGCCGTACTGGCAGTTGACGAAGACCTCCAGGTCGATGCGGACGCCCCTGGCGGTCTCGAAGAGCATGATCTGCGGGTCCTTGAGATGGGCGAAGCGCCTGCTCGTGGCGCGCGGGGTGAGCACCTGGGCGGAGACGATCTCGTCGTCGAGGAGCCAGCGCAGCACGTCCACCTCGTGCACGGCGGTGTCCAGGGCAGCCATGGCGGAGGTGTACGACTCGGGGACGGCCGGGTTGCGGTGGGCGCAGTGCACGATCAGTGGCTCACCGATCCGGCCGGAGTCGATGACCTTCTTCATCTGCCGGTAGCCGGTGTCGTAGCGGCGCATGAAACCGACCTGGACCAGCCGCCTGCCGTGCGCGGTCTCGGCCTCGACGATCCTGAGGCAGTCCTCGGCGGTGGTGGCGAGGGGCTTCTCGCAGAACACCGGCTTGCCGGCGGCGATCGCGTTCAGCACGTGCTCGGCGTGGGTGGGGCCCCACGAGGTCACGAGGACGGCGTCGACCTCCGCGGAGGCGATCAGAGCGGCGCCGTCAGGCAGTACCCGGGCGTCGACCGGGGCTGCCGCGTCCTGGGCCCGGGCGGCATCGATGTCGGTGACGGCGGTGACCCGGGCGCCGGTGACGGTGTGGGTGAGGCGGCGGATGTGCTCCTGGCCGATCCAGCCGGCGCCGATGACGCCTACGCGTACGGTCATGTGATTCCAACCTGTTTCTGAACTAGGAGAAGCGCGTGCGGAGTTCGGCTTCGAGGGTTTCCAGGGAGCGCCCCTTGGTCTCGGGGACGCAGAGCTTCACGAAGGCGATGGCGAGGACACCCAGCACCGCGAAGAGGAAGAAGGTGTTGGACACGCCCACTCCATCGACCAGGGAGGGGAAGGCGAGTCCGATGGCGAAGTTGGTCAGCCAGAGCACGACGGCGGCCATGCCCATCCCGAACGCCCGCATCCGCATAGGGAAGATTTCCGAGAGCATCAGCCAGGTCACCGGTGAGATTGCGCCCTGCTGGAAGGCGAGGAAGGTGACGGTCATCGCGAGCACGAGGTAGGCCCGGGCGTCGCCGGTCGGCAGGATCAGCGAGAAGACGCCGATCAGCACCAGCGCGGCGATGGTGCCGAGCTGTCCCGTCATCAGCATCGGGCGGCGGGGCACGCGGCCGAGCAGCCAGATCCCGGCGAACGTGGCGAGTACGGAGATGACGCCGTTGGCGATGTTGGCGGTCAGCGCGCTGTCGGAGGTGAAACCGGCGTCGGTGAGGATCTGGGTGCCGTAGTACATGATCGTGTTGACACCGGTGACCTGCTGCACGATCGCGATGCCGAAGCCCACGAACATGAGCCTGCGGATCCAGGGGGTGGCCTTGATGTCCGCCCAGCCTCCGAGCTGCTGCTCGGCGTCCTTGACGGCGAGCGCGGCCACCTCCTTGAGCTCGGCCTCGGCCCGCTGGCGGGTCCGGACCTGCTTGAGGACGTCCAGGGCCTCGTTGAAGCGGCTCTTGGAGGCCAGCCACCGGGGACTCTCCGGCATCACCAGGACGCCGAACCACAGAGCCACGGCCGGCAGTGTCGCCACGACGAGCATCCAGCGCCACACGCCCCCGGACTCGTCACCCACCCGTGCGATGACCGCGTTGCAGGTGAACGCGGTCAGCTGACCGGTGACGATCATGAGTTCGTTACGGGTGACCAGTGCGCCCCGCCGCTCCGCGGGGGAGATCTCCGCGAGGTACACGGGAACAGTGACCGACGCACCGCCGACCGCGAGACCGAGCACGAACCTGGCCACGACCATGACCTCGGTGTTCGGGGCGAGCGTGGCGGCCAGCGCGCCGACGAAGAACAGCACCGCCAGCGTGAGGATGCTGCGCCGTCGGCCGCGTGCGTCCGAGAGCCGTCCTCCGACCACCGCGCCGAGGGCTGCGCCCAGCAGGAGGGAGCTGGTGACCATGCCCTCGGTGAAGGGGGTGAGGCCGAGGTCGTCGGTCATGTAGGGCAGGGCGCCGTTGATGACGCCGGTGTCGTAGCCGAAGAGGAGCCCGCCGAAGGTGGCGACGACCGTGATGAGCCGCAGCCGACGGGACACCGTCGCGGGGGATGCGTGGTCCGTGCGGGGACCGGTGCCGAGCTTGACGTCCATGGCGCCTCCTAACCGAGCTTGGGGCGACGCGTACCCGTCAGCCCGCAACTCGCCAGGTGCTCGCGGGTGCTGATCGCGATGGGCAGCGGTACCTCGGGCGCACACGGATACAGGTCCTGCTCGACGATCACGAACAACTCGGAATCCAGCCTGGCCAGTTCGGCCACCACGTCGGCAGGGTTCGGGACCCCCGCGGGCGGTGAGACACACACCCCGCGCTTGACGGCCTCCCCGAAGCCCAGGTTCTCGGCGGCCACCTGGGCGAGGATCTCGGGGTCCATCTGCTTGATGTGGACATAGCCGACGCGCTCGCCGAACCGGCGGATCAGATCGAGGTTGTCGCCGCCGCCGTAGGCCACGTGCCCGGTGTCCAGGCACAGGTTGGTGTAGCGGGCGTCGGACTCGTTCAGCAGCCGCTCGATCTGCGGCTGGGTCTGGATGTGGCTGTCGGCGTGCGGATGGACGACCAGGCGTACGTCGTACTCGTCCAGCAGGAGCCTGCCGAGCCGGTCGGCATTCTTGCCGAAGCCCCCCCACTGCTCGGCGGTCAGCTCCGGGGACTCGGTGAAGGCGCCGGTCTTCTCGTCCCGGTACATGGGCGGTATTAGGACCAGGTGGTGCGCGCCGGCCGCGGCGGTCAGGGCTGCCACCTGGCGGACATGGGCCAGCATCTCGTCCCAGGCCTCGGGCCGGTGCAGAGCGCCGAACGCGGTGCCCCCGGAGACCTTCAGACCCCTGGCGTCCAGCTCCTCCTTCAGCCGCTGCGGGTCGGTGGGCAGATAGCCGTACGGGCCGAGTTCCAGCCACTCGTAGCCGGCCCGGACCAGCTCGTCGAGGAAGCGGGTGTGGGACACCTGGTGCTCGTCCTCGGGGAACCACACGCCCCAGGAGTCGGGCGCGGAGCCCAGGCAGAGATTGCCGACGGTGGTGCGCAGGGGGGTTGGCGCCGTTGCCATGGTGTGTCCTTCGGGAAGGGGGACTCAGTTGGAGGTGGGGAAGGTAAAGCCGGCGGTCACCTGCTGGGCCTGTGCGGGCCAGCGGGTGGTGACGACCTTGGGGCGGGTGTAGAAGCGGATGCCCTCGCGGCCGTGGATGGGGGAGTCGCCGATGAGGGAGTCCTTCCAGCCGCCGAAGGAGTAGTAGGACATCGGGACGGGCACCGGCACGTTGATGCCGATCATGCCGACCTTGATCCGCCGCTGGAAGATGCGGGCGGCTTCGCCGGAGGCGGTGAACAGGGCGGTGCCGTTGCCGTACGGGTTGGCGTTGACCAGGTCTATGGCCTGGTCGAGGGAGTCGGCGCGGACGACGGCGAGGACCGGGCCGAACAGCTCCTCCTGGTACGCGTCCATCTCGGTGGTGACGTGGTCCAGGAGGGAGGGGCCGGTGAAGTAGCCGTCCTCGTGGCCGTCGATCTTCAGACCGCGGCCGTCGACGACGACGGTGGCGCCCTGGGCCTGCGCGGTGCCGACGGCGTTCTCGACGCGTTCCTGGGCGGCCTTGGTGACCAGCGGTCCCATGTCGGTGCCCGGGGCGTCACCGGGGCCGACCTTCACCTCGTTCGCCTTGCGCCTGAGGATGTCCACCAGCTCGTCCGCCGCGTCGCCCACGGCGACCGCCACGGAGACGGCCATGCAGCGCTCGCCGGCCGATCCGTAGGCCCCGGCGGTGATGTGGTTGGCGGCGAACTCCAGGTCGGCGTCGGGCAGGACGACGGCGTGGTTCTTGGCGCCGCCGAGGGCCTGGACCCGCTTGCCGTGCGAACTGGCCTGCTCGTGGACGTACTTGGCGATCGGGGTGGAGCCGACGAAGGAGACGGCCTCGATGCCGGGGTGGGTGAGGAGGGCGTCGACGGCCGGCTTGCCGCCGTGCACGACGTTGAAGACGCCGTCCGGCAGACCCGCCTTCCGGTACAGCTCGGCGACGAAGTTGGCGGCCGAGGGGTCCCGCTCACTGGGCTTGAGGATGAAGGTGTTGCCGGTCGCGATGGCGACGGGGTGCATCCACAGGGGCACCATGGCCGGGAAGTTGAACGGGGTGATGCCGGCTACGACACCGAGGGGCTGACGGAAGTCGTGCACGTCCACGCCGCGGGAGACCTGGTCGGAGAAGGAGCCCTTCAGTACGTCGCCGAGGCCGCAGGCGAACTCGACGACCTCGCGGCCGCGGGTGATCTCGCCGCGGGCGTCGTCGACGGTCTTGCCGTGCTCGGCCGAGATGATCCAGGCCAGCTCCTCCTCGTGCTCGACGAGCAGCTGGCGGAAGGCGAACATCACCTGGGTGCGCTGGGACAGGGAGGATTCCGACCACGTCTCGAAGGCGGCGGCCGCCGCGGTGACGGCCGTGTCCACGTCGGCGGCGCCACCGAGCACGACCCGGGCCTGCTCGGCGCCGGTGGCGGGGTTGAAGACCGGCTGGGTCGTGGGGGCGGAGCCCTGGGTGGGGGAGCCGTTGATCCAGTGGGGAATGGTGTTCACGGGAGCGGGGTCCTTAGAGGTAGTGGCGCTGGGTCTGCTTGTGGGCGGCGTAGATGTCGTAGGCGGCCTGCGTGCTGTCGAGTGCCGAGACCTCGCTGACCGGGACGTCCCACCAGCCGTGGCCGGGCGGGTTGGGCCCGTACAGGTCGGTCTCGACGTGGACGACGGTGGTGCGGGTGGCCGTCTTCGCCTTCTCCATGGCCGAGCGGAACTCCTCGACACTGGTGGCGTGCAGCACGTCCGCGCCGAGGCTTGAGGCGTTGGCGGCGAGGTTGACGGGGAGGACCTCGCCGTCGAGAAGGCCCGAATCGCCGTTGCGGAAGCGGTATTTGGTGCCGAACCGCTGTGAGCCCAGAGATTCCGACAGTGAGCCGATGGAGGCGAAGCCGTGGTTCTGGACGATGACGACGATGACCTTCAGCCCCTCGGAGACCATGGTCACGATCTCCTGGGCCATCATCAGGTACGAGCCGTCACCGACGAGCACGACGACTTCACGGGAGGGGTCGGCCATCTTCGCGCCGACGCCGGCCGAGACCTCGTACCCCATGCAGGAGTAGGCGTACTCGACGTGGTAGGCCTTCGGATCCCGTGCCCGCCACAGCTGTTGCAGATCGCCCGGCAGGGAGCCGGCCGCGTTGATGACGACCGTGCGGTCGTCCAGGACGTCGTTGAGCGCTCCCAGGATCTGCGTCTGGGCGGGTAGCGCAGCGGTGTGGTGGTCCGGGGCGAAGCAGGTCTCCTCGATCTGGCGGGTGCGGGCGATGAGTTCACGCGTGCGTGCCCGGTACGCCGGTGTCACCTCCCAGCCCTCCAGCGCGGCCGCGAGGGCGTCGATGCCGAGCCGGGCGTCGGCCACCAGTGGCTCCGCGGAGTGCTTGACGGCGTCGAGGCGGGCGACGTTGAGGTTGACAAAGGTGACGTCGGGGTTGCCGAAGACGGTGTGACTGGCGGTGGTGAAGTCGGAGTACCGGGTGCCGATTCCGAGGACGACGTCGGCTTCACGAGCCAGTTCGTTGGCCGCGTAGGAGCCGGTGGAGCCGATGCCGCCCACCGCGCACGGGTGGTCCCAGGGCACCGCGCCCTTGCCCGCGTGCGTGTCGGCGACCGGGATGCCGGTGGCGTCGGCGAACGCGCGCAGCGCGGTCTCCGCCTCCGCGTACACGGTGCCGCCACCGGCCACGATCAGCGGCTTCCTGGCGTTCTTGAGGAGGGCCGCAGACCGTGCGACGGCGGCTGCCTCCGGCACCGGGCGGCCCACATGCCACACCCGGCGCCGGAAGAAAGAGAGGGGCCAGTCGTGCGCTTCGGCCTGCACGTCCTGCGGCAGTGCCAGGGTGACGGCCCCGGTCTCCACCGGATCCGTCAGCACCCGCATCGCCGCCAGCGCGGCCGGGATCAGCTGCTCGGGCCGCTGGATCCGGTCGAAGTACTTCGATACGGCGCGGAAGGCGTCGTTGACCGTGACATCGCCGCCCCGGGTGTCCTCCAGCTGCTGGAGCACCGGGTCGGCGGCCCGGGTGGCGAACATGTCCGAGGGCAGCAGCAGCACCGGGATGCGGTTGGTGGTGGCCAGTGCCGCACCCGTGATCATGTTCGTGGAGCCCGGGCCGGTCGAGGCCGTGCAGGCGAAGGTCGCCAGCCGGTCACGCATCTTCGCGTAGGCGACGGAGGCGTGCACCATGCCCTGCTCGTTGCGGGCGAGGTAGTACGGCAGATCCGCCTCTCGGGTGACGGCGGCCTGAAGGAGGGCCTGGCCGATTCCGGCGACGTTGCCGTGCCCGAAGATGCCCCACACCCCGGGGACCAGACGTTGTTCCTGGCCGTCCCGCTCGCTGTACTGCTGGGCGAGGAAGCGCACCAGGGCCTGCGCGGTGGTCAGTCGTACGGTGTTCATCGGTTCTCTCCGAAGGGCAGGCGGTCGTCGACGTCCTGCGTGTCCCAGGTGGCGCGCACCCAGCCGTGGGCGGGGTCGTCGCAGATCAGCCAGGCCCGGTCCTGGCCGGGCCCCGCCATGACGTTGAGGTAGTAGAGGTCGTAGCCGGGCGCGGCGATCGAGGGGCCGTGCCAGCCGTGCGGGATCAGCACGGTGTCCCCGGAGCGGATCTCGGCGAGCACGTCGACGGGCCGTTCGGGCGTGCCGTAGACCCGCTGATAGCCGAAGCCGTTCTCGCCGCCGGAGATCTCGAAGTAGTAGATCTCCTCCAGCTGCGACTCCTCACCGGGCCGGGCCTCGTCGTGCTTGTGCGGCGGATAGGAGGACCAGTTGCCGCCGGGAGTGAGCACCTCGCACACCAGCAGCCGCTCAGCGTCGAAGGTCCCCGGCAGGCAGTAGTTGTTGACCTGCCGGGAGCAGGCGCCGGCTCCCCGCAGTTCGACGGGGACGTCCTCCTTGCGCCCGTACCGAGCCGAGGGACCTCCCAGCTCGGTACGGGCGGAGGGCAGCGCGAACGATCCTCCCGTCGCGCTGCTGATCAGGGCCTCCGACGCGCGGGGAACATAGGCGAAGTCGGTGACCGAGGCGAACACGTCCGCCCGACCGACGAGTTCGAAGGAACTGCCGCCCGCGGTGACGGTGCAGGAGCCCGTCAGCGGCAGGACCAGGAACTCGCTCTCCCCGGTGGACAGGACGTGCTCGCCGCCCGGCTCCAGGGTCAGGATCCTGAGGCCGGAGTATCCCCAGCCCGCCGACTCCGGCGTGACCAGGAGGTCATAGGCGCCGTCGGCCGACGTGCCCTTCGGCAGGTGGTACTTGTCGGTGTCGCTCACAGCAGGCTCACCGCCCGGTCCACGGCACCGGCGACATCGCCGTTCGACGGGTAGAGCAGGGAACGGCCGACGACCAGGCCCTGCGCGGTGGGCTGCTTCAGTGCCTTGCCCCAGGAGGCGAAGGCCGCGTCGGCGTCCTTGACCTCACCGCCGAGCAGCAGCGCCGGGAGACTGGAGGAGGCGAGGACCCGCTCCATGTCGTCCACGACCGGCAGCTTCAGCCAGGTGTAGGCGGTGCGGCGGCCGAGTCCCGACGTGATGGTGACCGACGTGACGACGGCGTCGGTGGACAGGTCGTTGCGGATCCTGCCGTCCTCCCAGACCGAGATGAACGGCTCGACCATCGCGATGAGCTGGCGGTCGTTGAGTTCGTCGACGGCGCGGGCGGTGTTCTCCAGCACGGACGGGGTGACGGGGTCCTGCAGGGCGATGCGGGTGAGCATCTTGCCGCCGTCGAAGCCCATCGCGGCGATGGTGGCGGCGTCGTAGCCGGTGAAACGGTCGTCGATCTCGAAGACGGAGCCCGCGAGGCCGGCGCGGTTCATGGAGCCGAAGACGCTCTTGCCGTCGAGCACGCCCAGCAGGAGCAGGTCTTCGAGGATGTCGGCGGTGGCGAGGACGCCGGTCACGCCGGGGCGGTCCAGGGCGATGCACAGGCGGTCGAGCAGGCGGGAGCGGTCGGCCATGGCCGAGGGGTCGGTGCCGACGCGGTTGGCGCCGCGTGCCGGGTGGTCGGCGGCGACGATCATGGCCTTGCCGTGCTCGCCCAGGGGTGAGGCGGCCTTGAGGCGTCGCGCGGCGGCGGCCGCGATGGCGCCGGGGTCGCTGACCCGGGCGGCCACGATCCGGCTGAGGTGGTCGGACATCTGGTCGTCAGGCCTTTCGTTGCGGGCGGGCGTCGGCGGAGCCGGCGGCTGCGCCGCGGAGCTTGGCGTCGACCTCGGCCTGGGTGGGCATGGCGTCGGAGCAGGAGAGCCGGGACGCGACGATGGCGCCGGCGGCGTTGGCGAAGGCGACCGTGCGGTGGGTGTCCCAGCCGGACAGCAGCCCGTGGCAGAGTGCCCCGCCGAAGGCGTCACCGGCACCCAGGCCGTTGACCACCTCCACCGGGACCGGCGGGATCTCGGCGGTCGAGCCGTCCCGGTCCATGGCCAGGACGCCCCTGGGGCCCTGCTTCACCACCGCCAGCTCCACACCTGCCGCCAGCAGTGCCTTCGCGGCCGCGTACGGCTCCCGCTCCCCGGTGGCGATCTCGCACTCGGCGAGGTTGCCGACCGCGACCGTGGCGTGCCGGAGCGCTTCGGCGTAGGCGCCGCGCGCCGCGGACGGGTCGGCCGTGCCGCTCCAGAACATGGGCCGCCAGTCGAGGTCGAAGACCGTCGGGCCGGACTTCGCCCGGTGTGCCAGCGCGGCCAGCGTTGCTGAACGGCTCGGCTCCTCGCTCAGCCCTGTGCCCGTGAACCAGAAGATCGCCGTGTCCCGCACCGCGTCCAGGTCCAGTTCGGCGGGCCGGATGTCCAGGTCGGGGGCCTTCGGCAGCCGGTAGAAGTAGAGCGGGAAGTCGTCCGGCGGGAAGATCTCGCAGAACGTCACCGGCGTCGGCGCGATGTCCGAGGTGCCCACGTACCGGCTGTCGACGCCGTAGCCCTCAAGTGCGGTGCGCACGAACGCGCCGAACGGATCGCGCCCCGTCTTGGTGATCACGGCCGTCGAGCGGCCATACCGCGCCGCTGCCACCGCGACGTTCGTCGGGCTGCCGCCGAGGTACTTGCCGAACGAGGTGACCTCCGCCAGCGCCACGCCGGTTTGGAGCGGATACACGTCCACTCCCACACGGCCGATGGTCAGCACGTCGAACGGCATCACGCTGGTGCCCCTTCGCTCCGGAGGATGGGTGGGAGCCCGTGTGAACGACTCCCTGCCGCGCTCTACTAGCGCGCTCTAGTTCGAGTACGATGGCCCCAGTCCAAATGTCCTGTCAATACCTCGTTGCTGGAAGATTTCGAGCTCGCCGCCGTGGCGGGCGCTCTGGGAGGGCGGCTTCAGTGGGTGCATCGGGCAAGCAGCGGCCCACGATGGCGGACGTCGCCGAGAAGGCGGGTGTCTCCCGGGCACTGGTCTCGATCGTGTTCCGCGGGGAGGTCGGCGCCGGCGAAGAGACACGACGGCGGGTGCTACGGGTCGCCGACGAGATCGGCTACCGGCCCGACAGCGCCGCCCGGCTCCTGGCGCGCGGTCGCAGCCGCACCCTCGGCGTCATGTTCACCCTCCAGCAGACGTTTCACACCAACCTCATCGAGGCCATCTACCCGGAGGCCGAACGCCTCGGCTACGAGGTCCTGCTGTCCGGCGCCGCACAGAGCCGCAGCGAGGAGAAGGCCGTCGAGGCGCTGCTCAGCCACCGTTGCGAGTCGGTGATCGTGCTCGGGTCCTTTGCGAAGCCGTCCTTCCTCGGTGAGCTGGGACGCCGCACGGTCGCCGTCTCCGTGAGCCGCCGGGTCCCGCACGCCCACGTGGACTTCGTGCACTCCGCCGAGGCCAAGGGAATCCACCAGGCGATGGACCACCTGGTCGGGCTGGGGCACCGCAGGATCGTCCACATCGACGGCGGCCGAGGGCCGGGTTCGGCGGACCGGCGGCGCGCGTACCGGGCGGCGATGCGCCGGCACGGACTCATGACCGAGGAGCGGGTCATCCCCGGCGAGCACACGGAAGCATCCGGCATCGAGACCGGCCGTCTCTTGGTGGCGGAGCACGACGAGGGCCGGCCGCTGCCGACCGCGGTCCTGGCCGGCAACGACCGCAGTGCGATGGGCCTGATGATGTCGCTGACCCGGGCCGGCGTCGAAGTCCCCCGTGATCTGTCGGTGGTCGGGTACGACGACAGCCACCTCTCCCATTTGATGCCGATCGGCCTGACCACCGTGCGCCAGGACGCGGTGCTCATGGCCCAGCACGCGGTGCGCTTCGCGGTGGAGCGGTTGGAGGACCCCGAACGGGAGCCGCAGGAGGCGGTGCTGGAGCCCGAGCTGGTGGTGCGGGGGACCAGTGGCCCGCCGAAGGAATGAGAGGCGCTCCGGCGGTGACATGAGGTCGTCAGGGGTCTGAGGGAAAGGTGATGCCGCACTGCCGACGGATCTCATCCATCGCGCCCAGCGTGGCCACGGAGTCTGCCAACGGGCGCAGCGGTGACTGGACAAGCCCCGCGCTGACACAGCGGGCCACCTCCGCGGCTTCGTAGTGCAGCGCCTCATGCGCGGTGTGCGGCTCGGTGCGGGTCAGCGGGGTGCCGCCACCCGTCGGTGTGAGCACCACCTCGCCCGGCTGGTAGAAGGGGCCGGGCAGGCTCAGCGTGGCCCGGCTGCCGGCGATCGTGGCCGTGGTGGGGGTGTCGCTGAGCAGGGTGGTGTGGACGACGCCCTGCCCACCGTCGGCGGCCCGCAGAAGGGCGGACACCTGGCCCGCGACGCCCGCGGGATGCGGCTCGGCGCAGGCCAGCACCTGCGTAGGGGTGCCGAGGACCCGCACGGCTAGGGACAAGGGGTAGGTGCCGAGGTCGAGGAGCGGGCCGCCGGCCTGCGCGGGGCGGAGGATGCGATGGTCACCGCTGAAGTACTCACCGTATTCGGCCAGAACCGTACGTATGTTGCCGAGGACGCCGGAGTCGAGGATCTGCCGGACGACATCGAACCTGGGAAGGAAGAAGGTCCAAAGGGCCTCGGCGCAGAACAGGCTGCGTTCCGCGGCGAGCCGGGCGATCTCGGCCGCCTGGGGAGCGTTGGGTGCGAGCGGTTTCTCCACCAGTGTGTGCTTGCCGGCGTCGAGGGCGATCCGGGCACATCCGAGGTGGGCGGTGTGCTCGGTGGCGATGTAGACGACGTCTACGTCCCTGGCCGCGGCCAGCTCCCGATAGGAACCGTATGCGTGCGGGATGCCGTGCCGGTCTGCGAAGTCCTTGGCGCGGTAGGCATCGCGGGAGGCGACGGCGGTGAAGCGCTGGCGGGTGTGGCGGCGCACGGAACGCACGAAGCACTCAGCTATCCAGCCGGTGCCCAGGACACCCCAGCGCAGCGCGGGAGCCTCCATCGGGTCCGGCGTGCGCGGGGCGGGCAGAGCTGTGGGGAAGACGGGCATGCTCACACCTCCGGAATCTGCACGGCGACGGTCTCGCCCCTGCTCCGCATGGACGTGATGACGGCCTCGGCCACGGCGCTCGCGATCAGTCCCTCCTGGGCGCCGGCCAGCGGCGGAGGACTGGCGGTCGCTACGGCCTCGGTCCAGGCGCGCAGTTCGAGGCGGTAGGCGTCGGCGAACCGGGGGCGCCAGTCGGCCGGGTAGCCGACGGAGCGGGTTCGGGCCGAGTCGGTGACCAGGCGGGCGGGGTGGGCGAGGGCCAGCGTGCCGTGCTCGCAGGCCACCTCGCAGCGGATGTCGTAGCCGTAGCGGGCGTTGAGGAACACCTCGACGGTGGTCAGTGCCCCGTCCGCGGTGCGCAGCAGCATCAGCTGCGGGTCGCGCAGGTCGGTCACCGCCCCCGTGGCGCGCGGCGCGTGCCAGGCGACCTCGCTGATCCGGGAGTTGAGCAGCCAGGCGACCGTGTCGAACTCGTGAACGGCCGACCCGGTGACGCTCGACTCGTCGGTAGCCCCAGGAGCGGAGCAGACCCCGCGGCTGACACAGTGGAGCAGCAGTGGCGCCCCGTAGACACCGTCGCTCAGAGCCTCCTTCAGCTCCAGGTAGGCGGGGTCGAAGCGGCGCATGAAGCCCAGCGAGATCAGCCGGCGGCCTGCCCGCAGCTCCTCCTGTGCGACGCGGACGCACTCGCCCAAGGTCGGGGCGAGAGGCTTCTCGCACAGGACGGGCTTGCCGGCCCGTATTGCTGCGACGCACAGATCGGCGTGAGTGCTGTCGTGCGAGGCGATGACCACGGCGTCGATCTCCGGATCGTCGATCAATGCGTACGGATCGCCGGCGGCGCGCGCACCGGGGACCTCGCCCGCTACGGCGGCCGCCCGGTCGGTGTCGATGTCGGCGACCATGGTGACCACCGCGTCGGGGACATGGCGGTGCACGTTCCGCACATGGTCGGCGCCCATGTTGCCCGCGCCGATCACTCCGATTCGTACCGGGCTCAAGCCGGACCCGCCTTTCTTGTTGTGTGAAGGGCCGGACAGGCCACGGCGTGGCGAGCGACCGCGAGGCTCTGTTCACCTCGATGACGCTCTGATCGCCGTGGACCACCCAGGCCGGGGCACCTTCGGGGGCGGGCCTGATGTGCCTGCTGTCGTCAGTCCGCAGCGTCGCCCGTGCTCGTCTTCGGTGCGGTCAGGTCCTCCTCCGGGAGCTCTTCCACGTTCACTCCGCGCACCTGCGCCAGCTCGTGCTTGAGCGAGGCGAGTTCCGCGCCGCCGGCCATGTGGTTGGTCAGCTCCTCCAGGCTGACCTTGTCGCGGGAGGCCCTGAGTTCCATGGTCCCGAGGCGCAGGACGCTGAAGTGGTCGCCGACCATGTAG
Source organism: Streptomyces asoensis (assembly GCF_016860545.1). Classification (NCBI taxonomy): domain Bacteria; kingdom Bacillati; phylum Actinomycetota; class Actinomycetes; order Kitasatosporales; family Streptomycetaceae; genus Streptomyces; species Streptomyces asoensis. The sequence goes on along the minus strand of NZ_BNEB01000006.1, from coordinate 95,607 downwards.
GCGTGGTGGGGGTTGTGGGTGATGAAGATGACGCCGAGTCCGCGGTCGCGGGCGGCGGCCACGTACTTGAGGACGACGCCGGACTGCTTGACGCCGAGGGCGGCGGTGGGCTCGTCCAGGATGAGCACCCGTGCGCCGAAGTACACGGCGCGGGCGATGGCCACGCACTGGCGCTGGCCCCCCGACAAGGTGCCGATGGGTTGTTCCAGGTTGTCGAGGACGATGCCCATCTCGCGCAGTTCGTGGTCGGCGGTCTTCTTCATCTGCTCGATGTCGAGACGGCGCAGGGGCCAGGAGCCCTTGGTCATCTCGGAGCCGAGGAAGAAGTTGCGCCACACCGGCATCAGCGGAACCGTCGCCAGGTCCTGGTAGACGGTGGCGATACCGGCGTCGAGCGCCTCGCGGGGGGTGGAGAAACGCACGGGGCGGCCGTCGACGAGGAACTCGCCCTCGGTGTGCTGGTGCAGCCCCGAGATGATTTTGATCAGTGTCGACTTGCCTGCGCCGTTGTCGCCGAGCACACAGCTGACCCGGCCGGGGGAGACCTTAAGGTCGACGCCGTGCAGCGCCCGGATGTTGCCGTAGGACTTTCCAGTGCCCTTCAGCTCGACGACCGACTTGGCGTCCTGAGGCGCCGGGCCCTCCGGTGCGGTCTTGTTGCGCATGGCCTCGTTGGTGGTTGTCATCGGGTCGGTCACCTCCGGGTTGCCGAGCGCTGGATCCACAGATTGATGAGGACGGCGCCGAGGAGCATCACGCCGAGGAAGGCCTTGAACCAGTCCGGGTTCCAGCCGGCGTAGACGATGCCCTGCTGGACCATGCCGAACATGAACGCCCCGAAGACCGGGCCGATCGCGGATCCGGCGCCGCCGGTCAGCAGACAGCCGCCGATTACCGCGGCCGAGATGTAGATCAGCTCCTGGCCCACGCCCTCGCCGGACTGGACGGTGTTGAAGGTGAACAGCTGGTGCATGCCGACGAACCAGGCGCCGAAGCCGACCAGCATGAACAGTGAGATTTTCGTGAAGGTCACCGGGACACCGACGGCCCGGGCGCTGTCTTTGTTGCCGCCGACGGCGAAGATCCAGTTGCCGTACCTGGTACGGAGCAGCACCCAGGTGGCGAGCACGGCGAAGCCGAGCCACCACACCACGGTGACCTTCACGTCGACGCCGCCGACGTCGAAGGATGACGAGAAGACCTTCTTGGCCTGGTCGAAGCCGTCCATGTCGCTGATGTCGTCGGTGGCGACGTTCCCGGTGACCAGCTTGGTGATCGCGAGGTTGACGCCCTGCAGGATCAGGAAGGTGCCGAGCGTGATCAGGAAGCTGGGCAGTCCGGTCCTGACCACCAGCCAGCCGTTGAGGAAGCCGATCGCGAGGGACACGATCAGGGCCGCGATCGCACCGACCCAGATGTTCATGCTCAACTGGTAGGCGAGCATCGACGCGGTCAGCGCCGAGGTGATCACCGCGACACCGGACGACAGGTCGAACTCGCCGCCGATCATCAGCAGCGCGACCGGCAGCGCCATGATCCCGATGGTCGAGGACTGGTACAGGACGTTCGCCATCGAGCTGCCGTCCCGCACCGGGGGCGCGGTGATCAGGAAGAAGACGAACACGGCGACGGCGCCGAGGAAGACTCCCACCTCGGGGCGGGCGAGGAGGCGTACGGCCAGGGGGCGCTGTCGGGTCCGCCCGTCGGTTTCCTTCGCGGGGCCGGGGGCCGGCGGTGTGGTCACCGCCGGCTCGGCGTGCTGGGCCGTGCTCATCACCGGGTTCCCTTGGCGGCGAAGGCGGCGACGGAGTCGGCGTTGTCCTTGGTGATGAAGGCGGGGCCGGTCAGGACCGGGGCGGTGCTGCCGCCGCTGAAGTTGCCGTTGGTCCTGTACAGCCAGAGGGCGTCGACGGCGAGGTAGCCCTGGAGGTAGGGCTGCTGGTCGACGGCGAACTCGATGGTGCCATCCTGGACGGCCTTGACCAGGTCCTTGTTGAGGTCGAAGGTGGCGATCTTCGCCTTGCTGCCCGCGTCGGAGAGCGACTGGACGGCGGTCAGCGCGATCGGGGCGCCGAGCGTGACGACCTGGTCGATGGAGGAATCGGCCCTGAGCTTGGCGGTGATGGTCGACTTCACCGACGGCATGTCGGTGCCGTTGACGTACAGGATGTCGGTCTTGCCGCTGAAGCCCTTCTTCAGACCGGCGCAGCGGGCCTCCAGGGCGACCTGGCCCTGTTCCTGGATGACGCAGAGGGCGTGCTTGGCGCCGAGGGTGTTGAGGCGTGCGCCGAAGGCCTGGCCGGCGATGTTCTCGTCCTGGCCGAAGTACTCGAGCATGCCGAGCTTCTTCCAGTCGTTGACACCGGAGTTGAAGCCGACGACGGGGATGCCGGCCGCGTTGGCCTTGGCGATGACGTCCTTCATGGCGTCGGGCTTGGCGGCGGTCAGGGCGATGCCGTCGACCTTCTGGTCGATGGCGTTCTGGACCAGGTTGGCCTGGTTCCCGGCGCTGGGGTCGCTGGAGTAGACGAGCTTGATGTTGTCCTTGGCGGCGGCGGCCTGGGCGCCCTTGCGGATGAGGTCCCAGAACGTGTCGCCGGGAGAGGCATGGGTGACCATGGCGACGGTCATCCGGGGAGTGCTCGCCTTGCCCGCCGAGACGCCGGCGGCGCTCTCCTCGGACTTTTTGCCGCCGGAGCTGCTGGAACAGCCTGCGGCGAACAGGGTGCCGGCCAGTACGGCGGCGGTGAGAGCGGCGGCTCGGTGGTATCTGTGCATGTCCCTTGCACCTCACTGTGCGCATGGTGGGAATCTGGGTCGCTGCCTTGCTGGTCTGGCGGTCGGTTTCGGGGTGACCTGTGCGGCAGAAGAGAAGGTTTGTCTGGGGCAGCTGTGGGTGATGCCGCCTTGCTGACCGTCTAGAGCGCGTTACTAGCGCGCGCTAGTGCAGGTACTATGAAATGGTACCGGGGTGATGTCAATAGCTTTGTCAGGACGTATCGACAAGGTTTCCGAAGGGCTTGGCCCTCACGCAGGCGAACACCGCCCGCCGTTCGGTCTCGTTCAGGCGGCGCGGACGCTGATCGACCGGCGTCGGTATCTGTCCACCTGCTGGGCCGACGGCCGCGAAAGGTGCCGCCGGGTCGCGAGGTACGGACGGACCGCGAGACGTTCAGCCTCGGCTACACGGGCGTGTACTCCGGCTACCTGCGCCACGCCGAGACCGCCGCCGCGCGCTACAGCCCGGACACCCGCAGCATCCTCGCCGAGGCCGGCGCCGGCGATGCATGGCCGGCGGTCAGGAGAACATGATCACGGCATCGTGCTGGACCTGTCCGCTTCCTGGCGCGTGGAGCCGAGGGTCCTGCCGGCGTGTGAGCGCTAGAACGCCGAGGCTGACCCGGCGTAGGGCCTGAAGGTGACCTTCAGCAGAGCGTCGGCGTGTTCGGTGACGGCGTGGACGCCTCGGGTCAGGGCATTGAACGCCTTTCCACGCTCGGCGAGTTCACTGCTTCTGGGTTTCTTGACTGGGTGCCGGAAGTGTGACCGCGTTGCTCACACGTTGAAAGGGCGCACCATCAAGATTGCAACGCGTCACGAAGGAAAGCAGCTCGACACCCTCCACGCCCCCGACCTGACCACCCGCATTGAGGAACTGACCCACCACAACCATCAGCTTGCCGACCAGCTCCAGCACGCCACCGAAGAAAACGCCGTCCTCCGTGGCCACACCGCCTCACTAGAGGAAGACCTCGCCGCCGCCCGCACCGGACTGCGCCGCATGATGCGCGCCGAAAACACCACCCGCTGAATCTCACACGACTACGCCCACTCCAGTCCGAGGTCGGCGAGCTGGTGAAGCTTATCGGCCGTCAGCTTCGCGCGGCGGCCCTTCTGGTTCATGATCCACACTCCGAGCTTGACCTCCGTGCCGTCCTCCAGCCGCTCTACGTGAGCCCTGGGCACTGTCAGGTGCCCTTCCCGGGTCTTGTACTGCGCCAGGGCTGCAACGCCCCGCTCGAAGGCACTCACGAGCGCCGTGGACGGCTTCACGGGCGTCTCCGGCTCCTCGACGAGCGGCGTGATGCCGAGCCGCTCCAGGCGCTCGCGCTGCCCGTTGTGAAGGGCCTGCCAGACCTCGGGCTTACGTTGCCGGGCCAGCCACTTCCCGATGTCCATGCCGTGGACCGTGAACCCGGGCAGCACCTCCGCCCGGCCCTCCTCATCGCGCACCAGCTCCCGCAGTGCGGCGTAGTGCCGCTGCCACTCCGCCGGCCATGCCGGGTTCCAGTCCTCGTCCACGGCCTCGAGCGCGGCCTTCCAATCGGGGTGGCCATCCAGCGCACCGGGGCGCCGCAAATTGCTGAGCCATTGCCCCACCGGCCGGTCCAGCACTGTGGCCGGCCTAGGCGCGCACAGCGTCCAGTGCTGCTCGTAGTACGCCCTGGCGGCCTCGAGGTTCTCCTGGAACCGCTCATCCGCCGGCGACCACACCATCCCCAGCTGCTCGAGCCGGCGGGCCCGCTGACCGCTCATCTGCCCGGCTCCGTAGGCCCGTCGCTGCTCTGCGACCCACTGTCCGAGCGGGTAGGCGCCCTCCTTGTGCCCGTACGGGACCCGCGCGTGGCACTGGCGCTCGGCGAACGTCCTCAGCTTCGCCCAGCCGCGCGCCCAGTCCTGCTTCTCGGTATCGATCACGTTGAACGACACCCAGTCCGCAACCATCACCGGGTCCCGTGGCGCCGCGAACCGAAGCAGGAGGCGGGATTCCTCCTCGCCATCCTGAGGCGGCGGCCCGATAGAGACAGAGGGCTCCGCCGCATCCTTCTGCGGCTCCTGGGGAATCGCGAGCAACTCGACAGCCTCTTCGTCGTGAGCGCGCAGACCTTCCAACACCCTCACCAAGGGGCGGTACGACCCGGAGGTGAACATGTCCTCCGGCGTCTCTCCCGGCTGGAGAAAAACGGGCACGATCAGTGAGGCGAGTTTTCCCTGCCCCGGCTTTTGGCGGAGCGCGCGTCCGATGGCCTGGACGATGTCATGCGGGGCCCCTTTTGGGTCCAGCAGCGCGACGGAGTCTACGGCCCGGATGTCCACCCCTTCCCCGAGGACACGGCAGTTAGACAGCACAGCCCGCTGTGCCGTGGACCCGAAGCCGGCCATTACTTGGCGCCGGCGCTCAGGGGGGTGCTCACCGCACAGCCAGCCCGCCCAAAGGCGCGACGGGTACTCCGTCGGCCGTTCGGCATGCAGCTTCGCTGCCACATGTTCGAGTCCCTCCGCGTAGGCCTGTGCCTCCATCGTCCGGTGGTGGAAGGTGATGCACGTAGACAGGTTGTGCCGCGCCATCGCGTGCAGAAGAGCCGCCTGCAAGGACCCAATCCGCTGGCCGCGCACCTCTTCACTGCGCCGCTTTTCACCCATCAACAGTGCAGGGGTGACGATCGGGTCCTGCAGTTCCAGCACAAGGATCTGATAGCGCGCCAGCAGCCCACGCGAGATGGCAGACGCCAAACTGAGCTTGTACAGGACGGGCCCGAACACCGCTTCGTCATCCATAGAGGCTGCCATTTCCCGCGGCAGTCGATCCCGCACCCCCTCGGCTACCTCCCGGCTCAGCTGCTCCTCCCAGATCCGCGGCGTCGCCGTCATGTAGAGCCGCCGCCAGGCTGGGATGACGCTCTGGTCATGGATGTCCGCCCACGCTTTACCCATCGAGCCGGACGTGCGGTGTGCCTCATCGACTACTGCCAGGTCGACGGGCGCCAACTGCTGTCCGTATACGCCTTCGAACGCCTCGGCCAGCACCCCCAGTGACGCGTACGTGGCGTAGATGGTCACTGGGCCGTGGCCATGCCACAGTGCCAGCTGCACTGGATTCGTGGTGCACCGCACTCCGAGGTTCCACAGTTCCGGTTCGTCCTGGAGCGAGCACACGGCAACAGCCGCTCCTTTGTGCCCGGCTTCGTGCCATGCCTTCACCGTCTGCACCAGGAGATCCAGGGTCGGCACCAGAACCAGTACCCGCCCACGGGGCACGATCCGTCGCGCTGCAGCAGCAGCCATGAGGGTCTTTCCGGTCCCGCACGCAGCATGAACCTGCCCCCGCAGGCCGTTCACCGGAACCCCGCCTGCAGGAGAGTCCAAGCCCCGCACGATGGCATCGACGGCCTCGACCTGGTGGGCACGCAGTTTCACGACAACCTCTCTCGGCCTGCGTCCCGGACGACAGACAACCGCTCGAGTAAACGCTGTGCCGGCTCGCGAACGTACATAGTCTGCAACTCGCGATATCGGCTTTGGGCAGTGAGTCCTCTGCACGAACGGCGGCCGTAGCTGACTGAGGCTCGCGTTCCCGCTGCTCAAAGCCTGTCACGCGCAACCCTGCTCGCGGTCCCCGCAGCCGCGGGCAGGATGTGTGAGCTGCCCCCGTGGCGCTCACGTGGAACAGTCAGCCGAGCGCTTCAGGCCTTACGCGTTGCTCTGCGGTGTCTGCTCGCCTGCTGTGGGCGCGGAGGTCTCGGCGGCGGTGTAGAAGACGGATGTTCCCTGCTTGGTGCGCTGGGCCTGGTTCTTGGCCACGAGCCCTTCCAGCGCGTTGCGTACTACGGTGACCTTCACAGCGCGTTCGGGATGCTGCTGGCTCAGCAGGGTGGAGACTTCGGCGGCCGAGCGAGGGCCGTCCTGGCTGGAGAGGTGTTCCCGCACAAGGTCCACCAGCTTGGGCAGGGCACGCTGCGGGGCGGGCGCCGCGGTGGCGGTCTTCTTGCCGGTGCGCTTCTTCGCGGGAGCAGGCTTGTCGGACTTTGCCTGCTTGGCTGTCGCGGAGGCTGCGGCAGCCTTCTTGCGAGGGGCGGGCACCGCCTTGACCGGCTTGGCTGCAGATGCACTGGGTGCCGTCACGCCGAGGGCCTGCTGCAGGTTCACCAGCACACTCTGGTCGTGCCGCAGGGCGGCGAGCTGAGCCTGCAGCGCCTCGATCTCTGCGCTGAGGCGGTCCTGTTCCTTGACGTTGCGTTCCAGGTCGCCGGCTACTTGAGCGCTGTAGTGGGAAGTCAACTCGGTTGTCTGGGCAGTGGTTTCGGACATGATGCTCACACTCTTCCCGGGTGGCGCAGCCGCGGGTGCAACAAGTCCGTGGCGTGCGCTAAGTCGAAGGTTCTTGCTTTTCTGCCTGCTGTCGCGGAGGTGGAGGCAGTTACTGGCGCACATCTTTGTTGTAGCGATAGTACGGAAGAGGGTCGCACAGTTCCCTGTCGTGTGGCTGAGAATGGCCTGCACGGGCCCGTTGGGGCAATGTGGGCGCAGCTTCGGTCTTCTGGAGGGCATGCTCGACGAGCCGGCGCCGTTGTCGGCGGAGCATTGTGTGCGGGTGCCCGCATTTGGGTTCGCTGGCCCGCACGGAGCGCAAGTCACACGATCGCATGAGAGCGGCAGTGAACGTCTTGCGTCCCTCAGGTGGTGGGCCACCCTCATATGGGAACGGAAGGCCGGCCCGGGCGGGTCGCGATGACGCTATGGGGTGGCTGGCGGTGCACGGAGACAGGACGCTCGAGATCCTCAGGAGCGTGTGGGCGCATGAGGAGAAGGCTGAGCACGGGTGGGTGCTGGATGTGGCGGCACCGTCGTTGCAGCGGAGTGCGCGTTCCCTGGCGAGGGAGGGCCTGGTCGAGACGGCTGACCGGGAGACCCGCGCGGAATTGTCGGCATGGGAAGGGCGTCCGGTGCGCTGGGCGGTGTGTTTGTCGGCTACCGGACACGATCTTCTCGCGTATGCCGGTGTCAGACCGAGCCCGGCAGCGTGCAAGCCAGAGCTTGAGTCGGGACAGCGGTTGGTAGAGCTGGCGCCGTCGCAGATGGCAGCGCTGCGAGTGTTCGTTGCCCTGGCCGGCCAGTTGAGAATGCCGCCAGCGCAGGGCCTTGCCGAGCAGGTGCGTACGGCCGCATACGATCGAGGTGGCAGGCGATGGCAGCTTCACCTGACGCAAAATCAGATGATGTCGGTGGCCTACGGGTTCTGGCTGCATCGGCTGAGCGGATCCGCAGCGGAGGCCAACCGCTTTCACCGCGACTACGACGTCCTGTACCGCCCGAGCATGGAGCCCGCTACAACCTATACACATCCTTCGCACGCAGAGGCCCCGTCTTTGCGGAATCCTCCATCGGCTCGACTTCGCCGTGAGCCGCTGGACGGTTGAGCGTCCTGAAGACCTCGAGGGCGATTCCGCAGCCAGACCACCAGCCACAGGGCCTTTACCGGATCAGGTGTCGTCGAGATTGAGGGCTCGCCAGCGTTGTTCGAAGGTGCGCAGGTGGAGGTTGAAGTGATGGGGGCGGAGAGGCTTGTTGTACTGGGCGGTGATGCCTTGGCTGGCGAGTTCCTGAGCGATGCGGCCCAGGTCAGGCGTATGGGTGGTGGCGCGGTGCTTGGCCCATGTGGTGTAGAGGCGGAACTGGAGAAGGTAGCGCGAGAGGGACTTCGGTTTGATGGGTTGCTGGCTGCGGTCCAGGACACCTTGGTCGGCGAGATGGGCGGAGAGTTCAGCGGCATCGGGGTAGCGGTGGTGCTGGTGGTAGAAGTCGACCCAGACGCGGTAGTAGCGGTCGACGGTGGTGAGCCGTGGCCTGGCGGCGGCGGTACTGGGACGAGAGTCGTGGGCCGTTGCGGCGGCTGGGCATGTGGGCTTTGCGGGTTGCCCGTCCGACAGTGCAGCCTCGGTGAGGGTGGCTCTGACGGACCGCTGCTGGGCTCGTGGCGCGGGCTGGGCAGGTGCGCTCTTTGGGTTGTGGTTGGGGCTTGTGGTGGGGCAAGGATGCGGGTGAGCGTCATGACGGCCGGGAGTTATGTTGTCCGAGCCTCTTGATGAACGGGGTTCCTTGGTTGTCGCCTGTCGCCCCGGGTGGGAGGCGGTTGTGCTGGCTGTAGCGAGACGGGGATTCACCGTAGGCGGTGGAGGTTGAGGGGACTGCGAGGTTGGGCCGGCAGTCTGCACGCCTGATTTAGGCAGGGCCGAGGTTGGCTGCTGCGCCGCGGGAGCCGCCTCGACGGCCCGGATACCGGGGTCGGCCGCCGCCAGCTGCTGCTGGGGCACGGCCGCCGTCACCTGGGCCGCGGGGAGCACGGGCGGCTCTATGCCCGCCGCCGCCAGCCCCGCCGGGGCCGTCTCCGCGAGCGGGACGCCGTAGCGGGCCAGCCGCAGCGGCATCAGCGACTCCACCGGGGCCTTGCGGCGCCAGGCACGGCCGAAGCGCGAGCGCAGCCTCGCCTGGTAGACGAGACGTTCCTGCTCCAGCTTGATCACCTGGTCGTAGGAGCGCAGCTCCCACAGCTTCATCCGGCGCCACAGCAGGAAGGTGGGGAGCGGGGAGAGCAGCCAGCGCGTGATGCGCACGCCCTCCATGTGCTTGTCCGCCGTGATGTCGGCGATCCGGCCGATCGCGTGCCGGGCCGCCTCGACGGCCACCACGAACAGGATCGGGATCACCGCGTGCATGCCCGTGCCCAGCGGGTCCGGCCAGGCCGCCGCGCCGTTGAAGGCGATCGTCGCCGCCGTCAGCAGCCAGGCCGTCTGCCGCAGCAGCGGGAACGGGATGCGGATCCAGGTCAGCAGCAGGTCCAGGGCCAGCAGGACGCAGATACCCGCGTCGATGCCGATCGGGAACACGTACGAGAAGTTCCCGAAGCCCTTCTCGATGGCCAGCTCCCGGACGGCCGCGTACGAACCGGCGAAGCCGATGCCGGCGATGATCACGGCGCCGGTCACGACCACGCCGATAAGAACGCGGATGGGTGTGCTGGGTGGGAGGGGGGCGTGGGAGGGCCGGGAGGCCCGCTGCTGGTGGTGTGCCGTTGTGCGGTGGAGCCGGGTCGGGTGGCTGTCAGTGGGTAAGACGGCCGGGATGCGGGGCGTCCGGGTGAGGGGTGCAGGGCGGCGAACGGTGTGCATGGCGGGTGGGGTCATGGCTGATTGCCGGGGTTCAGGAGGGTGTTGATGAGGTCTTCGGTTTCCGGTTCGAGGGAGCAGTCCAGCCTCCGGTTGATGTGTTGGAGGCGAGTGATGGCGGTGTGCAGGCCTTGCCGGTTGCCTGCTGCGTGTTCGATCCGGAGCCAGTCGCGGTACAGCAGTTCTGCCGTGTCGTCGACGTCGAGTCCGGTCGTGATGGCCTGGCGTGCGGCGCTGAGGTCGTGGTGGGGGCCCGTAGCGGTGCGGTAGTTGGCCACGGTGTGGGCTGTGTCGATGATGCGCGTGATCATTTCCTGTTGGCTGGGTTCGGCCCAGGGCAGGGGTCTGCCTCCGAAGGGCTTGCCGCGTACCAGCTCGAGTGCCTCTTCCAGTTGGGGCAGGCCGGCTGGGCCCTGGGGGAGTGCGTGTTCGACGAGGTGCAGGAAGCGGCTCCAGTCGCAGCGCACGCCGGGGGCGAGGCGGTAGGGATCCTGAGCGGATTTGCGGCGGGGCACGTAGGGGTGGCCTGTGGGGTCGTTGCCCAGGGAGCGGCGCAGGTCGTGCATCCGGGCGTTGAGGGTGCTCGGTGACCAGGGGCTTAAGGGGTCCATGTCGCAGCACAGGACATCCGCGCTGCGTCCGGGTCTGAAGTAGAGCAGGGCGGCCAGTTGTGCCATTCGGGGGCCGTGGCCGGTGCTGGCGACGTCGGTGACCTGGACCGGGCCCAGAACGCGGATCTCGGGTGCGTGCAGGTCGGGGACCTCACCCACCTCCGTGTCCGGGGGTGCAGCCGGGGCGGTGCCTGCCGTGGGTGTTGCCTCGGCCGGGGCGTGGCCGGCGGTCGAAAGACGCAGCCCGGCCGGGTCGGTGGTGGCGCCGATCAGCGCCGGGAAGACGGTGCTCAGTTCTTGGGCCGGCGCGGGGCTGGGGGTGGTGTCGGCAGCGGGAACGGCGGGTTCCTGCGGCCCGTGGTGCCTGTGCGGGGGCCTGTTCTCGGGTTCGTCGGGAACGTCCTGCCAGGGGCCTTGGGCGGGATGAGCCGGTTGTGCGGACACCTTCAGCGCGGTGGTGATCTGAAGGTACGCGGCGTGAGCCAGGCGTTGCACCGTGATCTCGGTGCCGAGGTGGTCGAGATGCTGCGGTTCGTCGAGCGAGGCGTTGACGATGTCCGCGTGGGGGAAGTGTGCGGCCGCCGTGGCCGCGGGTGCGATGAGGGTGACGGGTACGGCTGCCGCTTTGTCGATGACCTCGGCGAACTCCCAGGCTGTGTCGGCGTCGAGTGCGGATGCGCACAGCAGCAGGTAGGGCTGGTGGCGGGCGTCGGGCATCTGGTGGGCTTCCAGCAGCCGTTCGCTCAGATCGCGCAGCGCGTGTGTGGCCTGGCGCATGTGGGCGATCCGTGCGGTGGGCAGCAGTTGCGGCAGGTCTTCGCCGAAACCGATCGTGACGATCTCGACGTTGCTGGCCCAGGGGCTCATGGCCAGCTCGAGGGCGAGTGAGGTGCACATCTCGGTGATGTGGACGGGGTTGCCGTCCAGCAGTACGGCGGGCATCTGGGCAAGGTTGAGCAGCAGGAGGTCGCCTGCGGTGGTGTGGCCGATGGTGACCAGGGCCGGGTAGGGCGCCGGTATCTGGCGGGCGGTGTCCTCCTCCAGAAGGGCGGCGTCTGCTGCCAGGGTCCACCAGCCGTCCTGCCCTGCCGTGAAGGGTGGCTGCGGCTCTTGCGTGAGGTCTTCGGGCAGCACCTGCACCGTGCGCGAGCCGATCTGCGCGGCCCGCAGGCGGGGCAGGCCGGCCGGGTTGCTCTGCTGTTCCAGCGTGTGGGCCAAGGTCCGCAGTGCCCTGTCGAGCCGGGCTGTTGCGTCGGGTTCGCAGGCCGCCGCCAGCTGGGCCTCTGCAGCAGAGGTCTGTGGGGTGATGGTGATCGTCTCGCCGGGTTTGCGGCGGCGGCGCTGCAGTGTCCTGCGCAGGGCGAGCGCGCTGGTGACGGCGGCGGCCAGCAGGGCCCCGGCGCCAAGAACACGGCGCAGGCTCAGCGCAGTGTCCGACGGATCCGCAGCGGAGGGCGCGGGCGCTGGGGAGGCCGGGGAAGCAGCGGCGCCGGACGGCTCAGGGGCGGAAGCGGCGGGCGAAGGAGCGCCGGCGCCGGGCCGGGGCGTGGCGGGGGCCGCTGCGGAGGGGGAACTCTGCTGCTTGCCTGGCTGCCGGGGCGGCAGGCTGCCCGACGTGCTGGGGGACGGGGGATGCGGCGCGGGTTGCGTCTCCTGGCTGGGCAGGGGTGTGTGCTCGTCCCCCGTGCCGGTGCCCGGTTTGGGGGCGGCTGGCGGAGTGCGCTCCTGGCTGCCGGCCGGGCCGTCGTCCGGCAGTCGGCCGTGCTGGCCGCCGGGCACCGTGACCTGCTGCCCCGCATAGATCACGTCGGGGTCGGCAATCACGGGCAGACCGTGCGGCTGGGGCTCGCCCCGGCTGGCCTCGAACAGCTGCGGCCATGCGTTGGCATCGCCGAGCTCCTCCTGCGCGATCGTCGACAGGTACTGGCCCGAGTGGACGGTGACGACCACATCCGCGTCGGCAGCAGACGAGGCAGCGCCTTCACCCAGCTGCGCACGGACGGAGCCGGCTGCTGGGGTGGCGGGCATGTCGAGTTGCCATCCCGGCCGCAGGAAACCGTTGGCCTTGAACACCTGGCCGTCCGCCATGATGCGGCCCTCGTTCAGGGCGGCGATCTCCCGCCACCGCTCGCCGTCCCCCAGCTGCTGTTGCGCGATGCCCCACAGGCTTTCGGCCGGCCGCCTCTCACGCACCGTGTACGAGGTGCGTTGCGCTGGCGCGCCGGGATCGGACGCTGAGACCTGAGCGGCTTCGGCCACCTGGTGGGCCTCGTCTGTGCCGGGCAGGCGGGCTGCGGTGGGGGCCGGTGCGGCCTGGGCATCGAAAGCCAGCGCCGAACTCGCGGGCAGCAGCACCAGGATGCTGCCGATCAGCAGGGCCGCAGTGCGCTGCGAGGTGCCCAGGCCCCGCGGGGCGTGCCAGGTCCGACCCCGCAGCTGGGCGATCAGTTCGCCTGCCGTGCAGAACGCGAACTGGGCCCAGCCCGCCCAGCCGGCCGCGACGAGCAGCAGCAGGAAGGCTGCGGCGGTGTCCTGCCGGTCGAGCAGGTGGGTGAGGTCGTCGTGGGTGGAGGCCCAGATGACGGGGGTGGCCCACATCAGCAGCAGGGGCAGCCCGGCGAGCGCGGCGGCCAGGACCAGCAGACTCAGAGTGGCTGTGATGACCCGGCCCAGGGTGCGGCCGGCTGCTGCGGCGGGGGAGTGGGTGGGGCGCATCAGTTTCCTTCGTCGGGTGCGGTGACGCCGTGCAGGAGGGTGGCCTTGCCCTGGCCCGTCACCGGCAGCGAGCCGATGCCGACCGCCGACAGGAACGTCGTGCTGCAGGAGCCGGTGACGGTGACGGTGAGGGTTGTGCCGTCGTCGGACACGCTGACCGTCCCGGCGGTGCCTGCGGAGCGCAGGTAGGCCAGGGCGGCAGCCTGGGCGGCCTGCGCGTCCACGACGATCGCGCGGCCGGTGATGGCCTCGGCGGGGGCGATGGCCTGTCCGCCGGCCCGGGCTGCCTCGCCGGCGATGTAGTCGGCGCGATCGAGGGCGCGCATTTTGCTGCCGCCGTCGACGGAGACACCGATGACGGCGATCAGTGCAAGCACGCACACGGCGACGAACACGGTGACACCTCCCCGGTCACCTCGAGCAGTGCGGTTCGCTCCGGGCTGCCGCACGGACATCACCCACCTCGCTGCCGGTACTGGTCCACCACCGAGGTGGCGGTCGAGGTGAGCGTGCGGGTCCCCGGCATGCCGGGCAGCAGCAGATCCGACAGGTTGACGGTGCACGTCACGGTCACGGTGACGGTGCCTACCTGGCCGACCGGCACGCTCAGGGCGCTGGCGTTGACGCTGACGGATGTCGAGGCGCAGGCGATGCCCTGGTCGTGGAGGGATTCCTCGGCCGCCGCGTGCGCACCGCGGTGGGCGGCCGCCGCCGTGCGGTGCAAGGACGCCTGCCGTGCGGCGTCCTGCGCTGCGGCGTCGATCTTCGCCCCTGACGTGACCAGGCGTCCTCCGGCGATGGCCAGACACACAAACATGATCAGCGAGGGGACGATGACGGCTGCTTCGACGGCGGCGCTGCCCTCGTCACCACCGAGCCTGCGAACCCGTCGGGGCGCGCGGTGCAAGGCGTTCATTCGGCCGGCTCCGTCCAGCGCTCCACAGGGCCGGAAGCCGACTGGGTCACCTGCAGGCCCGAGACGCCGGGGATCATCGACATGGCCGTGCCCGATACGTGCACCCGCACCCGCTGGCCGTCGCTGCTGACCGAAACGCTGTAGCCGAGCAGGCTGTCGCCTGCCGTGCGCCCGAGCACCTGCCGTGCCCTAGCCGCGCCCTCGGCCGGGCCCAACTGGTAGGAGCGGGCCGCAGTGAGGCCCTCGCGAGCAGCTGTCAGGGCGATCTGGCGTGCGTAGTACCACATCGAAGCCTGGATGACGGCCACCGTGGTCAGCAGCACGAAGGGGAAGACGATCGCCATCTGGAGGGAGGCGTCACCGCGGTCGTCACCGCTGCGCCGCTGCCACCAGTACTTCAGCGGCTGCATCACAGCCCGGAGAGCTTGCCGTTGTACTTGCCGACCACGATGGCGATGGTCCCGGCGATCAGCACGGCGCCGGCGACGGCGGCCACCCAGATGATGACGGTGGTGATGCTGATGTCACCGCTGTCGGGGCGGCGGGCCCGTTCCTGCCGGCCTTCTTCCAGCCGCGCAGCCGCCCATTGCGCCGCGCCGGCCAGCGCCCTGTGTAAACGCATTGCGGTGTGTTTCATGGGGCTCCTCCACATGAGGGTCAACGGCTTGGACCGAGGGGTGAGGTCACACGGTGAGCATGCGGATCACCGCAGGGAAGGCCATCAAGAGCATGACCAGCACGGCGAGCAGGGCTCCCGGAGCGGTCATCTTCTCGCTGGCGGCATTGGCTTCTGCGGCTTGATCGGCCAGCAGCTCGCTGCTGAGCGCTGCGCTGCGGGCCCGCAGAGCTTTGTAGACGGCAGCACCGTCGGTGGCCGAGCCCCGCATGATGTCGGCGACGTCGTCCAGGACGGGCAGGTCGTACGCGGCGGCCAGTTCGCTGAGCGCCTGGTACGGGGGAATCTTCTCCAGCCGGGCCCGACGCAGTGCCCCTTGCAGGTACAGGAAGGGCCAGCCGCGGCCGACATCGGCGGCCTTTTCCAGAGCTTGTGCGGGACCGGCGTCGGCGGCCCGCTTGAGCGCGACCAGGTCCAGGTAGGCGGACAGCGCGTGCAGGAACTCCTGCCGGGCCCGCTTGGCCTGGTCGCGTACCGCCAGATCGGGAGTGAGGAACAGCACTCCCGCCAGCAGGAGTCCGACGGCGGCCGGCACATAGAACGGCAGGGAGACCCCTGCAATGATCCACGGAATGGCGGCGATCACCGGGCAGAGCAGCCCGAGCCCGGCCAGCGCCGTCTTCTTCAGCATGAACTGGCCCGGGCCCTGCCCCAGCAGCGCCAAGTCCGTCGCCGGGATCCTCACACCGGGCACACGGCCCAGGCGCTCCAGCAGCCACCGTCCCCACCGCTCCTCGCGCTCCGGCTCCGCTTGCACGGCGGCGGCGAGCGTGGCCGGTGCGCTGCGGGTGAGAGCGGGCCCCAACGCGGGCTGGAAGGCAAGGAGTTCACGCATCAGCAAGGCGAGACCTGCGCCGGCGGCAGTGCCGGCCGCCACGGCGGGAAACAGGTTCACGACGGGAGTCCTTCCTGCGCGCGGCCGGCGGCGTCGGCGGACGCCTTTGGTGTCGGTGCGGGCAGCCGGACCGTGCTCGCAGCGTCGGTGATCAAAAAGCGGGGAATGCGGCGGAAGAGGCCCAGCTGCCGCATCAGGGCGAGCACACCGATGAAGCCGGCTGTCGCGAGGGCGAGGACGAGCTGACCGAGCAGCGTGGCGTACGGCGCGGTGTAGGACGGCACGAAGAACCCGGCCACCACGATGCCCGCGGTGATGAAGGTCATCCACCGCACCGTCGTCCTGGACTTGGCCCTGTCCGCCTCGACTTTCCGCTTGCCTGCGACCTCCTCGCGGACGGTGCCCGCCAGATCCTCCAAGGCCTGGGCCAGACCGGGGCCGCGGTCGTTGACCGACAGCAACAGGGCTGCGACCACCTTGTCCGCGGTGACGTCGTCCAGCTCGTCACCGAAGGCACGCAGCGCCGGCTCCGGCCGCCAGCCCAGACGCAGCCGGTCGGACAGATTGGTGATCTGCGTGGCGAGCTCGTCCGGCGCGCCCTTGCGGCTGGTCATCATCGCCTGTTCCACCCCCATGCCGAGCCGGAGCAGGCCGGCCAGACGCTGAGTCCACTCACTCAAGGCCTCCAGCTGGCCGATGCGTTCCTGCGCCCTGTAAGCGGGGGCGATCAGCCAGGGCACACCGATCACCGCCGTGCCCAGCAGCGCACCGCCCACAAAGTTTCCCGAGACCAGCCACACGAGCGCGAACACGAGCACGGACGCACCTGTCAGGGTCCGCTGCCGCAGCCGGGCCTGAGCACCCCTTTCCTTTCCGGCGCGCAAGGCCTGCCACCGCTGCCGCAGCGGAGCCCGGCGCGGCGCCGTCGTACCCACCAGGCCCGCGACGACGCCGATCAGCCCGCCCATCACGGCCATGCCGCACCACAGCCCCCACAGCAAGGTCATCGGCCAGCCCTCACCTTCAGCGGCAAAGGAGCCTGCCAGGCTCCGTAGCACTGCTGCAGCAGCGCCGAGTCGAAGCCGACACGGCGCAGGTCGTCGACGCAGCCGGGGTCCATCCGCGGCACGGCACGCAGCTCACCGAAGTCCAGCCCGGGGGAGAAGACCTCGTTCGTGGCGGGGCGGCCGGACTCGCCGATCCCGGTCAGCTCCAGCACGTGGGAGACGTAACGGTGGCGGCGTCCGCCGATCTGCGTCTCGTCCGTCATGTCGACGTACACGATGAAGTCCAGGCCGTTTGCTGTCTGCCGGTAGGCGAGCTGCTCCGACAGGTTGCCCTGGGCGAGCGCATACAGCTCGGCGATCCGGTCAAAGATGATGTCCGGGCGACGCGCGTGGATGGTGCACAGGTTGCCGCCCGAGCCGTTGGTGAGCGCCTGCATCATGGCGACGACTTCCGGGCCGCGGACCTCGCCGACCACGATCCGCTCCAGCGACATCCGCAGCGCCGGATGCATCAGATCCAGCAGGGTGACCTCCCCGGCGCCGCGGCCGGTGAGGTCCTTCTCCCCGTTGGACTCCCGCCCGATCAGGGAGACGACCTGGCGGTGGTGGCCGCTTGTGTGGGCGAACAGCTCGTCCTCGGTCTGCAGGGTGGCGAACCGTGTCTGGGCAGGGAACTCCTTGAGCATCGCCCTGAGCAGCGTGGTCTTCCCGGCCTTCTGCTTTCCCGCGATCATGATGTTCTTCTCTGCGCGCACACACGCGCCGAGGAACTCGCGCAGGATGGGATCGATCGTGCCCAGCCGCACCAGGTCGTCGAGATCGGCCTGGGAAACCCGGTGACGGCGGATGACCGCGTATGTCATGGGCCCCAGTCCGGTGATGGCCTGAAGGCGCGAGCCGTCCTGCAAGGACAGCGCCAGGGTGGGATGAGCTGTGGAGATGGTGCGCTCGCTGTGTCCCGAACTCCTTGCCAACTCCCGCAGCAGCTCGAGCAGTTCTTCTTCCGACTCTGCGATCGCGCCGACCATGCGGCGTTCACCGTTGCCGTAGTCGAGCCACACCTCACCCGGACCCTGGATGATGATGTCCTCGACCCGCTCGTCGTCCAAGTACGGCTGGAGCCGGCCAGCCCGGAAGAGCAGGTCGTAGACCGCACGCCGCAATGCCTCATCGGCCTGCGGCCCCATCGCGTGAGCGTCCGACCACAAGGCGACGGCCTCATTGATCCAGTCCAGGCAACGCTGCTCTTCGCTCGCCCGGTCCATCGCGGGCGTCGTCTTCAGCAACTCCTCGCGCTGCTTGGCGACCTGGCCCGCGATCTGCCGGGCGACCTCGTAATCGACGCTGGCCCGAGGCGCCGCGGCACCGAGCAGCTGCCTGCTTGAGGCAGCACCAGGCGCGGCCGGCGGGCTGCCGTTCGCCTGCGGCGGCCGCGGCCGCCGCAGCGGGGGCGGGCCGGGAACCGCGGCGACGATGGGATCGGTGTGCAGGGGCTTACCGCGCACGGTTCACCCCGTGACCTGCGCCGTGCCGGCCGGCCGGATCCAGGCGCGCCCGCCGCAGTGCAGCGTGCTGCATCAGCAGCGTGCCGCTGGTCCTGGCGGCCTTCATCAGCGGTGACCTGGTGAAGTGACGCGGCTGCTCGGCTCCGTCGGACAGCACCCGGGCGTCCTTCGGCGTGTACGGCAGGCTCGCCACTACCGGCACCTGCAGCACGCGCTGCACCTCGCCCGCCGGATACGGCCCTTCACCGATGACCACCAGCCCGACGTCCCCGACCCGCTCCAGCAGGGCGCGCACCCGGCCCTGCGCCGCCTGCAGGCAGCGCAGCGTATTGCGCACCACCACCAGCACCGCGTCGGCCTGCTCGGCCAGCACGCCGCACGCTCCGAAAGCCCCGGTTCGGCCCAGGTCGATCAGGACGTCGTGTCCGTGCTCGGCGTCGATGCCGCGGAAGATGACCCCCAGTGCCTTCCATACCGGCTCCAGGCTCGCCGCCTGAGAAGGATCGCTGAGGCCCGGAAGCAGCAGCCGGTCACGCGGCGCATCCTGCGCGCCGTCCTCGCCGCTCAAATCGATCAGCTGACGCCAGAAGGCGTCGCCGAGGTCGCCCTGGCGGGCGGCGACGGAGAGGTTGCGCAGTCCGTAGCGGTCGCCGAGGGTGCCTTGTAGCAGGCCGTGCAGCACGGCCCCGCCGTCCGGATCGCACTCGGCCAGGACCAGCCGCCGGCCCGGTGCCAGGGGCCAGGACAGCAGCAGGGCGAGTGCGCTCGTGGTCACTCCCGGCGCACCACTGCAGCCCGCCAGGGCGATGACAGCCATCAGCTGCCGTCCGCAGCGGCGAGGACCAGACGTAAGGTGCCGGCGGCCACCCAGGCGGCTGCCGTGGGGCCGTCGGCAGCGGACGTGGCGACGTCAACCACCATGATCCCGGTGCCGGGCGCGGCTCCCGAGGCCTTCACGACCCGCCCGGCGATGGTGCGGGGCGCGGCGGGGGGTGTCTGGCCGGTGTCCGCCGCCGACTGGGCCGGCACCTGTACCAGTTGGACCTTCTGCCCCGGTACCAGCGCGGTGGCAGGGATCTGCTTGGGCTCCAGCCCGATCGGTACCAACTGCTCACCCGTCTTGACCAGCGAGTCTTTCGTCACCTGCGACGGTGCCAGGAGAGAGCCGGGTCTGAGTTCCACGGCAGCGCGTTGGCCCACCACCAGGTCCAGGTCGTCACTGCGCACCGTTTTGACCGCGGGGTCCAGGGCGATCGAGGCGGTGCCCAGGTCGCCTTCCGTGAGGACCTGGCCGACCTGGACGTCGCGCACCACGGTCACCACTTCGGTGCGGTCGCCGACCTGGAGCAGCAGTACCGCGGCACCGGCCCCGCCGGCACCGATCAGTGCGAGCGACAGTGCGATGACACCCGGCCGGCGCCTGCGAGCCGACACCCGCGGCGGGGCCACAGGGCGGGCAACGCGATGCTGGTGAACGTTGCTTGGTGCGGCGTCGGCGCGTGCGCGGGGCCTGCTCAATTCCTCATCCTTTCGAGACAGTGGCTGCTGTGATCTGGATCGGCCGGTGCGGTCTGCGGCGGGGAAGCAGGCGGTGACTTGGCTGGCGTGTGCTGCAGGGGCTGCAGCTCTTGGAGCCGGTGCTGTGCGGTGCGAGGGATGCGACGGGCGGGCGATGTGCCCGGCGTGTCACGGCTGTCTCCTCGCGTGCACACCCTGACGGGCGTCTGCTTCCTGGGGGGGTGTGGGCTGGACTCGTGGTGCTGCAGGCCGGTTGTGTGGTGAGTGCCTTTGCGCAACGACAAGCTATGCATATGCCTGCGGGCGGCCTCGAGGGTTTGTTTGTCAACCCGGCTGCCGGTGTTGGCTTTTGGCTGTGCAGGTCAGGTGTGCGTGATGGTGCTGCGGCGGGGTGTCGTGGCGTGTGGGCTGGTGTGCTGCGGGCCGGATTGAGGGGATTTCTGTGGGGTGTTCCGGTGCTTCAGCGGCGTCGGCTCCCTGTGCGGGGTGCGTGACGGGCCGGGGCTGGGGCCCTTGGTGCTGCTGGGGTGAGTGAGGTGAAGTGGCCGGAATGGGGTGGGGGAAACGGACCGGCTGCCCCTGTTCCGTGCCGGAGTGGGGGACCGGGCGGTGATGTGCCGGGTTCGGTTCGGCGGGGGTGAAGGGCGGCCAGACGATGATCATGTCTGCGTCGAGGGTGACTCGCCGGTCGGGGAACCGGCGGCGTAACTCGTTGAGGTCGGTCAGGTCGTAGTCTCCGGCCCCCTGCAGTACCCATGCGTCCCCGACCTGGCTGACGGACCGGGTCGGGGTGGACGGCGTCTGGCTCCAGCTGTCTTCGCCCTGGCGAATCGCGTTGCTCACCGGCTTCATCTGGCTTCTCCCATATCTCTTCGGGCGGGACGGTTGTCCGCCGCCCTTGCGGTGTGCAGCCGTAAACTATCTGTTCGCTAATGTGAAGTCGAGTGGGTTGTGGGGCTGTTGCAGGGCTGCGACATTCCTTCACCCTCTGCTGGTGTCACAGCTCGGTCCACGGCCGTGGCGTGCCGCCCAGGAGGGGCGTCCACACCCTGCTGGAGGGCCCGCGCAGTTCGAGGTCGTCCAGGACTGCCGCGCCCAGCGGTACCTGCCGGGCGAGGGCATTGACGAGCGGATGCTGGGCGGTCATGGCCTGCAGGTCGCTGATGCGGTGGCTCAGGACGGTGCGGGAGGCGCCGGTCAGTACGAACAGCACCCGGGGAAAGACGGGGTACCAGCGCAGCCATGCGGGCCCGGCGAGGGTTTGCGCGCGGTGCCGGCGGCCGGCGGGCTGCGACTGGCAGGACCACAGGCGTGCGTACTCGATGAGCTTGGAGGCGAGGCGTTCGCTGCCCATGGTGCTCCGGTCGATCTCGGCGAACGCCCGCAGCTTGGTGCGCTGTTCGCCGCGGTTGAGTGTGTAGCGCAGGACCGCGTCGGCGATGAGGCGCTCGCCGTCGCCGAGCGGGTGGGAGACCTCGGGGGTCCAGTCGAGGGGGCCGTGTTCGTCGCCGTGACGGCGGGCATCGGTGACGAAGGCCAGGTGGGTGCGGACGACGGTCAGCGTGTGGGGGGTTTTCAGCGAGGCAGCCGTGGCGGTGGTGATCGGGTACGGGGGGCGGCCGCGCAGGGCGGGCAAGTCACGGGTGAGACGGGCGCCTTCGCCGGTGAGGTACCAGGCGCGGGCTCCGTTCGATCGGGCCAGCACGGTGTATCCGACCAGCTGGCGGCGGCGCAGTGTGTTGAGGGGGTGGGAGATGGCCTGCCGGCTGGCGTGGGGGCGCAACAGGGTATGGAGCTGGCTGGTGGTCGCCATGCGGTGCTGGGCGAGTGCGGTCAGGAGCTGGTGGGGAAGCGGTTCGAGAGGGCTGGGAGTGTGCCTGGCCTGTACAGGGGGCGCGGGAGTGGTCACTGGTATCCCTTCTGTTCGGGGGGCGTTGTGGGCAGGGCGGGGGTGTGCTGGGTGAGGAAGCGGCTGACGCGGGCGAGCTGGTCGGCGGCTCGGGCCGTGAGCTGATCGAGCGGGGCCGTGCCGGCCGTGGCCTGGGCTGAGCGCAGCAGGGCCGTGCTCTGGCGGGGGCGGGCGTACGCGGCGAAGACGGTGTCGAGGTGCACGCCGGTGATCTGGACGGGGCCGACGCGCCGGCCGTGAACGGTCAGCGACATGTAGTGCTCGTAACGGTCCAGGGCGGCGACATGGGCAGGGCTGGGATGCTCGCCCCACTCGGCGGTGACGGCGGCGATGGCGGACTGCGAGCCGGCGGTGGAGGCGAGGGTGGAGGCGTTCTGCACCAAAGACAGGCGCACCGGGGTGGGCAGGCGGGCCAGGAGCTGGGTCATACCGTGGACGTGGACGCGGTATTTGCGGAAGTCCTCGAACATTGCGGCGATCGTTTCCGGGGCTGCCCCGGTGAGAGTGATGAGCTCGTCGAAGTAGGCGCGGAAGGGGACGCGCCGGCTTACGGGGCTGTCGCGGCGCGAGCGTACGGCGCGCAGCAGATCCCGGGCCAGGAGCGCGGTGATCAGGCGGTCGGTGGGCCCGTTGCCGCCCGGGCACACCCACACGATCATTTCCGAGTCCATCGCGGCGCGGATGTTGTAGACGCCGGCCGGCTGGCCGAGGAACGCGCGGGTGACGGGGTTGGCGGCGAGGCGGGCGATCGGGTTGAGGACCACGGCGAAGGAGTCGGCGGGCAGGGTGGGGAACACCGTCTGCCACCAGGAGCAGGTCTCCTCATCGAGGCGCCCCTGGACCCCGGCGAGCGCCGCGCTGCGAAAGAGCGGATCGGTGAGCAGGGCCCGCACGTGGAAGATGGTGCTCTGGGCTTCGCACTGGCCGGCTTGGCAGGCGGTTTCGTTGAGGGCGACCAGCACGGCCAGGGCGGCGGTGAGGATGGTCAGCGCGCGTGGTGCGCTGGCGTCGTCCCAGCCGAGCGCGGAGGCGAAGGTGTCGGCGGTGGCCTCGACGACCTCGTGCGCGCGCTGGCCCTGGTGCATGCCGAGCGGGTTCCAGCAACTGACCTGCGGAGTGGGTCCGTGGGCGTTGAGGTCGATGAGAGCGATGCGCTGCATCAGCGTGTCGTGGGCCAGGAACGGCAGGGCGCGGGGCCAGGAGTCGCGGTGCGGGTCGACGAACATCAGCCCGCCGCCGGCGTGCGCCCAGCCGATCGCCTGAGCGAGGGCGCGTTCGGTCTTTCCGCCGCCCGCCTTGCCCACGCCGACTTCGAACAGCGTCTCGTCGGCGTGGCTGGCGACCAGGCGCCGGCGGCCGTCGGGGGCGCGGTAGATGCCCTGCAGCAGCAACTGGGGGTTGTCGAACTCGAAGGTGGGCAGGTCCGCGGCGAGCAGCGGCAGCCGGCAGTGCACGGTGGGGGGCTTGAGCAGGCCGGTCAGTTCCTCCAGGCGTACCCAGTTCGGTCGGGGCGGCTGGCAGTGCCCCAGCTGCCAACGGCGCTCGAAACCGCGCCGGCTGGGCCAGCGGTCCGCCCCGAACCGCCAGGGGCCCACACTCCAGCCGCGCATCGCCCACCGCGAGCCGCCGCCGAACACGTCGAAGGCGGCCTGCAGCTGCGCGAGCCGTGCCTGGGCCCGCCCTTGGGTGTTCGACGCGCACATCACGAGCAGCTGCACACGTACCAGGTGGTCGTCGTCAGCGAGCTTGCCCAGCGCCTCCTGGGGACCCACTCGGCGCGCAACCGGTGGCACGACCAGACGGCGGCCGCCCCCGCTTGGCTTGCCGCTGATGAGATGCTGCAGCTGCCAGGCGAAGGAGTCCTCGCCTGCGTCATGGCGCACCCACTTGGCGGAGCGCTGTGCCTCACGGCGCTCTTTGCGGCGGGCGTCCGCCATCAGCTGCCCACGGCGCGCACGCAGCACCCACTTGGGAGAGCGCTGGATGTCGAGCCGCACCTCGGCCAGGTCACCCAGTTCCGTACGCAGGTCGCACACGGCATCGATCAGCGGCTGCAACGGGTCCGGGTCCAGCGGCACCTCGCGCAGCGGCGCCGTCGGCTTGCCGCGCAGGATGAACTCCGCCCGCACCACATGCTCACGCGGCTTGTCGGCGAGGGGACGGGCCCGCTGCACGGTGACGGCCGGCCCGAAGGGAGTGATCGACAGCAGGCGTTCGCCGCCGGCGGGTCCCTCGATCCGGTAGCGCAGCGCACGGGAGCCGTCGGCACGCAGCCGGATCTGTACGGCTTTGGAGCGGCGCGGCGCCCACCACGGCATGCTCGTCGAGGCCCGGGCGAGCTGGACCCCACGGCGGAAGATCTCCTCCAGGCCGGGGTCGAAGTGCCGCTCCGCTACGAGCTCCAGCGCCATCCGCTCGGCCGAGGCCTTGCGTGCCAGGTGGCGCACCACCGCCTCGCTCACGGCCCAGGCAGCGGCGGCTGCCGCCGCCAGCGCATACCAGTGGGCGATCACCCAGGCGGCCGTGTGGAGCAGGGCGGTGAACAGAGCGAAGAGCGGGCCGGACGCGGATGCGATGGCTTGGGCGGTCAGGCAGGAGGCAGCACAGTCCACGTGGATGCTCCTTTCGCCGATGTGCGGGTGAAGTACCAGTCGGTGAGGCGGCGGTCGTGAAGGTGCCGGCGCGGTCCGTGCCCGCCCACACCAGATGCACCACGGCCCTGTCGGGGCTGTTGTCGCTGCGGGCGATGGCAGCCTGGATCCGGAAACCGGCGGTGGCGAACGCCGGCGCGGTGCTCTGGTGCGGGCCGCCGAAGAGCGCGGGCCACCGGGCGCGGCCGACGCCGGTGGCGTCGGCCCGCAGCAGGTCCCGCCCCGCCCGAAGGAGGCTGCGCTCGTCGCCGTCAGGAAGGTCGGCGGGCCAGGCCTCCTGCAGTGACGTCTGGATGGCTGCATCACCGGCCACACCCTCGCCGGGCGGCGCCGGCGCGGGCACACCGGCCGCCTGCGCCGGTGCGGGGGAGACCGTGGCAGAGGAGGTGGCAACGTTCTCCGGCGGGCGCCCGCCGGAGAACGGCGCCGTGGGCACGGCAGAGCGCGGTGGAGCCGAGATGGCGGGTGTACTCGGCCTATCAGGAACCGTCAGCAGGGCCGTTCCTGCCACGGCCAGGGCCGCGGTGGCGAGCAGCAGCAGGCGCGGCGAGCGCGCCGAGGGTGTGGTCATAGCAGCCGGGCCCCTCCCGCGTATCCCGGCATGGCGCTGACCGCGTCCAGGCGGACCACGGCGCCCGGCCTGGGGGCGTTGATCATCTGGCCGCCGCCGAGGTAGATCCCAACGTGATAGATCGTCGCGTCGCGGCCGGGGGCGTCAGCGAAGAAGACAAGGTCACCGGGCGCGAGCGCGCCGACGCCGAGCCGGGCGGGGATCCGCCTGCCTGCTTCGGCCTGGGCGGCCGCGGTGCGCGCAAGCCGGACGCCGGCCTGGGCGTAGGCATACAGGGTCAGCCCCGAGCAGTCGAAGCCCTTGATGGCGGTGCCGCTCTTGCCGCCGGGTGAGCAGCACAGGCCGTAGGACGCGCCCTGGGCGTTGCCGCCGCCCCACGAGTAGGGCACGCCCCGCTGGGCGAGGGCGGTCTCGATGACGGTGCGGACCTTTGCGGAAGTGTTGTTCAGGCGGGGGCCGTTGGGGGCGGCCGTGTACTGGTCGATGAAGCCCAGCACGTCCTCCAGGTATGCGGTGGAGTGGTTGTACTGCAAGATCGCGGCCCTCAGCTGGGGGCGCTTGGTCAGGTCACGGCCGTTGCCGCACAGGTAGACGGCGGCACCGAGCGCGGCGTCGTCGGCGTTGTGCGGATCGGCGCTGGTGTCCCCGTTGGCGTCCTTGCCGATGTCCTGCCAGGTGGAGGGCAGGAACTGAAAGGGCCCCACCGCGCGCTCCCCGGTGGCGGTGCCGTCCCAGGTGCCGCCGTCGGTGTCAGGGAGGGCCGTGGTGTTGCCGCCGGCCCCAGAGCCGTTGAGGAGCACTCCGTAGATCTTCGGGCGGATGTCTCCGTTGGCGGCGATGCTCCGGCCGATGGCGTGGTTGGACTCGACCTTGGCGATTCCGGCCAGGATCGGCCAGCGCATGCCCTTGCACGCCGGCACGTGCCGGCCGGCCTGCGTGGCGGCCTTCTTGTAGGCGGCCAGCATCCGCGCCGGGATGCCGGCCGTCGTGCCACCGCCGGTGATCGCGCCGCTGTCTCGCAGGCCGGCCTCCATCGCGGCGTAGGCGCTGAGCGCCTGGGAGAGGGGAGCCGCGCAGCACACGGCGCCGAACAGCAGCAGCATGATCACGCCTGCCCACCGCGCCAGACGAGAGGCCCGCTTCACCGGGGATCACCGTCCTGGGGCGGCTGCGGCCGGCTTTGATCGCGGCGCAGCTGTTCGGCGTGCGGCGCGGTGCGGCGCAGCAGGTCCTGCATCCGCCGGCGGGCCTCGTCGCGTGTGCTGTCGCGGGCGCTGCCTCCACCGGGAAGGGCCGGGCCCGGCCTGCGGGATGCAGGGTCTTCGGGAGGGGGGCCGCTGCCTTCGGTGAACCGGCCTGCGGAGGCCGGCCGACCGGCGGGCGGGGCGCTGGTGGGGGTGCTGCTGCGCGGCCGTGGGGTGGGCTGCGCCGGGCCCGAAAGCGGGGACGACGGAGCTGTCGGTGCTGACCGGCGGCTTCGCACCGGGCGGGAGGCGGCCTGACGGCCCACGTCGGCCCAGGCCCGGCCGTCCTCGCGGACACTGTTGGCCCACACCCGCACCTGCTGGCGGGCATCGTGCGCATACTGCGATCCGCCGACGCGGGCCCCGCGCACCGTGGCCGGGAGCCCGACGCTCACCCCGTACGCGGCGCGGCCGCCCCGGCGGAGAATGCGGTATCCGCGCAAGCGCACCAGACGGTTGTGGGCGCGCGTCGACAGCAGGGTGCGGTCGCCATGGTCGTCGTGCAGCACCTGCCCCGTACGGCGGTCGATGATCTGGCCGTCCTCGTTGCGGTAGCGGTCGGGCGGACCGCCGGGACGGTGGGGTCCCCTGCCGGGGCCGCCGGAAGGGCCGCCCCCGCCTCCGCTGCCGCCGTCGTCGGCTGTGGGCTTGCGCCACTTGGCCAGCCGCTCCTCGTCCGGTCTGCGGCCGATCAGCAGCCAGTGGCCGCCCTTGCCTGCGAGCCGCGCCCCCATCGCGCCGACGGCGGCCGCGGCGGTGACGGGCGCGAGCCCGCGCCCGGCTTCGGCGCGTGCATCGGCGAGGATGCGGCCGGTGTCCACCGCCATGCCTGCTCCGTCGGCCAGCGATGTCAGCGCACCCATCAGCCGCTGGCGGGTGCCCAGCAGCCCGAACCGGCCGCCCCCGCCTGCGGTGAAGGCGCGCAAGCCCCCGCCGTATCCGCCGAGCGCGGCAGGCGAGTTCATGGCGAGCGCGGCGCCGAGCTCGGAGGTGTCGCCGGGCAGGTGGGTGCCGCCGACCTTGGCGTAGCGCATCCGCAGGGCCATGCGGTGGCCGAAGGAGACGATGCCGCTCAGGAGCCGGCGGTGTCCGGCCGCGCCCGCGATGGCCAGGACGTCGATCAGCAGGATCCGCTCGACCATCAGGTCGGGGCCGTCGGTGAGGGTGGCGTCCACGGCGATGCCGAAGAACGGCACGAACGCGCAGATCCCGACCACGGTCAGGCCGCAGATGCCCCAGATCGACAGCCACTTCCACACCGACTGGCGTGCGGGACCGGGCAGCATGCCGGCGATGAAGGTGACACCGCCGACGGCTGCCGCGGCGGCGCAGATGCCCTGCGCGCCCAGCAGCACGATCGCCGAGGACAGCAGCATGCCGCAGATGAACAGGGCGGCAATGAGCAGCAGCCCAGCGCCGCCGACCCGCCACCAGGTCGGTTTTTGCGCATAGGCGGCGCAGGACGCGCCGACGTCGCCGGCCCGTTTCATGTCCGTCAAAAAGGCGTCGAAAGCACGGTCGTCATCGGTGACGAGCGCAGCCGGGGCATCCAGCAGCTCACTGCCGGGAGTCATCGAGGGGATGCCCTGGCCGCTGCCGTCGGCGTTCGTGACGCCCTCGGTGTAGCCCCGCTGGCAGTACTTCTTGGCCGGGCCGTGAATCTTGCGGCACGTCTGCTTTCCCTCGTCGGTGACCTTGGCGTTGCCCACCGTGTAGCCGCCGGTGATCCATTTCAGGTGGACGGCGTAGGCCTTGCGCTCGGCAGGTCTGGCCGGGTCGAGGATGCGCCCGTACTGAAGGAGCATGTACGGCTTGACGATCAGGGCGTTGGTGATGGAGTCCTGGATCGGGCGGGCCACTTCAGCTGACGACAGGGGCCCTTGGCCCTGACGTTCCTCGCAGGTGGTTTCGGGTTTTGCGGCCATGCCGGCGCAGGGGTCGCTGCTGGCGAGCTTGCCGCCCCAGTCGTAGGAGCCGACGCTCTGCTGGGCGACCTCGGCGGCCACCTGCTGGGCCTGTCCCAGCGGTCCGTCCTGGGAGAGCAGGGTGTCGGGGCGGATGAGAGCCGAGGCGGCGAGCGCCCCGATGAGCAGGGTGAGGAAGATTTCGCCCAGCCCGCGCCCGACCCGCCCGCGCACGATCATGAACCCGGCGAAGACGAACGCCCATGCCAGCAGCAGGCCTTTCAGCCCCAGGGCGTCGACGACCACGTGGTCGTAGGTGTCGGCGGCCTTTTGCGCCGGGCGGGTGAGGATCTTCAGCAGCGGGAAGCGGAAGGCGACCTCGATCGCCCACCCCGCCAGCCCGACCAGCAGCCGGATCAGGGTGAACAGCCCCGACAGGGCGAAGGCGAGGGCCTGCGTCTTGAAAGCGACGATGGAGCCGCCCTGGGCGTTCAGGTCGTACCCGTCGATGGGGACGCCCTCGGAGGAGTAGATGTTCAGCGGAGCCAGCAGGTCTGCGCTCTCACTGCTGCCGGCCGCGTACACGACCTGGCTGTTCACCAGCACGAACAGGCCGGTGAGCAGCACGACGAAGCCGGCCGAGCGCAGCCTTGCACGGTCCGGGCGCGCCACGTCAGGGCCGCCTTTGCCCTGTGGTGCACCGCAGCCGCCACACCAGCAGGGCCGCGCCGCCGGCTGCGCCGGATGCCACCTTCCAGGCGGCGCCGGCCACGTCGGGGCGGCTGGCGGTGGTGTGTGTGGCGCCGCGCTCGCAGTAGGCCTTGGCCGGGCCCACGATCCGGGCGCACCGCTCATCGCCTGCGGGGCGGGCGCCGGTGGTGAAGGCCTGACCGGTGTGCGGCCACCAGGCGTGCGGCAGGCCTGCCTCGAGGGCGAGGATGACCAGCGCCACGATGGTGATCACGATGAGGGCGCTCGCGGCCGCGGCGATGCGCCGGGAGCGCTCCTGCGAAGACCAGGTCATCAGGCGTGCTCCTTCGCGGGGGCATCCGCGGCCTCGCCGACGGCGGGTCCGGGCGGCGGGGCCGCGTTCGTGCGGCGTCCCGGCGTGGTGGTGATGGAGGTGGTGATGCGTGCGATGCGGGGGATGGCGACCTTGATACGGCCGGTGTTCTGCCGCGGGCAGGTCAGCAGGAATTCGCCCTCGCGGCCCGGGTGACCGACCGGGGACAGGCCGGTGGTCACCAGCCGCAGCAGATGCGGGTCGCCCGGGTCGAGTCCGACGAACTCCAGTCCGCGGCAGGCGCGTTCACGATCCGTGGTGCGCGCGAGGGCGCGGTAGGCCATCAGGCCGCGGTCGGGGCCCAGTTCCTCGGCGTCGTGCGAGCCCGCCAGGAGTCCCGCGCCGTGTTTGCGGCCGTCGTGGAGGATCTCGTGGACCAGTGCGGTGCCCTCGGCGGATGAGGTCAGCCAGTACAGCTCGTCCAGGACCACGGCGGTGAACCGCGCCGGGTCCTCGAACGCGCTCTGCCGGGCGAGTGCGGCGATCAGATAGAGCACCGCGCGGCCGATCAGCGCCTCCAGCGGCTGCTGGTGCAAGACCTCCGCCTTGTCGAACGCTGCCTTCGGCGGCAGCCTCAGCCCGGCCGTGGTGATCACGATCATGTCGGTGCCGGCGGAGGCGTCCAGCCGTACGGGCGGCAGATGCGGGTCGAAGACCATCCGGGCCAGATGATGGGTTGCCACGACCCGCACCAGAGCGGCGAGCGTGGCAGCGGTGTCCTGCCGCTTGCCCTCCCCGCGCGCGGCCATCTCCTCGAGGACCTCGACCACGCGGTGCATGGACGGCCGGGGGCCGGCGGCGGCCTGTTCCACGGCGTGGTGCAGGACCTCACCGCTGGTGCTCATCGGGCCGATCCCGAGCTGCAGGGTCAGGTAGGACAGGGCGTAGTGGCGGGCCTGAGGGCCGTCGAACATGCGCAGCGGGTCGATGGACATCTCGGCCCGGGCGGCGTCGATGATCTGGGTGCGGCCCTTCGCGGCGGTGCGGGCGAAGGCGGCCCACTCGCGCACAGGGGTGCGGTCGATACAGATCACACTGCCGCCGCGCGCCCACACGGCCTCGGCGATCAGCTTTTGCAGCACGCTCTTGCCCGCGCCGAGATCCCCGATGATGCCCATCGACGCCGACGCATCCACCTTGGGCGCATCCGCCACATTGATCATCACCGGTCGGGTGGTGCCGCTGTCCAGGTCAATGCCGAGGAACATGCCGTCCGGGTCGCCGACCTGCGCCGTGGTGAAAGCCCCGCCCAGCGCCCAGTCTTCGGAAACCTGGTGCTGGGTGAACTCCCGCACCATGGCGGGCCGCACCGTGCCGGGCAGGCCCAAGGTGAACAGGGTTTCCTGCCAGCCGGCCGGGCGCACGGCCCGGTAGTCGGCGCCGCCGAGCAGCGCGGCAAGGGCCCGGGCCCGGGCGTCGCAGACAGCCGCGGTCGGCCCCCACACCGTCAAGGCGGTGACGGACTGCACCTCGACCTCCACACTGGTGCGCGACAGGCGGGCATCCAGCTCGCCCAGGTCGCGGGCGGCCTCGGTCAGGGAAGCGGGCATGCCGGTGGGGCGGGCGTCGTACTGCTCTGCCTGGTCGATGAGTTCGTTCTTCTTGCGCCGGACCTGCTCGCGGGCCTTCTCCGCAGGCACGAGGGTGAGATCGATCGTGTAGTCGACGGGGAAGTCGAGCAGCTCCAGCTGGGCGAACAGATCAGCGGCATCCTGGCTGACGGCGGGCGGGCACTCGGCCAGCGCCAGCTGCGCCTGGTAGCCCACCCCGGCGTCCGTCTCGACCTGCAGCCACCGCCGCCCGAGCGGCGAGCCGGTGTTCAGCCGCCACCAGGGCGTGCGCCCCGGCCGCGCGATACGACCGGCGCTGTGCAGGCCGGTGTCGTCGAAGCCGCCGTCGATGCCGCCTTCCTGCAGGCGCACCTGGCCGAGGTCGGCGTAGCTGGGGGAGCGCAGGACACCGCCGCGGACATGCCCCCCGTACTGTTCACTCGCCTCGGCCTGGGCCAGCAGCGGCTCCGCCAGCCCGCGGTGCAGGGCGTGCTGCACCATCCACACGATCTCCGCCGGCCGGGCGGGACGCACGGTGATGCCGCCGGCGAGCGCGGCCTCCACCCGGCCGGCCTCCTCCCGGCAGGACATCACTTCATGCCGTGCCACCGGCGCCGGCCGCAGGCCCAGCACCGCGGACAGCCCCGCCCACGCTGCGCCGAGGAACGCCGATACCTGCAGGCGGGCGCTGCCGGTCTGCAACGGCACGGCCAGCCACAGCGTGCGGCGGTGCATTTCCTGGCCGTCCAGCAGTTCCAGAGCGGCCTCGACGTGCTCCACCCATGGGTGCCGGCCCGCATCGTAGGCCGGGTCCGCTTCGATGCCCTCGATCATGCGCAGGGCGATCTCGCCCGGATCGACCTGCGCGCACAGACCGAACAACCGAGGTGTCCCGGACAGTGACCGCACCAAATGCGTGATCTTGGCGAGCTGTTCGTCATGGACGGCAGCCGGTACGTAGGTGCCCTGGACGCTCTCCTCGTGCTGCCCCTGCGCGTCGGCGCCCGGGTGGAGGCGGTAGAGGGCCCACACGCTGCCCTGCGTCGACCACACCAGGTTCCCGGCGATGTGACGGATCGCAACCCTCACCGCACACCCCCGCCCTGCCCGGCGAGGGCGAGCAGCTGCTGCACACCCGAGAGCGCCCGCACCGGCGCTGCGTGAGCATGCGGCTCCTTGGTGCGCCGGTGGGGGGACGAGAAGATCGCGGCCGCGGCCGGCCGCGATACCCGGGGCGCACCCTGCACAGCCGCCCGGGAGGCTGCCGCCGCAGCGGGCGAGGGCGCTTCCTCGATCGTGAAACCGCCGAGCAGCAGGCGGGCAGCGCGATCGCGGGCGGCCCGCCCGCCGATCCGCCCCGCGCGAGGCTGCCAGCCCAGCATCGCCCACCCCACAGCCGCCTGCACCGGGGCACGCCCTGCGATCTTCGGCCGGCGCACCACCCAGATCGTCAGCAGCCAGGCGACGATCGGGACCGGCCCCATCCACGACCACCAGCCGACGCTCTTGAGGAGAAGGAAGCCGCCGCCGACGGCGACCCCGATCTGCGCGGGGGTGTACGGGCCCAGCGGGATCTTCCAGTCGGCGACCTTCCCCAGGACCCAGGGATGACGGCGCGCGCCGGTATAGAAGCGGCTCACCCGCCCAGTGGGCGCCGTCACAGCCCGCCCCCGGTACGGGGCGAAGAGCCAGCGGAGGCCGCCAGCTCAGAGCGAACCGGGCCCGGAACGGCGGGTGCGCCCTGAGAGGGGTTCTTCACCTCGTCCTCGAACATGCCCGCGAGGCTGTCGCGCGCGTTGTACAGCCCCAGCGCGATCACCATCAGCAGCAGGGCGCCGATGCCCGCCTTCAACGAGAACTTCTGGATCATGGTGACGACGACGAGGACCAGCAGACCGGCCTGCAGACCCTTGGCCGCCCAGCCCTTGAACATGGTGATCCAGGAGTTGCCCAGGTCGTCCAGCTGCCCCGCGAGGACCAGGCTGTGCACCGTGTTCACCGCACGCCACCGTCCTGAGCGGCCCCCGCCTCCAGGCCTGCGACTTCCCACCGGCCCGAACGGGCCTTCAGCGCAAGCCGGTACGCCAGCGGCCAACGGCCCTCAATATCGCGGGCCTCCAGCCGGACCAGGACACGCACTGCCGCGCCGCCGGTCGGCAACCTTCCAGCGACCGCGGCCTCGTCGTCGGCGGACACCTGCTGGACGGTGACCGCGGTGTACGGCGCGGGCGAGAGCGTCGGCACCTTCATCCCCGGTGCGAGGTAGCGGTCCACCCCGCCGGCCCCCGTCAGGTACGCGCCGAAGAACTCCCCCAGGGCCAAAGACAGATCACCGTCCAGCGGCACGCTCACCTTGAACGGTGACCTGCTCACCGCGGCGCGCGCCGGTCCGGCCACCACACCGGGGGCGCCGGTCACGGTGAACGAGGCCCCCCGTGCGTCGGCAGCCACGGGAACGGCGAAGTAGTGCAGACGTCCGTCGGCGTACTGCGCAGCCACGGTCACCGTCCACCCGTCGGCTCCTTGCTGCACGCTGCGCACCGCGGTCACCGTTGCCGCCTTCGGCTGCGCACCAGAGCCAGGGTCCGGCAGATCGACGTCCGGCGCGAGCAAGCGAGCAAGCCGCGCCTGCGCACTGTTCGCATCGTCGGCGCTGCTGCGCAACCACGCCTCGAGGAACATCTGCGCATAGCCCGCCGGGTCGGCCGCGGTGACCGCGCTGCGCACGGCGGCCGGCTTGTGCGAGGTGGCTGCAGTGACGGTAGGGGGACCGGACACGAGCGCGATGCCCAAAGCGAGGGGGCCGGCCGCGATCGCGGTGAACAGAGCCAGGCGTGAAAGGCGCACGCGCCGCCTCATCTTCTCCAACCGCGCGCCTGCGGCCATCGGGACAGCCGACGCGCTCTCCAAGGCCTGCTTGCCAGGGGACATGGCCAAACTCCCAGGTCAGAACGTGTACTTGCTGACCTTGAGGAAACCCGCCGACCCTGACCTGACCATCGACCGTGCGCCCCCGACCGCGGTCACGATGCGGCCACAACGCCTGTGGTCGAGGCCATGGTCGCCCCGACCACAGCCCCGACCATGGCCCCCGGGCGCGACTTCCGCCTGCCTGAGCCCTTCACCGCTGGCACAAAAGTGGAGAGACGAAAACAGCCCAGGGCGGGCCCCGGGATGCAGAGGAGGAGGCCGCCGAAGGCCCGCTGCCGCGCCGCTCCCGTACGGAGGCTGTCCAAGGCCCGGCGCGCACGAGGTTGCCACGTGCGCAAAGCACCCTCGACAGCGCCCGAAAGGCTGTGCACAGCCGGCCGCATGCGCAGCACCCGGCAAGCGCATCGGAGCCGACTGCGCACAGGGCGACCGTGCCGTTCAGCACCGCGAGGGCGCACCCTGCGAGCGGCCGCGGGAGGGAGCCGTGGTCAGCCCGACCATGAGCCCGACCACGCCAGCACCCTGCGCACGTTGCCCGATCGTGACCGGTGGTCGGGTGCTGTGGCCGTCAGCCCGGTCGGGGGCGCCGGGTGAGCTGACGGCATGGACCTCGCTCACGTCACCTCCCACAGCGGCACCGGCCGCCACGCGCCCGCGCTGCGCGACGTCAGCCGCGCGCCCACGGAGCCCGAGCCAGGGACGATGAGCCGCCTCGGGGCGGGGATCCGCCGTGGGGTGATGGCAGCGGGCCAGTTCACCCAGATCGCCAACAGCCTGTTCCGCGACCCGGAGCTGTCTTTCAAGGCGAAAGGGATTTTCGGCTGCATCAGCACCCACCGCGCCGGCTGGCACGTGACGGTCGCCGGCCTCGTGCGCGCCGGACCCGACGGACGTGACGCCGTACGCGACGGCCTGAACCAACTGCAACAGCACGGCTACTTCCTTCGCCAACAGTTCAGGCATGACGACGGGACGCTCGGCGAGAGCGTGTACTCGATCACGGACCGCCCCGCCCCCGCCGGCACCGGCTACGCCGCGCCGACCAGGCCGGTGCCCACCGCCGCACGAGCGGGTGGGGCGCCTTCCTGCTTCGAGGCGGGGCTCCGCCGCGGCGTGATGGCGGCGGACCGGTTCACCCAGATCGCCAACGCCCTGTTCCGCGACCCGAGGCTTTCCTTCAAGGCGAAAGGAATCTTCGGGTTCATCAGCACACACCGCGACGGCTGGCGGATGAGCGTCACCCATCTGGCGCGCTGCAGCCGCGACGGTGAGGCAGCCATCACGAGCGGCCTGAGGGAACTGGAAAAACACGGCTTCCTGCTCCGGGAACGCCAGCGCAACCCCGACGGCACCCTCGGCGCGGCCGCGTACTTCATCACCGACCTGCCCAGCCTGCAACACAGCAGGTCACAACCGGTGTCGGATTACCCACCGGTGGACAACCCGACGCCGGTTGACCGCCCCACCAAGAACACCAACCGAAAGAACACCACCAAGCAGAAGACCAGAGCCCTCCCTCCGTGCGACCACACCGACGCCACGCGAACCCCCCGAGCATCTCAACGGCCGGACGCACCAGCCGCGCTCCCGGCCGATGAGATGCATCCCGGGATCCAGCTGCTGCTTGAGATCGCAGCAACCCATCCCGCACTCCTGCTGACCGGGAAAGCCCTGATCGATCAGGGCCGCATGGCCACGGTGATGCTGGAGGCAGGCTGGAGCCGCGAGCAGCTGTGGCATCTCATCACCTACCGGCCCCTGCCGCAGCCGGTGCGCACCACCGTCGGTGCGATCATTGCCGCCCGCCTGCGGGCGGCTCAGGCCTACCCACCGCCCGCCATGCTGGAGAGCCGTCACCACCATGGCGACATCAGCAAAGCCGAACCGCGGCAGTGGCAGCCAGCCGAGCAGCCCGCGGCGTCTGCCACACGCACGGTGACCGAGGCCCTGACCCACCGGCCGCTCGCCGAATGCGCCGGCTGCGGCGTTCCCTCAAACGCACCCGGAGAAGACCTCTGCCCGGCCTGCCTGGGCTGGCCCCTGTGCCGAACTTGCCCGGGCCCGACGCCCCGGCGGGCCCGTCCCGGGAGCGCTGGCCGCTGCACCACCTGCGCCACCGCATCGAGACGGCTGCTGGAGGAAGGCACCCTGTGACGGCCCCCGCACCGGCGGCAGACGTTGCCCACCAGCCGCGAGCGCTCACAGGGGGACACGCTCGCATGCCGTGCGCGACCGGCCACAGGCCCGCCCCCGATCCGAGAACTCGCTCATCGCGCGCGAGCGCATGGCACCCCAACTCGCCTTTCAGGCCTGCCACACAATCCCGCAACACGACGCAGCCGCGGCCCAGCACGAACTGCTCGGCCGGGGACAGCCATTCAGGCCCGCCGACCCTCAAGCCCACAACCGAGCCCCCGCCTTGCCCCTGAAGGAGGAAGCTGACATGCCCCAGGACGGCTTCGAGCAGCCCATCAGCGAGGTGTAC
The DNA here is from genome assembly GCF_016860545.1 of Streptomyces asoensis. NCBI lineage: Bacteria > Bacillati > Actinomycetota > Actinomycetes > Kitasatosporales > Streptomycetaceae > Streptomyces > Streptomyces asoensis. The sequence continues at coordinate 59,572 of NZ_BNEB01000006.1, read as the reverse complement.
CTGCTCTTCGCCCACGAGGCCTACCATCCAGCCGTCGGCCAGGAGATCAACACCTCGCTCGTCGCCGCAGCCTGCCTGCTGCACCCACGTGTCCGGCAACCCGACGGCGCCCGCATCTACGACCGCCTCACCCGCGGCCGCCGACCAGGCGAGATTGTGCCGCTCGCCACGCTCACCCACGAACTGGACGAAGGGCGCCTTTGGCCGAAGGTCGGCAACTGGGAGGCGGTCACCACAGATCTGCTCCAGCTCATCCGGGACCGCGAATGCGACGCCCTCAGCCTGGACCTGCCGCACATCGCCCGTGCCCTGATGTGCTCCGGCCCGCACAGCGAGGTTCGTGTCCACGAACCGGTGACCGGACGGCAGCAGACATACGGGGCCATCGAACGCAACGAGGTCCTCATCGACGTCGGCAGACAACTGGCCAAGCTGGTTCCGCTCACGAAAATCGACAGCAGATGCTCAGCAATTTCGACAGCACCCTGGCGCGCTTCTTGTCCGATAGAAGCCAGGCCCGAATCCGACTTCTGACTGCGGCAGCAGCCGACGCCGATCGGTGGCGCCGGGTGAGCGGGTCAGGACGTCCAGCAGGTGTAGGTGAACCAGGTCTGGACCTCGTCGGCGGACAGCACACGCGTCAGCTCGGCTGTCCCTGGGAGCATCGGGAAAAACCGGTCGGCGTTCCAACTGCGCGCATACATCGGCTCGTCCAGCACGAGCAGGCGGCGTCCCTCCACAACGGGGATGTCGTCGGGCAGTCCCTCGTTCCAGATCCGCTCCCCGTCCGGGGCAAGGAGTTCGAAGGCTCCGGTCGCGACGGCCCCGGTGCGCCCTTGAGCGGGCTCGGGGTCCGTGGCCAGGCGGACGCTCTCCGCCGACGGTGCGGTGCCGGGCACGTGGCCGCCACCGACGAGCAGGTGGGCGAGCAACGTGTGCAACTGAAAGTTGTCCCCGATGCCTCCGATGCGCACCTCGAACCCGGTCCCGGTGGGCCGGTGCAACACCACCAGGGGCTCGTCGTCCAGGATCGCCAGCGCGTAGGCCAGGCACTTGAGGTCGTGCCGCTCCAGGGCCGCCAGGTCGCGGCAGGCGGGGAGGAGCGCGGATGCGTGCCGTCGGCGCACCTCGGTGCTGCGGCACAGCACGGCCAGCGCGGGGGGCTGCCACTCCTCGACCGAGCACCAGGCCAGTGCCAGCCGCAACGCCTCGTGCGCCTCGCCACCCAGCCGGGCCAGCAGCGCGTCGTCGATGATCTTCTCGTCGGCCTCTGGCAGTTCGTCCTCGGCACCGCCGGCGTCGGCCCAGCGGCGGGCGAACTCCAGGGCATCTAGCAGGTCCCGATGGGTGCCGTCGAGGACCGGCTCCGCACACGCCGCCGGATCGGCACCGCGTTCCACACAGAAGCCGGCCATCATCGCCAGCATCGGGCGCGGACCGGTGGGCGGGAAGGCAGGCAGTAGCGCGGCCAACCGGGGTCCCACCGGCACGCATTCGGTGCCCGTTGCCGACTGCAGGCCACTCATCGCCGCTTTGAACGCACGCTCGGTGCGGCCACCGTCGCGAGCGGCCACGGCCTGCTCCAGCTCTGATATGACGGCGGCCAGGTCCGCGGCCTTCTGCTTCCTTCTGAAGATCACCGGCACACCTTAGGCCCGAGGTCTGACAGGTGTCATCAGGCCACCATCCTTCGAAGATTCCGGACCATTCCGTGCTGCCGAGACTGGCGAACATTCGCTGTCGGTTCTCGTGAACAGAGCCAGGCCAAGGCCATGCCCCGACCACAGAGCTGACCCTGCTTCCACCCAACTGCAGAACGGGGAGATCGGTTGATTCCCCCGAGCGGACGGCATGAGCCCGGTCTTGGATCCGGTGGACTTGCCTGGCCGGACCACACCAGCTCAGCGCTGATCGACTCCGCGGTGTTACTCACTTTCGGGTGACGGCCGGCCTGGCCCGCAGCGCGGTGGCGGGGACGGGGAGGGGCCCTCGGCCAGCAGTGGCAAGCACGCAGACTCCGACAAGGCGTCAACTCCGTGCATCAACGGCATAAATGAACGATACATTCATGAGTCACAGAAATATGGACAACAAGTAACACAGACTATTTTTCCCTCCCAATCCTCGGGCGCGGCAGTCAGAGTGTGGGTGCGCGGCCGGCCCGGCCGCCCTCCGCACACCGCACCGCCCCCGTTCCGCAGCCATGACGGCATACGGGGGAGTGGTGCCTGCTCTATCAGGGGGACTCCTTGACGTCTTCTGTCACCGCCCGCCGCCTGGCCGCCGCCGCACTTGCCGCCGGCGCCCTCGTCTCCGTAGCGGCGCTGCCCGCGACCGCGGCCGACCACGCCCGCCCGGCCCGGGCGAAGGTGGAGATCTCGGCCGTCCAGTACGACTCCCCGGGACGCGACGACCGCTCCAACCGCTCCCTCAACAAGGAGTGGGTGGAGCTGACCAACACCACCCGCAACGCGGTCAACCTCGACGGCTGGACCCTCGAGGACGAGTCCGGCAAGACCTACACCTTCGGCGACTACCGCCTGGCCGGCCGTGCCACCGTCCGCATCCACACCGGCGTCGGCCGTGACACCCGCACCGACCTCTACCAGGACCGCCGCGCCTACGTGTGGAACAACGACCGCGACACCGCCACCCTGCGCAACGACCGGGGCCGTTTCATCGACGACGAGTCCTGGGGCCACCGTCGCGGCGGGCACCACGGCGACTTCCGTCGCTGATCCACCAGCCCCAAACTGGGGGCCAGCCAGAGCGTGAGCGCTCCTGGCGTGACATGACGGCGGCGCGCGACCCGATGACGGGCTCGTGCGCCGCTTCGTTTTGCGGAGATGACCCCAGGCCGGCTTCCCGCCTCTGCCGCTACGGCAACGAAGGCTGCAATGCCCGGCCGGACCCGGCTTCATGGCCGACGCCGGCCCTCCCGCCGAGCGGCGGTAAACCGCAGCCCAACCGCCGATAGCGTTTCACATTCCCGGGAAGGTGAGCGCTCCCTGGCGGTACCAGCGGGGCCTCGAAATGTCTCGCGATCGTCCGCAGAACCGGCAGCGCGGTGGCAATCTGATGCCGACCACCCGTATCAGCGGCTTCAGGGGCGGCCCCACTGGACAGAGGAGGCGGTTCATGTGGCGAACCAGCGCCGCGGTGTCACTCCCTGCGCCACTGTGAGTGCTTCGGCTTTGTCGAGGAACCCGTCGAGGCTGAAGCCGAGGGGCTGGTGCAGTGCGGGGCGAAAGCACCGCTGGCGACGGCCTTGACGATGGCGGGAAAGCTGTCGGCGCGCTGGGGACGTAGCCCAGAAGGGGAGATCTCGCCCTGGGGGCCGGCGCATCGAGGAGGAAAGCCCGCGGCGTACACCGCGCGCAGAGGAGAGAGCCCGACAGACGCGGAGATCTGAAGGGCCCGGGCCGGGCAGGCTTCGGGCCCCTCATCTGCAGCACGCGTCCAGGGGAGGTCCGCGTTGTGGTGCCCAACGACAGGTGAGCCGAAAGGTCACACCAAGAAGTGTCACCGCTACCGTGGCAGCCATCGCCCACCTACACCTGGGGATATGCCGGCCATTCACCGGTGAGGCCGCCGGTGGCCTGTCTACGCTGCGCCGCTCGTTCCCCTGGGTTATAGGGGGACTTGTTCGTAGGTGACGGTGGTATCCGGGCAGGTTTCCGCGAGGCGGGTCAGGGCGTCACGTTCGGCCGGATCAGCGGGCAGCTGCCAGCGCAGTTTGGTGGCCACCCAAGCGCTGGCGTACTCGCAGCGGAAGGCTTCTACGGGGAGCCAGTCGGCGGGGTCTTTGTCGCTCTTGGAGCGGTTGGAGCTGCCCGAGACCGCGATCAGCGAGGTCGGTGCTCCCTGGTCGTTCGCGTAGGCCTCGCGTCGGGCTGCCGTCCAAGCGGAGGCGCCGGAGTCCCAGGCTTCGGCGAGCGGAACCATGTGGTCGACGTCGAGCGAGGATGCCGCGGTCACCCATACTTGGTCGTACTCGGAGAACCAGCGCCCGCCTGACAGCGCGCATCGCGCCCCGGCTTCCGGAGCGAGTTTGGCCTCCGACAGGATGACCTCTTTGCGGGTGTCGCACCCGTCAGTCGGGTTGAGACCCTTGTTCCAGTGCTTGAACAGATCCCGGCTGTAGCCGTCCCGGCTCTCGGCGGCCTCGCCGATCCACTCCAGGGCCTGGAACAGCGGCACCTCCTGAGCGGCCGCGGGCGGGGCCAGAGTGGCCGAGCCGGCTGGAAGTGAAAGCGGGGCAGCGGAGGCTGGGGTCGCAGCGGCCAACGCTGAGAGGGCGAGCACGAGGGCAAGCCGAGGCAGTTTCTTGATCACAGCTGGGTTGTAGCGGCTCACCCCCGGGAGCAGGGAGGGCGTGGAAGGCCCTGTCACCCGGGCGGGTGCAGTAATTCATCAGCAGAAACGCCACAGCACAAACGCGCGGCCGCGCGCCTCGAAGGCATAGGGCGGACTGGGAAGCGAGCCGGGGGGTCGGTGGTCGCTTCTGGCGCTGAGGGTTGCTGCGGCATCGCTCACTTCGCTGTCGACTCCATCTGTTGATGCCGTCGAGCATTGGTAGCCGGGAGTTCGCGCGGGAGCCGACACCTATGAGGGCTGTGTGGCCGAAGGGAGCGCTTGCCGATGACGACATCGGCATCAGCGAGATCGCAGGCGTCGCTGGCCGCCCCCGACCACTCGCGCGAGGTGCCGTTGTGTGTTTCGCCGGCCCGCGCCGCTGCGACTTGCGTTACCCGCCGCCGGACGTGGGCCGATCCGGAGCGATCAATGCGGGGACTGCATGACAGCCGCCGCGTCCGGCTGCTGCAGGCGGTAGGCATCGCGATGGCTCGCTCCGTAGCCCACCCAAGGTCGAGCGTGGTGATGTGGCGGGTGGTGCTTGCCGACGCCAGAGAGGATGCCGGGGCAGCACCTGGGTGTGGCATGCCGGGTTGCCTCTTGCCGGGATGCTGGCTGTCATGGAGAATTCTGCTACATAGCAACTCGACTTATGGTTGAAGGTCATAGTGCTCTCCGGCAGTCAGCACACTGCTCCATGGGAATCCGCCACAGCGGGTTGTGGCGGTATGTATGCTGCTCGGCTTCAATCTGCCGCGCATCCAGATGGCATGGTCGGCTCGGCTGGGAGGCAGATTGCGTGGCGTCCCGGTAACCTGACGCGCAGCCGCGGTCACAGCCTGGTGCTGTGCTGCGGCTATGTCGGTGTCTGGACCGGAAAGGGATGCTGTGAGCGTGTCTGAAAACCCGATGTTCCTGCGACAGCGGTTGCGTGACCGCCTGAAGAAGGGGCGTGAGGCTGCGGGGCTGACGCAGCAGCAGGTCGCTGACGCGTTCGGCTGGTCCCCTTCAAAGGTCATCCGGATCGAGAACGGGAAGATCGGGGTGAGCGTCACCGACGCGATGGCGCTGGTATCCCGCTACGGCATCGAGGCCTCGGACGGAAGCGACCTCATCGAACTGGCGCGCAAAGCCCGCCAGCCGTCCTGGTACGCGCCCTACAAAGAGGTGATGAGCCCCGAGCTCGAGGCGTACATCGCCTATGAGGAATCAGCCTCCATCGTGCGCAACTACGAGCGCAACGTGATGCCCGGTCTGCTCCAGACGGAGGAGTACGCCCGGGCGCTCCTGCGCGCTTTGCAGGACGAGCTGGACGATGCCGCCACGCGCCAGCTAGAGCTACGGGTGGAGCTGCGCATGCAGAGGCAGAAAGCGCTGGCGGTCAACGAGGCGGAGTTCTTCTTCATCCTCGATGAGTCGGTGCTGCGGCGCGTGGTGGGAAGCGATGCGGTCATGCGCCAGCAGTACGAGACCTTGCTCAGGGTGAATGAGCAGCCCAACGTCACCGTGCTCTATGTTCCGTTCGCGGAGGGTGTCTATCCGCTGTTCCGTACCCCGTACCAGATTTTCGAGTTCGCGACGGAAAATGACGACCTGGTCGCCTATCTCGAAGGGCCCGGCGGTGAGGCTCTACTGAATGAGCGGGCTGCTGTCTCGGGCAACCGGAAAGAGCCTGCCGACTACCTGGACGCTTTCTGGGACGTTGAGAAGACCAGGGCGAAGCCGATCACTCGCGAGGTGTTGTTCGGCTCCGCCGAGGCCGCAGCTTCCTAGAGATCCGACGACGGAGAGGAGAAACCCGCCTGGACCGCCCCGACGAAACTGCACCATGCCGCAGCCGTGAATCGAATACCAGGCTGCGGAGGATGCTTTGAATCACGAATCAGCAAAGCATCACGGAAAGCGACCTCCACGCAGGCGCCACTTTCACTGTAAGAGCTTTTCTTCCAGTGATCTCCCGGACGAACCACTGCACCTCCAGGCTCCCCGTAAACGGCACGGGAAGTATGAGTGAATGCCGCACGCCTGGCAAGGCGGAAATCCAGGCAAGTTGTCCGCCTGGCCAGAAAAGCCGAAAAACAACATAAAATGGAATAAATCAGCTCAAAGAACACTATGCGCCCACAATGGGAAATGCGTTTCTCTCAGGGGTGCATAAAAGGGAGCCCATGGCCTAGCCGGCAAGCATCCGGCCGTGGGCTCCCTCTAGGCAGAGCATCCTGCTCGTAGCGATAAGGACACTCTACGCAATGAAGTCTACCGATTCTTCCCCGCACGTCATCCGTGCCGTCGCACACCGGCACTGGCGCTCATGGGGCCGCACCACCGCAGGCCACATTCTGCAAGGTGCCGGCACCGCGGCCGGCGCCGCGCTTGTCTCCTTCATAGTCTGGTGGGCCCAGCGCGGCTAGAGCCGAACCCGCCCTTCCTGTTGCGCGCCCGCCCTCCCGCCGGACTGTCGTACCCGGCAGGAATCACCCCAGGGCGCGCCGCTCCACCTGCACACGCCTCATCATCGCCTGCCCGCTGAGCAAGGCGAAGAGCGCGCATCAGCACGCCGGGAGCGCACGGAAGCCCGCCCCGGGACAGCTCGACCCTGGAGGGGTGCGTGCGAGCATGGCACCGCAGGCTGCTGTCACCTGTGAACCGAGCGCGCGCCGTGCCAGGACCATGCGGGGCACGTGGTCGGCGGCCCCTCCGCCAGGACCCGCTGGGCGATCCGATGCGCGCCCGCGAAGCCGGGCTCTGTGTCCCTGCCCCGTGCGATGCGCACCCCGGTCGGCTACCGCGCACCTGAGGGTTGCGGGCCTGGTGTCAGGCCCAACCGGGGACGACGCTCGCTGTGACAGCCGTTGACTGCTGTACCGGTTGCCGCATTCCGGTCTCTCACGGCACTGGCCAGCAGGTGCTCCCACTGGCGGATTCCCGCTCCTGGCCGAGCGGGGAAGGCGGGGCGGGCCCGGTAGGGCCGCAGCGGCGAGCAGGCCGGGAGCGCGCCCCCTGGGAGAGGGTGCCCCCTCGTCGGCCCCGGCGGACGCCGCTGAGCGCGGAGAATCGCCCTTTCTGCCTGCCTGGGTGAGTAAAGGTCAGCAAGCGGCGCGGCAGTATGAGTTATATGCGTGACGGAAGTCCTTCCCCCTCTACCGCGGTCCCTGGTGCAGTCTCCGTGCCTCTCCCGGCGGCAAGGTTTCCCCTGGCAAGGGCACGGTCCTCGGAGGCGCCCCAGGGGGTGTCGAGTGCCTGCAACGCCCAATACCTGAAGCCCCATTGTCGTCATTCGTCATGGGGTGCCGTGAACGGGTCGCCGGGTAAGGCGCGACCTGTGCGGCGTGGCATGCTCATCTCCTGGCTCCGGCTGGATAGGGTGGAAGGGGTCACCCAGCCGTACATGCTGGGGGCGCATGGGGGGCGTGCTTTAGTTTGGGTGGGTGTCGGACACCCAGGAAGCGGCCTGGGGGACGGGCGTAGAGTGTCCCGCAATCAACTGAAGGCGTTACGAGAGCCGGTAGGTGCATGCGCTGCTCCGGAAAGGAAGGTGAGGTCTATGAGAAATCCACTTCCCTCGCGGTCGATATTTTCCTGGGGAAGTTTTCACGGGATAGCCGTCCCGGCTGTTCCGGCAGGTGAACCTCCTTCTCTCGTTCCGTCGTTCAACAGGAACGAGAGAAGGAAGCCCCGTACCAGTGGCAGCGAAAGACCCCACGACGATCGTAGGAGATAACCTTCCCAAGTCGGTTGCCGCCGGCCAGGAAACGTCATCGTCCTCGAAGTAAGACCCTTCAGTTACCACTCCTCATCCTCGGACCCCGGCTACCAACCATGAGGGTCCGAGGACCTCTATCCGCTGCGGCGGTACCCGTCCGATGCCGGACGGGTACCGCCGCAGCGGCGTCTTCGGGAAGGTGCCAGGGCACCTCATGAGCAGCTCCGCCGTCACATCGGCATGCCTGTTAACGGACGGCGAAAAATTGCTACTTGCACACTGTTGGACGATTTGTCGTGCCTGTAACAGTAGCGGCTGGCTTCATCGCCCGAGTGGTGTTCACCACGTGTCGGTGAAAATCGTCCTACCCGCGAGCGCCCCATCGTGCACACGACATCACACGCGTCCCTGACGCCACATCAACTGCCTCTAAAATGACGTCCGCAGTGAGGAGGAAATACATGGCACGGGGCATGACAGGCACCTTCTCCCCCCACAAGTTCCGGAGGGCGCGAGCGCGTGCCGAGGGGGGCCGCGGTATTACCGACACCCAACTGGCCCGTCTCGCCAAGGCGAAGCGGTCGGAGATCCTCCTCTATGAACAAGGAGACCGCGTTCCCGACCCGGCGCGCATCAAGGCCCTTGCCGACGCGCTGGGCGTCAGACCCATCGACCTGTCAGCAGGCTCCCGCGACGGATGGACCCTTGCCGAACTACGCCGCGCCAGCGGCTGGACCGCCCGCTTACTCGCTCACGACCTGAAGGTGTCCGAACGCTCCTACCTGCGCCTGGAACATGACGGGCTGCCACCGGCCCGACTGCGGCACATGCTGTACCGGCTGCCTGCTCTGCTGAACATCACCGCCACCGAACTGCACCACCATCTCGACCGCTCGCCCGGGACCCGCCGGCGTCACAGCACGGCCCGTCCGCTCCTGGCCCAGCTGATCAACCGGCATCTGCAACCTGGCTGCCTGGAAGAACCCGCCGACAACGCAGATGAGATCACCGTCCTGGCCTCTCTCTACCACTGCTCTACATCGGCCATGACGAGCATCCTCACCCACGAAATCACTGTTTTACGACAGATGCATCGCCGGCGTGCCCTGGCGCGCGCCAGCGCCGACTTCGCTCCCGCACGCCACGAACAAGACCACGCCCTCGCCCAGTTCACCGCCGAAAGCCGACGTATCGCCCAGCGTCGCGCCAGCCTGCCCAGCCGCCTGGATGCCTTCTTCCGGCAGATGCTCAACCAGGACGCCTGGTACACCCTCCTGCTGCTTCACCAGGTCCCCAAGCCCCGCCTGTGGCGCTCACGCAGAGAACTGCCCCTGACCGACGCAGGCCTCAACGGCCTGCCCACCGGCTTTGCCGAGCAGCAGTCGGCCCTCGCAGGTCACGCCCCGCGCTACCGCATCACAGCCGAAGGGCGGCGGCACTGCACCCAGTACGGCGACTGGTACGACGCCTGCTACCCGAATGTCGCCGCCTGCGCCGCCGCCGGCCTGGCCCCGCTGACCGGCCACCTGCCCCCCACCACCCTGGCCGGCATGCTCCAGTCGTGCGACACCCTGCTGCTCAGCTTCGACGCCCTGCTGTGCCGCCTGTTCGCAGACGACCTGGGGACCGTCTCCGACCAGCTCCTGCACGCCGCCCGCGATCTCGGCCTTGCCATCCCCGCCCACCGCCCGCCCGACCCGGTGGGAGTCTTTCGTGCTCTGCTGCGCCAGGCCTCACCGGCACAGGCCAAGCCTCTCGACCGCCTGCTGGAATCCGCCGAGATAAGAGCCGCCAGCCAGGCCCCGGCCTCCACCGGCATCGCCCGCCTGCTCCCTGGCCTGACCGGCGGCCCCTGGAGGCTGGCCATCGTCACCGACCACTCGGGCGCCGCTGTGGAGACCTTTCTTGCCCGTCTGCCCCTGCCCGCTGCGACCCGCGCCCGCATCACCGTGATCGGCCGCAGCGGACACTCTCCCCGGATGAAACCCCACCCCTACATCCTTCACCAGGCGCTGTCCCACCTGGGCGCCTCACCCGAAACCACGCTTCTCATCGGCGGTTCCTCACTGGATGCCCTGGCCGCCCAGAGCGCCCGGGTCCCGTTCATCGGCGTCACTACCCGGCCCAAGGCGCTGCGTGAAGCAGGCGTTGCCTACGTAGTGCCGTCCTGGCGCACGGTCGTCCAAGCCCTCGCCGAACCCACACGCCGGCTGCGGCCCGTACCCCCCAGACCCCTCACCGCATCCACGGACCCCACCACCCTGCCGACACCAGCGGAGCCGCCAGCCCGCCCGCGGTTTCAGCAGTCTGAAGCCGACACCGCCACCCACCGCTGAAGCCGTTCCTCACACAGCAGCGTCAACGGGTGAGCGTCGCCCAGCTGTCTCCTGCTGCGTGCCTCCACTTCTGCCAGCGCCTGCCGTGCCTGCTGCTGCCGGTCAAGTGCCCACAGGATCACAGCCATCAGAAACTTCGTGTTCAGCGTCGACAGATGATCATCCCCATGAAGTGTCTGACGTGCTTTCAGCACACCTGCACACTGCGTACGGGCCTCTTGCGGCTGGCCCATGTCCTGCAACAGACACGCATAGTTGTGCCATGCCGTCACCGTCCGGGGATGACCGGCACCCAACACCCGCCGCTGCGCCGCCAGCAGTGCCTCGTACTCACTGCACGCCTGCGGCCACTGTTCCAGCAAATGCAGGACCCGGGCCAGCTCATGGCGCGCATTGAGCGCATCCGGGTGCTCGGCTCCGCCCGTTGCCTCGCGGGCCTCACGTACCACCTGCAGATGTCCCTGGGCCTCCGCCAGTTGGCCACGATCCACCAGCAGCCGGCCCAGCTCATGGCGGGCCGCCAGCGCACGGGGATGAGTCGATCCCTCACGTGCGGCTACTGCATGCCACACCTGCTCATAAAGCTCCTGAGCCGCATCCCACTTGCCCAGGCTGTGCAGTGTCACGGCCAACGTGTGCCGTGTCGATGCCGTCGCCACCTCGTCCGCCCCCAGCGCAGCGCGCAGCGCCAGCACATCCTCCAGGCTCTCGTGCGCCTGCCGGTACATCCCCTGCACCTGCAAGAACAATGCGGCCCGTTCCGCCGCTTCCGCGCATACCGTCCGCTCGGCACGGCTGAACCCGACGGCCTCGCTGCGTGCCCACCGCAGCAGATCCAGGCAGTGTGGGACCAGCGCGCGCCACAGCGGCCACGACTCCGGATCCTGCGGCGAACGGCGTACCTCCGGCAGCCGCAGCGCCTGTTCCATCAACGCCACCACCGCGCCCGACTGCGTGCCGGCCCGGGCGATGTCACGGATCAACGGATGAAGACTCACGCAGAGAGGCCCCTCGTCGGCAGGCGCTGAGACATCAAGATCGACGAGCTGCAACGCCGCCAACTCCCGCAGCGTGCGCCACACTGTCGTGCCGTCCAACCCCTCCCCGCCCGGCAGCACCGCCAGCACAGCCGGCTGCAACAGCACCGTGTACGGAATGGGCGCCGGGGCGAAAGCCGCCAGCACAGCCACCACATACTGGGCATGGACCAGCCCCTGTCGGTGCAGCAACTCCACCGACATCCGCCACGTCTCCGCCACCGCACCCGCAGGATTGACACCTGCCCCATACTCGTCCAACGCTGCCTGAAATGCAGCAAAATCCGTTGGAACGCCACCATTACGTAATGCTTCGGGCATCCCCGCTACTTCGGACACGTACGACGCCGCGATCCTCAGCGCCAGGGGCAGCCCTCCCAGCCGCCGCGCCAGCGCCCGCGCCTGCACACGCGTTCCTCCACCGCCTGCGTGATCGAGCAGCACGCCCGCCGCATCCTCCGCGCTCAACGGGCCCACCGCATGCAGAACAGCACCACCACCCCACAAACGCCCCATCCCGCAACCGGATGTCACCACCACCATCCCCAAACCGCACCGGTGCGGCCTGATCCATCCCGTTCCCGCCGCCATCCCTCCCGGCCCGTCCAGCAACGAGACATCATCCACCCCGTCCACCACCAGCAACCACCGATACCCCGCACCTCCCAACCGCTCCCATAACGCATCCGCCACACCCCCCGCACGAACCTCCTGCACCCCCACCTGCCGCGCCACCGCCCGCATTCTCGCCACGAACCCGGCCGCGTGCCGCGCATCCACCCACCACACCCGCTCCGCCGCCTGCCCACCCCCCTGCACCCGCACCAGCAACTCCAACGCCACCGCCGTCTTCCCGCACCCGCTCATCCCGTGCAGCACATGCACCAGACCATCCGCCCCCTGGTCCCAAACCCCCACCAACTTCCCAACCAGAGCCTCGCGCCCCCGCAACGGCACCCGCCAGTCCCGCTCACCCACCGGCGCCGCCAAGGTCACCAAACCCTCGTCAACACCACCCGTGTCACCCACCACCACCTGCGCAATATTCATCCGCTCCGTCGCCACAGACCCGAAATGCGCCCACACGCCCCCTGGCTCCCACCCCGCACCCCCCACGCCCGGCGCCGCCGCCTGCCCTGCTGCAAGTGCTACCTCCCCGCTCCCGACGCCTCGGGAAAAGGGCCCGAGAGGTGGATGCCTCCCTCCACTCGCACGGCCGCACCAGCCACCGACCCGCTCTCAGCCCGCACCACCACATCCCGCCCCGCCTGCACCGCCGCTCCCTGTGCCGACGCCGCCCCCACCAGAGCACCCACCTCCCGCAGCACTCCAGCCGCACTGGCTCGCTCGCCCTCGTCCAGCCCTTCCAGCCACGCCTCGAGATACCGGCACCACATGCCCTCCCACTGTGCCCGCACCCGCTCCCTCTCCTCAGCCGGCGCAGCCCGCGACACCTCCTGCGTCGTCCTCTCCAGCAACACCACACCCGGCCCGCCCTCGCTCTGCGAACCGCCCAACAGCCGCCTCATCCGCACACTCACCGCAGCCCAGGCATCCGTCCCCGCCGCCTGCACCACCGCAGCACCGCCCATAGCCGCTAACGCGGCAATCGACTCAGCCAGCACGTCCGCCCCCGATATCTCAGCACTGCTTCCTCGCACGGCTCCGCCAGCCGCGCGCCGCACGAAAGGCCTGTCGGGTAAGCATTCCGCCGCCCCCAACTTCCAATCCCGCAGCAGGAAGCGAACGAGGCAGCCAGGGCGCACACAACCGGCGCAGACGCCCAGACATCTGGTTTCTGCGAACCTCTGGCCTCATAGCTGGTCGCACGTCACCGGCACAGATGTCTACGAACTCGGGCAGCCGGCGAAAGGGCGGCCGCCAAGAAGAGCACAAGCAAGACGCCAACCAAGAAGATTACGGCGGCGACATCCGACCCGAAGACGACGAAGGCCAAGAGAGCCGCGAAGGAGGCGTCGGCGCGCTGGCCATGCAGCGCGTGCCGCGCATCCGCGCGAGCGCCCGGCGGAGAAGATGTCGGTAGGGCTCCCGTCCCGTTTTCCCCCGAGCCGGGACGGGAGCCTGCCCGGTCCCCGCCCCGGGCGGGAATGCCGGCCCGGCCCGCCCTGTTGAGAGCAGTGTGGTTGTGGAGGGGACAGTGTCCCCGGGCCTCACCTATTGCCTGCGGGGACGATCGTCCGGCTGAAGCCCCGCAGAGCCTTCCGCCGCGTAGGCGACCGCCCTCCACCACCACGCTCTTTCCTCTGTGGCTTTCGGGCCGGCGTTCCCGTCGGCCCGAAAGCCACAGAAGGCTCTTCGCGAGCTGCACAGGTGCGCTGACGTTGCCCAGCTCGTGGACGGATACGACCACCTCGACCTCGACGAGATCGACTTCGCGCCGTTGGAGCACGACGCCGACGGCTGCGCTTGCTGACACAGGACGAGGCCTATGACCTGATCGCGTGCTGCGCATAGTGGGGCAGGAATACGGGACGGCCGCGGCAGAGGCGGACCCTCTGATACGCGAGATCGGCGCCCGTTCCCCTCGGAGAACTGATCAGGCTTTTGGGCCGACGTCAGCTGCGGATCAGGGGCAGGCGCTCAGGTAGGGGGCATCCCGACTGGGAGCATCTCGCCCATACCGTTGGTGAGAGTGTCGTCAACCTCCCACTTCAGCCCGGCGGTCCAGGCCGACTGCAGCCCTGGCCGGGGTTGCGGCGGTTGGAGCTGATCCCGTCCCAGACGAGCGCGGTGTGCTTGTTCGTCTCCCTGACGCGCTGGCTGCGGGTGCCGCGTGCCGAGGGCTGGCGGGGCGGGTGCGCGAGCCGGTGGGAGGCGGGCACCAATCGGCACGTGCTGTACCTGTCGCAGGAGCAGACGGAGTCGGTCGTCTTGGGTTCTGGCTGCACAAGATGTCCGGTCCACGCTCGAGGCCCACCGGTCCGCCCGCGGCTACGGCATTACCCGCCAGCCTGCTTCGGCCGCCGGGCCTCCTGCCTGGTCGGGCAGCGCAGCTGGGCTTCCGATGCGCCGGTTGGAGCAGCGGCTGTTACTCACTTTCGAGTGATGCCTCGGCGCATGGTGGGGCGGCCTGCTCTGACGGACAGGTGCGAGACTCCAACCCTTCTAAGGGTTTTTGCCGCCCTAATCCGTCAACTTTATGCATTCAACCAATTCATGGTCGTTACAGTCGACAGTCACAGAAAAGCGGGCAATCTGTAACGCAAGCCCGGTTTTCACCAGATCTGCGGCCCGTGATCGACAGAGTGTGTGTGCGCGGCCAGTCCGGCCGCCGCCGCACACCGCACCGACTTCCCCCCGAGCCGCGAAGGCCGGCGAGGGAGGGTGCCCGCACCATCTGGGGAACTTCTTGTCCACTTCTGCATCTGTCACCGCCCGCCGTCTGGCCGCCGCCGCGCTCGCAGCGGGCACGCTGGTCTCGCTGGCGGCGCTGCCGGCTTCCGCGGCCGACCACCGTCCGTCCCGGGAGAGGGTGGAGATCTCGGCGGTACAGGCCGACTCGCCCGGACCCGACGACCGCTCCAACCGCTCGCTGAACCGGGAGTGGGTGGAGCTGACCAACACCACCCGCAACACGGTCAACCTCGATGGCTGGACCCTCGAGGACGAGTCCGGCAAGACCTACACCTTCGACGACTACCGTCTGGCCGGCCGCGCCACCGTCCGTATCCACACCGGCGTCGGGCGTGACACCCGCACCGACCTCTACCAGGACCGCCGCGCCTACGTGTGGAACAACGACCGTGACACCGCCACCCTGCGCAACGACCGCGGCCGTCTCGTCGACGAGGAGTCCTGGGGCCACCGCCGCCACCACGGCCGCCCCGCCGATGAGGGGTCCTGGGGTCACCACCGTCATGACGGCCGCTCCGCCGATGAGGGGTCCTGGGGTCACCACCGTCATGACGGCCGTTCCACCGACCAGGAGTCCCGGGGCCACCACGGTCACGGCGACTTCCGGCGCTGACCCAACCAGCCCCTTGAGCCGGTGAGCGATGTGGGGATCGCCCCGGCGTGACATGCCGGCGGCGCGCGACACGGTGGTGCGGTCGCGCGCCGCTTCACGATCTGCTGCCGCCGACGGTGGAGGTCTCCGAGAGCGAAATCAAGGGCGCGCTGGCGCTGATGGAGGCCATGGGTCCGCGAGGATCCCGAGGGGGGAGGAGTCCCACAACTTCTACACCGAGGCCGTCGCCAAGATCATCGAGTTGAAGGCGGCGTACAGCAGCTGCCCGAAGTGCCGGAACCGAAGGAGCAAGGACAGGTCCTGGACCCCTTGGCCGCGCCGCAGGAGTCGGCTGAGCGCAGACCTCCCACGGTGAGACCGACGATGCCGCTGGCGTCCACGCGCGTGATATCCGCTTGGCCGTTGAGAAGATGGAGGCGGGGCTCCCGTTCTGTGTTTCCCCGAGCCGGGATGGGAGCCCCGCCCGGCCACCGGGGCGGGGGTGCGAGTATGCCCCGCTGTTTGTGCCAGGCGTGGTTGTAGAGGGGCAGTGCTCCCGGGCCTCGCCTATGTTCCTGTGAGGACGGTCGTCCGACTGAAGCCCTCGCAGAGCCATTCGCCGCGTAGGTGGCCGCCCTCCACAACCTCACTTTGCTTCCCTGCGGCCCCCAGGGTCGGCGACAATGCCGCGCGGGGCCGCGGGCCGTTTCCGTCGTGACTTGTAGAGCTCCGAGGACGTTGCCCAGCTCATGGACGGCTATGACCACCTTGACCTCGACGAGATCGACTTTGCGCCCGTGGAACACGACGTCGAGCGGCTGCGCCTGCTGACCCTGGACGAGGCGTACGACCTGCTCAATGTGTTGCGCAGCGTGGCTCAGGAAGGCGGGAGCGCCGCGGGGGAGGCGAACCGCCTGGCTCGCGAGATCGGCGCCCGCATCCCCTCCGCTGACTGATCCCGCCGCTGCGGCCGGCCGTCGGATACGGGTCAGGGGCGGGTGTTGAGGTGGCGCACGTGCGGGCCCCACTGCTCCAGGACCGGTGCCGCGCACCACGGGCACAGCGGCATGCCGCCGTGCCCGTACTTGTGGGTGGTGCGCTGGCAGGCGGCGCAGGGGCCGGCCTGGCTGCCCAGGCAGGTCAGAGCGGACGGGTCGGGTTCGGTGATCGGCGGTGGGGGAGCGGGGTGCATCGGCGGTGTCCTTCCGGCGCCATGAGGGCTGGGGCGAGGGTGGGGCCGTCGGATAAGTCGATGACGTTCAGGCGGGTGTCGGGCCGGCAGTGGATGCAGGCGCGCAGGCCGTCGGCCAGGAGGCGGCGGGCTTCGTCGCGGTCGACGGCGCGGCGGCGTCTGCCCGCGGCGTAGCAGTCGCCGGCATGGACCTGCACCGGCGGGCGGCCTGCGCCGATGCCGAGCTCGACCGTCCACTCCGGCGGCCGCGGCCGGCGTGCCCGGCCCCGCTCGGTCTCTGTCTGCCGCTTGCGCACCTCTGCGATCTTCGCGTCGATGCGGGCCAGCCACATGGCGTGCCACACCCGCAGGGTGTGCAGGCGCTCCAGATCGGGCGGCAGGTCATCGAACACATTTTTGATTCTATGCCCATGATCGGCTTCGCGGCCTCGCGTGTTCGATTTTCTGTTCGATAATGTGGGGTGTGGAGGTGGACGTCATGACAGCAGAACTGCCGGCGGGCCCGGAGGGCCGGAGCACGGTGATGCATGTGCGCTGCCCGGACCGCCTGCCGGAGGAGACCTACCGGCAGGTCCTGGAACAGATGGCGGAGCTGTCCCCCGTCGTGCAGGCACTACCGCCGACCGCGGCGCTGATGGAACTGAAGGGCGCACTGCGCTACCACCGCGCCGACGCCGCACAGCTGGGGGAGATGCTGCGCGTCCGCGCCCTGTCCCGCCTCGGCGTCGACCTCCGCATCGGCGTGGGCCCGTCCATCACCGTCGCCGCCACGGCCTCCGCCCGGATCAGCCAGCCCGGCGGAGTCCTGGCCGTTGCCCCCGACCAGGTCACCGGCTGGCTCGGACCGCTGCCCGTCGACGCCCTGCACGGCATCGGACCCCGTCAGGCAGCAGCGCTGCACGACTACGGCATCCACACCATCGGCCTGCTCGCCGCCATCCCCACCGACACGGTCCAGCGCCTGCTGGGCGGGCGCGCCGGCCGCACCGCCAGCGACCGCGCCCGCGGCATCGACCCCCGCCCCGTCACCCCCCGCATGCTGCCCGCCGCGGCGACCGTCCGCTGCTCCTTCCCCCGCCACGTCTTGGACGGCGCCGAGGTCCGCAGCACCCTCCTCGACCTCGTCGTACAGCTCGGCCATCTGCTGCGTTGGCGCGGTCAGGCTGCTCGCGGCCTGACGCTGGTGCTGAAGTTCGCCGGCGGCACGGCGTGGGAGAAGACCCGCCGTCTTCCCGAGCCGTCCGCGCACGACGACGACCTGCGCACCCTCGCCTACCGGCTGATGGATGCCGCCGGCCTGCAACGCGGCCGCCTCACCGCACTGGCACTCAAGGGCGAGGACCTGGTCGACATCGACCAGGTTTCCCGGCAGATCAGCCTTGACGACACCCGCGAAACCCGGCTGGTGGCCGAAGCAGCCGTTGACCGCGTCCGCGACAAATACGGACTCCGCGTCATCGGGCCGGCCACCGTCTTTCGACGCGCCTCGTGAGCACTCGCCCACCGTGCGGGGCGGGCTCTCAGGTCAGCGGTGCTGTCCCGGGGTGCGCTGGCGCCGATGTCCGGGCTTGTTTCGCGGACCGGCCGGGCGCGGCTGGGCGGTGACGTCGGACGGGCCGGCTGCCGGCGGGGCCGTCGCCGCACCGTGGCGGTGGCGGAAGGCGTAGACGGCGGACGCTGAGATACGGCCGGTCACCGCGACGCCGGCCGCGGCCGCGCTGAGAAGCAGACCCAGTTCGACGCCTGGCGAGACGCCCCCCAAAGCCTTCAAAAAGGCGGCGCCCACACTCAGGGCCAGGCAGATCACGGCGTACCGGATGCGACGCCGGAACTCGGCGTCGTGCGGGGCGGCTGCCGCACCGGCCAGGACGCCGGCGTAGCAGACCAGGCCCGAAGCGGCTACCAAGGCGAGCGGCGCGTCGGGAGTCTCTACCAGGAGGCGAGCCGCCACGACGACGGCGCCGGCTGCTGCGGCGGCGGTGACGGCATGCGCCAGCAGCAGTCGCAGCCCCGTCACGGACGGCGCCTCGGTCCGTGTCACCGGCTCCTGTGGGACCAGCCGCACAGGAGCGGGCGTACTTCCCGGCTGACGGCGCGGGAACGCCAGGAGCGCGCCGCCGAGGAGGGCTATCCCGATCACCACGCCGCGGACGTACGGTGTGCTCCCGTCCGGAAGGGCCGTCGGGAACCAGGTGGCTGTGACGAGCACGCCGTACGCGCCCGCCCACCAGGACGCGACCCGAGGTCCGCGCACGGCGTCGCAGGCGAGGGCGAACAGGGCGAGCGCCAGGACCGACAGCGCCGCTGTCAGCGCGAGGCCGAGACCGAGGGAGTCGGTGACCGGGCTCCACCACATGCTGCGCAACTGCACGGACCGGTCCCCGTACGTCTGGCTCGGATGGAGCGCGCACCCGGCGCACAGCCCCGCGTACAGTCCCAGAGCGAGCAGTGCCAGCCGTCCCATCACGGCGCGTCCACCGCGCGCACCGCCCCACGCGGTGACCGTGTGCCGGATGCCGGCCCCGAGGACGGCGCCGGCCGGCAGGAGCAGGGGCAGCGCCAGCCAGGTGTAGACCGGGCGCAGCGTGTCGATGTCCAGGAGGCCCAGGCGCAGCCCGGTCAGCATGATGTCGTAGCTGTCACCCAGCAGCAGGTTCACGGCCAGCAGGGCGACACAGCCGGTCAACGCGGCTTCCCAAATGCTGAGTTCGCCGGCGAGGGCAGGGTGGCGTAGGGCCGCCCGGCGACGCTGGAGGGCGGGGTGGGTACCGAACGGCAGACCGTTGCCGCCGCGTCCGGCGGCCAGATCGACGAAGAAGGTGTCCAGGCTCCGTCGTCGATCTTCCCCTCGACCCGTTCGGGTGGCGCCGCCCTGTACGGCGAACGCGTCAGCATGCAGTTCCCTGGACTGGAGGAAGGCGTTGCGGGCCGCGTACAACAAACAGACCAGCAGGGCCAGATGGAAGGAGAGCCGCAGCAGGTACGTACCGTCCCCGGCATCACCGGACACGGCGAAGCAAAAGGCGGCGCCAAGCAGCACGATGAACGCTTTCCACAGGGCCGTGACGCCCTGGGTGGTGTCGAGGTCGCGGTGGCGGATGTGGCCGAGTTCATGGCGGACGACCACCTCGAAGGTGTCCGGATCCTCGTCGAAGCGCTTCGCCATGCCACTGGCGAGCTCGATGTGCCGACGCCGCCAGTGCCCGAAGGCCACGGCATTCGAGGTGTAGTCGTCCGGGTTCAGCCACACCCCCTGGACGGCAACGCCGGCATCGTCCGCCAGCCGGAACACCGCGTCGGCGAGGTCTGGCCGGTAGCCGGACCCTGGGCGCAGTCTCAGCAGACCGTGGCGAAGGATCTGCCAGTACGGGCTCAGCCAGTACAGGACGAAGCCCCCCACTCCCAAGATTCCCAGCGCGAGGCCCACCCGGAACTCGCCTCGGGGCACCGGGGGCGCTGGGCAGTGCTCCTCCAAGTACCGCTTCAGGGCCGGTCCGTCCTTGTCCCCCACCGGCTGCGGGGGCCAGACCGGTGCCTGGAGCAAGATCTCGCGCTCCACGGGGGACATCGGCAGGGTCAACTGGAACTGCCGGACCGCGCCCGGCCAGCACATGCTGTACGCGTTGGAGGCGTCGTCCTCCTGACTGGTGGTGGCCGGAAAGGCGATCGTCACTGCGGCGGCCGCCAGGGCGACACAGAAGAGGAGGGCCCGTACGAACATGTCAGCGCCTGGTCGCCGCCGAACCTTCTCCGTTCACGTCCCCGGGTTCATCTCCGGCCGGCCTCCTGTTTCCGATGGAATCGGGCTCGCCGGGACCGATGACTGAGGTGCCAGAGGTGCCCGCGGCCAGCATGCGGACGAGTTCCGCGAGTACGGAGTCGGCAACTTGTTCCGCTCGTTGCTCAGACACATGCCGCAGAGCGCCCGACAGCGCCGCCGTACGCCAGCAGGCCAGTTCCGCCGCGGTCGGTGTGGGCGCTGCTGCCACCGGCGGTGTGCTGGATGCGGCGGACTCGGACGGCTCCGCCTCGGCCCGCCGCCGACGCCGCGCCACCCGGCCGAGGCGCGAGGCCAGCCGGCTCACCCACTCGGCCGACATCACCCCGAACACTCCGGCAGCCGCCGATAGCGCCGCTGGCGTGACCACGTCGGTCGCCAGCCCCACGACATCCAGGGACAAGGGCCTGCTGCGCCACAGCCGGGTGCGGAAGTGGTTGCGGGCGCGCCGCTCGAAGAGCGCGAGCTCCTCAGGGGCGACGTCGGCCACCACCGGCTCGGCCAGCGCTCTCACGAGCAGACGGAGTTCGGCGTTGGGCCGCCACGGACTTGTGGACCGGGCGGTACCGGATGATGTCGGAGTCCTCATGAGTGTGCGTCAGCCCCCCAGCTGCGTCGTCAATCCGTGCTGCGACTATACGAATTATGACATCTACGTATGTGTCTCCACGTGTCGCAAGTATGGATCCGTGCTCCTTGCCCTGTCCGGCGATGGTGCAAATCAGGCCGCAGCGTTCCCTTGCCAGCCAGCTCGCACCACCTTCAACAGCCGCGATAACTGCGTCATCCGCAACACCGTAAACGTCTACACCCGCACCCGCTCAGACGTAAGACACCGGCCATACACAAGAGATCGACCAGCTCAAAGCCCTATGCAACACCCTGCAGGGCGGCGCATGCCGACTTGGCTGTGACGACGGGTGGCTGACACGAATAGGCGGTAGGGGAGATGACACAGCGCTCCACAGGATTGGAAAATGCGCACCACTGACGTGCACTTCGGGCCTTCACGGCCGGCCCCACACCGATCACTGATGCCCGCAGGGCTGGCTGACCGGGCGTGAGTTGGCGCGGCCGGACCCGGCAGCCAGCCACGGCAATGCCTGCACCCGCCCGAGCGGTCGCAGGCAACGGTATGCGTCTGTCAGCGGTACCAGTACTTCACGCCACGGTGGTGGGAGCAAGTGCCGCGGAACGAGGCGCTGTAGGAGTAGGTGCCGTCCTTGCATTTGGCCGTTGCGCCGCGGGGGTGAGGTGAATTCGCCTTGCACACGCCAGTGGTGTGCCGGGCACATGATGCCGCCGCGGCATCAGTGGCGAGGGCCACCGGAGCCAGAAGGGCACCTGCCATGAGCGTCGCGGTCACGGCGCTGCGCAAGGTAGTCAGCATGAAGCTCTCCTCAAGTGTTCGGGAGTTGCGATCATGCGCCGTCGGGCACCTGCCGTCAGGGGAGATCAGCCTGTGGTCACGGGGCTGTGACAGTCGTAGTCGAACTGACGCCTGACGTTCGATCGGCGCGAACGTACAGGCGAGGGAGAGGGCTCCGGCATCGGCCTGTCCCTCGCCCGGGACCTGGCCGTGTCTCTGGGCGGCAGACTCTCCCTTGCCGGCCGCCAGCCCGCCGCCTTCACTCTGCTCGTCCCCATACGCCGACTCGACGGCGGGCCGCCCCATGGCCCCGAGCTGGCCTCCTGAGGGTCCACCCGCTCTCGTCAGTCCTGCCGGGTGGTCCTCAGGTAAGACCACGCGAGGGCGATCAACCCGATGTACCCGGTCATGTTCGCTGTGAAGTCGCGTCCGGTCCAAGGCAGCGTGACGGCGATCGCGGCGATCGCGGAGAGCGCTACGGCGATTCCCCTGTTGCGCCGGGAACTGCCCCGTTCGGCGTGCCTCGTCAAGGCAAGCCAGCCCGCGCAGAGGCTGATGAAGCCGAGAGTCTGAAGGAGTACTGCTGGGATTTGGGAGGACCCCCCGGCCAGAAGACCGTCGTCACCACCCATGCTCATGGCCAGGAGTCCACCGATCAACATGGCCAGGGAGCCCGTGAACCGGAAATACTCCCAGGAGATGCCCCCGGAGGGCACTTGGGCCGGTATACGGTGGGTGCCCCCGGTGGGCTCGTCTAGCACTGTGCTTGTACGCGTCTTGTACCAAGGGGGCTGCTTCCGGAGCCCAAGGTCCACGACTCCTTCGAAGTACTTTGCGCTCGTGAGCTTCCTTACCTCGCCACCGGTGAACTCGCTGCACTTCGATGAGAAGAGAAGCAGGAATGCCAGGTACTGATCGGTCTGGTACCTCTGTGGTGAGTCAGCCTCGTCCTCCACCCCGGTGACCTCACACTCCCGGCGCATAGCGGTGCGGCTACGCCCAGGAGGACGGTAGGTGATCTCGTCGAACTTGAGTTTGACGATGGGTCGGTCTTCCCCCGTGAGGTGCGGCGAGTGCGAATCCGAGAACCGGCGTACCAGCCACGCCTTCCGGCTCACCTGCACTTCGAGGCTCGGTCGAAGCCCCATTCTTTCCAGCGTGTCGTGGAGATCATCGAACGAGGCCGGGGCTGGCGCTTCTGAGACATGCTGATACTTAGTCAGCAAGCTGCAGATGTCCTCCCACTTGGCCCGGATGTCGTCGCTTTCACGGATGGAGGACTCCTCCTGCTTGGACATGAAGGTCGTCGGGGCCCCTCTCTCCTTCAGGCGGCGAAAGGTCAACTGACGGCGCCCCCCTTCCAACCGGATCCTGATGTATGCACCCCGCAAGAAGAGGTTGCGCCCCTTGGTGTCGTAGTACATGTCTTTGATCGTCCGGTTCGCGGCGCGCTGGAACCGATACCCATCGATGAACTGTTCGTTGTGCTCCAACTCGCCCAGCAGGGAGTCGTACTGGTCGTCGTTGCCGAACTGGAGCTTCAACTCCGCCTTCTCCACCGACCCGTTCATGTCGGCATGGATGATCGCCCGCTCGAATTTCGACTGAAACACCTCACGTGCACCGTAATTGACCGCGACCATGCGCTTCATTTCGGCGAGATCGGCGCTCCTGGTCTGGTCAAGCAGCTCGAGTTCGATCCGGTACTCGGGGGTGGAAGGGGCTTCCTTGCCGCGGTATTTGCTCTCGTCCAAACAGAGTTCAACGATGTCGACTCCGTTGCTGCCCAAGATCCAGAGTTCGCGGGTGGTTTCCACCATGTACTGATGATCCAACCCCATGGCCTGCAGGGTGGCAGCAGCGCCGACGCTGTGGACCGCGTACTCGATGTTTGTTCCGACCGTTGCACCGATGTTCTGGGCCGCGAGGATTGTGGCTACCTGGTTCATCACTTCCACCAAGGAACCGTCGCCGGGATTCTCGATCTCCTCGCGCTGGGTCGGACCGCCACTGAGATGCGGACGCTTGAAGGTCACACGGAGCGTGTCTGCCTTCTCACGTATACGCAGTGACCAGTGACGGGCAGCGAGCTGACCCAGTGAATCGAAGTACGTGTCCAGTTGGACTTTTCTCTGATCGCGGCGGATCTCATACGCACCGAAGTGGGACCGCTGCGAAAGATCCTCGCGGATTCGTTCGAACTCGCCTGGCGAGACTTCGAACCGGACCTCAACCTCGACAGCCATGCACACCCCCTGTGAGTGTGAGGAGCAAGCCCTGAAGCGCACCAATGTAGCCGCTGCCTGGCGCGGCCGGGAATAGCTATGTTTCTCACGAAGTCCGTGGGTGAGCAGCGGAGTTGGTGCGCTTGTTGCCCTGAACGGCGCAAACAGACCGCCATCGACGGCGATGCCCACGAACCCCTGTGCGATGCCGCCGTTCTCGCTCACACCTATACCCCAGGCGCGCCGCTTGAGCGACGTCCGAGCCACCCAACTCGCCGGAACACTCGCTATCTCACTACCCAATGCCAACAACCGTCTCAGCTGGATGTCTTGGCGCTGCGTGATCTGGGGCTGTGACAGTAATAGTCGAACTGTCGCCTGACGTTTGATCGGTGCGAACACGCAGACGAAAAGCGAGCCTCCGGGTCGACGTGGTTCGTCGCCGGCGGACGGCGTACAGGGACGCCTGTCGGGAAAGCCCACGTGGTCCATTGCGTTGAGCCGCCGCCGGCCGGACGCAGGAGCGCTGCGGGGAGGCGCTGCCTAGGTGCTGTCGAGCCGTGCGCGCAGGGTGGCGGCCACGGACCGGTGGGCTGTGGTTTCACCGGACAGAGCGGTCAGCAGGGAGTGCTCGATCTCGAGGTAGGGAGCGGTGTGTTCGTTGATGGCGGGGAGTGCTTGCACGGTGGGCTGGCGCATGCGTTCGCTGATGCCTTGAAGAGCTGGTGCGTAGGCTCCGAGGTAGGTGTCGAGCAGTGCGATGGCTCGACGGGTTTGACTGGACTCGCCGATGGCGAGGAGGTTCTGGCGAACCTCGGGCAGGAAGTCGAAGGTGATCTTCCCGTAGTCGTTGGCGACTCCGATGGAGGGCTCCAGGCTCACGAGGAGTCCGCTGGTCAGGACGGCGGACAGGTCGCGGGTGGTGGCTGCGGGGGCCAACTCTGTTGCGATGAGCTGCATGACGAAGCGGTTCAGGGGGGCCACGGCGAGCAGGATGGCCAGGCTGAAGGCATGCTCGGGGGCGGTGGTGTGGAATTCGGCGATGAGCTGGCTGGCGTTAGGTGCGTCGTCCTGGGCGCGGGCGGGGGCGGGGACGACGGCGGTCGGGGGCGCCAACGCCGTGACGGTCAGGGCTTGCTGGTGGACGAGGAAGTCGGTCAGGAGCAGGCGGGTCCACTGGTCGAGCCAGCGTTTGCGGATCTCGAGTACGGGGATCACCACGCTTTGGTCTTGAGCGTCTGCTGCGCCTGCCTGGGCGGTGCTGTCGTGCTCGGTGGGAGCCGTTTCCAGCTGCCCGTTGGGGCACCACTCGTGCACGGCGCGCAGCTGCATGGGCTGTGCGGGGATGCCGGACAGGGACCAGTGGTGGTGCGGCAGGACGTGCAGGATGGCGACGGTGTGCGATGTGGCCCATTGGTACAGGTCCGGCCAGAGCAGACAGCGTTTCCAGGCGGCTCCGACACCGTCGGTCAGCACCAGAGTGATCTTCGAGCGGTCGGGTGAGAAGCGCTCGGCTTGCAACGTTTGGCGGTCCGTGGGGTGGAACAGGTCGTCGCTGCTGGCTGGCCGGCGGTTGCGCATTTCGATGACTTGCACGCTGTGAAAGTGCGGCAGGTCGCGCAGGCATGCAGTGATCGCGTTGGCTGCCGGGTACCAGGCCGTCATGGAGGGGCTGGTGTCGATGACCAGGACCAGGTCCAGGCCGGGTGACGCAGGGGCGTCGTCGGGGCCCTCGGGAGGGTCGTAGATGCTTGCAGCGGGCCGGGTGGGTGTTTCTCCCATCAGGCCCAGCGGACTCAGCGCTGAGGCTGCGTTTTCCACGGGTGCGGCCGTCGGCCAGTGGTCAGGGGCTTCGAGGAAGACGGGATCGAAGGGCAGGGGGCTGCGCCATCGGTGGTCCACGGCGGGGACCGGTGCCGCGGTGATGAGCCACGGCTGCGCGTCGAACAAGGTCACAGGGGTACCACCGCGTCCGGTGACGTGAGTGCTTTGAGCATGGGGCGCGGCTGGTTGGGGTCGTCCCACAGCAGCGTCAGGTCGCTCAGGGGTCCGGTGCCCAGGCTGTCCGACTGGTGCTGCAGTTCGCCCAGGCGGGTGGGCAGGTCGGCCAGGGAGCCTTTGGTGAGGTCGCGCACGTGCTGGCGGAAGGAGCGTGAGGTGCAGTCGCTGCGGTGCCACAGGATTGCCGGTGCTCCGGAGCGGATGCCGTCGAGGAGCTGGCGCCGGCCTTCCTCTCTGTCCGGTGGCGTGTTCAGCACCAGCAGTTGCCCCTGCGCCGACGGGCCGGGCGGGGCCTCAGCGTCGTGGACGCGATCCTGGGTGCCGACGTCGTGTCCTGCGATCAGTTGATCCCACTGCTGTTTCCATGCGGAGTGCGTGGTCTCCAGGCTGTCTCGGTCCAGGCTGCGCACCACGACCCGGTAGCTCGACTTTCCCTCGGCGTTGCGGGCGGGACGGCACCACCGGGCGACCGGCAGGTTGGCCAGCATCAAAGGCAGCCAGAACTCGACGGTGAGCGCGGCCGGACGGCCGATGCCCGCCAGGGACTGCTGCAGGCGCTGGTGGACGTACTGGCCCAGGTCGTGACGGTGTACGCGTTCGTCGCCTTCGCGCATGGGAGGTGATTGTCCGCTTGGGCCGTCCTGATGCCAGACCTGGAGGACGCAGTAGTCCTCGTCCAGTCCGTCGGCCAAAAGGACGAACATGACGCGGCCTGCATTTTCCGTGCGCGGTGCCCCGGGTGTGGCCTTGACGCGGGCGCGGCATCCGGCCAGCTGCTCCTGCAGACCTTGGGACCGGGCGTAGGCATCGGTCCAGGCGCGCAGTTCGTCCTTGTCGGCGGCGTCCAGTGTGGGAGCCAGGTGCTCGAGGAAGACCAGGAAGACGGGCAGGCCGCTGGGCAGTGCGTTGCGCCGCAGCAGATACAGCACCACGCTCCACGCGTCGGTGCAGTGGGCGGGCAGGTGCACGGGGAACGGCTGCAAGCAGGTCCGCGCGATCGTCCGCGCGCTGGTAAGCGCCTTGCCTTCCAGGAGCTGGACGAGCACGTCGAGGTCTTCGTCGCTGAGCCGGGCACTGGCCACGCGCCAGTCCGACAGCACTCTCAGCTGCGCGGCGACTTTGGCATCGCCGGTCACGGTGCCTGCGACCCGTGCGAGGGCGTCGGCGGACTCTGTTGCTTCCCCGTGTTCCATGCACCGTGCCACGATCCACGACAGATGCTCCTGTGCCAGCTGTGTGGTGGATTCGTCGTCGGAGAACGTGCGGTTGAGTGCATGGGCCAGCATTCTCGCCAGCGCTCTGCGGGTGGGGGCATCGGACAAGGACGGTGACGTACACAGCACGTCGACCATGGCCCTCTCCAGCGCCTTGGGCGGCGCCACACCCAGTACGGCACGCCAGTGATGGACTGCCCTAGAGACCCCCATGCCTGCCACCCCCCATGAGCAGACCGCCGTGCTCGTGTCTGCTGTGCAGTCTGGCTGCCCTGTATGACTGTCCGGCTTGCGTGTGGTTGCGACCAAGACACAAATCAGCTGATTTTGACGGTTCGCTGCAATTGCCGGTCACCGTGGTGTGGCCATCGGCGAAAATCAACGCATGGGGGATACGAGTGTCTGGGCCGCCTGGGCCGCCGCGGCAACGAGCCTTGCCACACTGATCGTCACCACCGTCGTGGGAGGCCGCCGGGAGCAGCACCGATGGGCCCGCGAGGCGCTGGCGGATGCGTTCGTGGCGTTCCTGGAAGCCAGTTGGGCGCACTGTGACGTGGTGCGCTCGCTGCCGACACAGGCCGGCACGGAGTCGGCACCGGCGCTGGCCCTCTACCAGGAGATGCGTTCGCAGCTGACGCGGCTGCGGCTGCTGACCTCCGAGGAGGTACTGCGCACGGGGGAAGAACTGCTGCGCTGCCAGCGCCGTGTCCACGACGCCCCGCCCGGGCCCGAGCGGACGGCTGCTATGACCGACGCTTCTG
The DNA here is from genome assembly GCF_016860545.1 of Streptomyces asoensis. Taxonomy (NCBI): domain Bacteria; kingdom Bacillati; phylum Actinomycetota; class Actinomycetes; order Kitasatosporales; family Streptomycetaceae; genus Streptomyces; species Streptomyces asoensis. The sequence goes on along the minus strand of NZ_BNEB01000006.1, from coordinate 31,633 downwards.
CTCTGCGGCGCTCGGTGGTCGATGCCGCCAAGAAGGAGATGGGTCTGTGATGCGTCAGATGACATAGCGCCCCAGTCTGTCCTCGATACCGATACGAAGCTCCGTCAGCAAGGCTCGTGTCTGAGAAGGCAGCTGCTTCACACTCATTTCCACACTGAGTGATTCCGCTACCTTCGTGAAATACGGATCCGGGCCCGTGGATGTTCGAGGACCTGGGAGCCAGTGATTGACGATATTGCGCACGGACGACGCGAGAATCGGGTCCTCCCGCGCACACAACGCCCCCAGCAAGGGCGCCAACTGCCCCCAGTAGCCCAGGGCTACGAGACGGGCCCGTTCCATGCTGGGGTGCATGTCACCGGTGTCCCGTCCCATCTCCTCAAGCGGACCGGTGATCGCGGCCGCGTCCAGGTCCGGGTCATCCAGCGCGGCCAGCATGCCCAGGTAGCCGATCGCCGTGACAGCGTGGGCTGCCAGCGTCACCTCGACCAGACCGTGGATGCCGTGCGCATGCCGGATGACGGTCTGCTGGTTGTATTCGTCGCCCGCGACCTGCCTGATGAACGGCAGCTCCTCGGGAAGTCCGGCGCTGGCCGCCAGCAGGACGAACTGATGGGCCGCGGGCCCGTCCGCGGTCGACGGCTTCAGATCCCCCAAACGTCTGCGCAGGTCCGGCGCCAGCGACATGGGCTTCACATAGGGCGCGTCGAGCAGCACATCCGCGCTGCCCACCAGGGACAGCAGCGCAGCATCGGGCCCCTCGGAACGCCAGGAACGCAACCGGCTCTGCTCACCGAGGAACAGCGGAATCTCCGCCCGGGGCGGCAGCGCCCGCCGCCAGGTCGTGCACCACGGCCAGTGCAGAGCCTCCTGAGCCAGACCCTGTTGCGCCAGCGCGTGCTGCACGCGCAGCGCCAGACGCCGGCCCGTGTCCTGGTTGAGGGTTTCCGCTGCGCTCACGAAGCTGGACACCGCTTCGACCATCGCCGCATCCATTCCGGTCAGGAACGGCTCCAGCAGCTGTTCCAGCGCTTTGTGTCCCTCGGGGGGCAGACAGTGCACGAAGGCGGCCACCACGGAAAGGGAACGCGCCGATCTCTGCGCGGCAACCTCGGAAAGCAGTTCCACACTCACCACGTCCCGGGCCGCCAGAATGTAATGCGCGGCCATCGCACATACACCCTCATCGCCGAAAACCAGGAGCCGCTTCCACCGCGCGGAATCCATGCCCACCGCATGCAGCGTGCTCTGATCGAGGAGCGCGGCCACCGCTGACGTCGCGCCCTCGCCTGTTCGGCGCGTGGTCACGGCCTGCTGCAGCATCTCTGCCCAGGCGGGGCATTCGGCGAGCCCGGCCCGGAACCGGTACTTCAGCAGGGTCTCCACGTCGCCCGCTGCCGCCAGCTCCTCCAGCACCTGCAGCCGTTCGGCGTTCAAAGCATCCGCGGTCCCGGTGTCAGCCGCGGTACGAAGCGCCTCATCGATGGCGCCGAGCCGCGAGGTGCACCCTGCGGTGTATGCACGCCGACGAATCCGGTCGGGGCGCAGACCCAGCTGTCTCAGAGCCTGCCAGGCCTGCGACACAACCTCCCAGGGCCGGCCCGGGGTGACCTGCGCCCACGCGAAGCCGGCCAGCTCTGCCAGCCGCGCCACCTGAATGCTGCGCAGGGCCCGCACCGTGACCCCGACCTCAGCTCGCGCCCCCTTGCCGGGGTCCAGGAGGGTGCTGACGACGTCCGTCAGACGTGGCGTCGCCCCGGGAACGGACCACTGGTGCATCATCACCAGCCCGTCCAGAGCGGCCTGCGCCGCCTCGCCCGGGCTCTGCGGCAAGCAGGCGATCTTGACGAGGACGTCCTGGGCGGAGGGCACACCGTACTTGGCCAGAGCGTAGGCGGACCGCTTCCATGCCGGGGCGCCGCTGTAGGGAGAGCGCAACACCTCCTGCTGCTGGTGAAGGAAGGCGTGGTGGACTTCTTGCGTACAGCGTTGCGGTGCCGCCTGCAACAGCAGCGCTCCGTACCATGGGCTGGCTTCGACACCCGCCGTCACGACCGCAAGCACACAGCCAGGATCCGTATTCTCGTCGGCGACCAGGAACACGGCCGTGTCCCGCCATCCATGCCGCAGGATGCGCTCCCTCACCAGCGGCACCTGATCGGCCGGGTACTGCTGCAGGGCAATGGCCGCGCAGTAGGCCTGCAGCAGCGGGTCACGGAAGCGGATCCGCTCACCGGACTCCATGATGACGCTGGAATGCACCAGCATCTGCAGCATCTGCTCCAGGTTTAGGGACGATGCGTCCAGCCCCGCCATAGCCCTGTGCAGAACGGCAGTTGCCTGCTCCCGGCTCAGCGAGCCGGCCGAGCCGAGCTCTTCGGCCAGTTTGCCCAGCACCGTCAGCAGACTGGACAAAGGGGCCGAGGCTGCAGCCGTGTGCAGCAGGTGTTCCAGATAGGTGCGCAGCAACCCGCCGACATTCGCGGGAACCTGCCCCGACTCGGCTAAGTGGTGCACCAGCAGCCGCAAAGGATGGGGCTTACCCGCCCAGTCCCTCAGCGCACCCGCAGCAGGGTCGGCGAACAAACGGTTGTCCAACTCCCTGAGCGGGTCCTGCCAGCACTCCGGCAGCCGCCGGCGCAGCACCTCGGTCGCATAGGCGCGCGCGGCACTCTCACGCACCTTGTGAACCACGACAGTCGGCCACTTCAGCACGGCCGGGTGGAAGTCGCCCGCCCGCTGGCACACCAGCAGCCGCAGCCGGGGCTGGTTCGACGAAAGCCGTCTGATCCAGGCAAGAATCTTGCGCTGGTCCTGCTCCGCCACGTCGTGCAGTTCATCGACCGTCAGGTGGACGACACCCAGGGACAGCAGCTGCTCTAGGCGCCGCTCCGTCAGTGCCTGGGCCACATCAGCCAGTTGCAGCAAGAACTTCATGACCGTGCGCTCCCGGCCCTGGCGCTGCTGCAGGAAACTCATGATCTGCTCGGCGGTCGCGTGCAGCGGCAGCAACGCCTCGGGGCAGTCGGTGTCGTGCGTCGCCGTTGCGCGCAGCCGGAACTCACGGGCGATGCGTGACTTGCCGCCCCCGGGTTCCGCGATCAGCATCATGACCGGGCTCTGCGTGAGCAGGGTCAGACAGTCCCGTGCCTGTACGGTCAGCGCGCCGTTGCCCTGGCGTACATGGGGTTCTCCCGGAGCGAGCTGACGCCCTTCCATGTCGATGTAGGCGTCGTCACCCCAGTCGGCGGTCTCCGACTGCCCGGCAGCCGAGAAGCGTTCATGCAGAATGCGCCGGGCCTCCCGCAGAGACCCCGTCGATAATCGCTTGATCACTCTGTTGTGCAGAGCGGGATCCCCTGCCGCAGCAGCCTGAACCAGCAGGCCTTCGGTCACCGGATCACTTTGATCGCCACAGAGCAGGACTTGGGCCGCCAGGTCCAGGTCCTGCCGCGGCCAGTGGGAAAGGGCGCCTTCCGTGCTGAGGAACCCGCAGGCCACACCCGCGGCTGCCGCGGTGACCCGTACACGTTCGGGTTCCTCGAGTGAATCCCACTTGAACGTGCGGCATGCGGAGAGGACCACATGCTGGAAGTAGTGGCGCGACCACGGCGTTTGGCACTCCGAGGGCACCACCGACCAGATGCCGGACCGCAGCCGCCAAAGAATCAGCAGACAGCGAGCCAGGGTCGGATTGTCCTCGGCCGTCGCCTGCTCGAGCATCTCAACGGCTGACGTGAGAGCCGACTCGCTCCAGCTGGGCCGCAGCAGCGTCAGCAGGCCAAGATAGCGCTGCAGACGGACCATGTCCGCAAAAGACAGGTGAGCGGCCATCGCATCGCGCAGGATGCACGTCTCCAGCCACGTGACGTCGGCGAGCGTGAAACCCTCCGGGCTGAAGGTGGCGCTGTCGATCAGATAAGGGACGCGACCGGACAAGATCACATTTCTGGGGTTGAGGTCCCCGTGCACCGCCGTACGCATGCGCGGTTCCGCATCCGCGACCAGAAGAGAATGCAGAGCCCCCAAAGGGTGATCGATCGTCACCCCCTCGAACTGAAGCGTCCGGGAGCTGCCATCCTCGGTGAACCCATTGCCGTCACCGAAGTGCTTGCGGAGGAAAGCCGACCACCGCTCAGCACGCACGGAGGTCAACTTGCCCTGGACCTCCACCGTCTGGCCGGCGCGCACTTTCTTCAGCTGCTCAGGCAGCATGGCGCTGTGGGACAGCTCCACCTGTACCTGCGTTCCATGGAATGTCCCCAGTACCGTGCCGTCCTTGCGGACGACGCCTTCCAGCGTGAAGTCCGCACGCTCGTCCACCCGTAGGGTTCTGCCGGAACCCGGCGGGGACGTAGAACTGCGCAAGACATCCGAGGACGTCGGCCGCGGAAAAGTCTCGCCGGGCTGGGGATTGCCGTACACCAGGCGCAGCCGGGCGCCCGTGCCCTCGATCTTGTCGACGGTGACCTTCAGGTCGTCACCCAGCTCACGGTTTTCTGCTTCGAGGTCGGTGAGCTCGCACTGGGCGGTGTGGTACAGATTGGCCGACAGCGAGTCCAGCACGGTGGAGAGTGTCGTCAGGCAGCTCTCGAGGTCAGCCGGCGCCGGCGAAGTCACAGCAGCAGTGACGAGATCTTCCAGCGCCTCGAGCTCCCCAGGCGCGTGATTCCAGGCGCTGACATGGCGGTACACGACCACGCTGCAGGGCGCCTCCTGGCCGCGGTTGGCGTGTACGCCCTTGCTGACGGCGACGATCGGGACATACAGGGTGGAGTCGAAGGTCTTTTTGAGGGTCTGGTAGGCCTTCCATTCCTTGAGGGCCTCGTCATAGGGCATCAGCTTCGCCGCCTGAAGCGAACTCGCTTTATTTTTGCGTGTCACGAGGATCTTCAGCACGTCTGCTCCGCCACGACCGCCGGACAAGCGGCCGTGCACCTTCACCGACTGGACATCGGCCGGCCACACACCCTGATCCCGGCAGTGCTGCTCGGAGGCATGTGCATCGCTGCTGACGGCGACGCTCAGCAGCGCGTCTTTGACATCGCCCTCTGTATTGTCATCGAAGCCGCAGACGGGATCGAATGTGACCTTCGGCTGCCCCACGCGTCCCCCCGCACACAGGCGCACGGCAAGGACATGCTCCTCAGCGTGCAATAGTGACTACGGGCGGTAGTGTAACGAGGTTCCCATGCCAGGTGGCTCAAATGCCGAATTCTCCCCACCCTGACGTATGCCCTTGATCGGTTGTCATTGCAGGAGAGCAGGCGCAGTCTGTTTTATGTCATCTGAAGGGGTATCACTCGCAGGCGAGTTGACGTGGGTGGATGATGGCGCAACCTGGCTGGATCGGTGCGCCGAATGGAATCCTGCTCCGGTGCGAGGTATGTGATCGGCGTGAAGGGGTGTTGGCCGAAGCGCGCTGCTGGGGCGTCTTCCGTTCGCAGAGGCAGGAGATCCCGCGACCGGCCCTGCCCCACGGCGACGTCGTCGTGACCTCCGTCCCCGCGGGCGGGACGGAGCCGTAGCGGTGCCGGTCGCGGGGGCCCTATGTCCTTCGTCAAGATGCCGTGATGATGGCTGGCATGACGGATGAGGTTCAGGGCTTGGGTCGTGAAAGCCGCGAGGGGTGGACGCCGCTGCACTTCGCGGCGGACGAGCAGGATGCCGCGGCTGTCGGCTCTCTCCTTGCTGCGGGTGCGGAAGTGGATGCCCCCGACGAGCAGGGCAATACGCCGTTGTGGCAGGCGGTGTTCACACATCGAAGTGATGGCGCGGTGCTGTCGCTGCTGGTCAATGCCGGCGCCGATCCGGACATGGACAACCTTCATGGCGTGAGCCCGCGGCGCCTTGCCGGCTGGCGTATAGGTTCAGACGTCGCGGTGCATCTCGGGGATCGTCCTGTCTCGTAGTGCAGTTTCCGCAGGTCACGCGACTTTGGCGGGCTGCGGCTCATAGAAGGTTCCGTCACGGGGGACGGCGAAGGGGACATCGGCTCGGCGGCGGGCGAGGCGGAGCAGGGCCTGTGTGTGGTGCTTGCTGTGGCTGATCTTCTTGTCGTGGTGGGCCCGGGACGCAGAGTCGCCCAGGGCGGCGAACACCGAAAGGAAGGAGGCCTTTTGAACTGCTTGTTTCCTCGTCTGGAGGGCTGTTCGCCGCGGATCGAGGAGCCCGAGCTCCGGGTCATCGGGGCGAGGTCTGCGTAGACGGCGAGGTAGCCGGCGGTCGGAAAGGTGCTGCCGTCGCCGACCTCGATGAGGATCCTGGCTCCGGTCCTACGCCGACTCCCGGCATCGACGTGAAGACCTTCGCAAGAGAGTGGACTTCCACGAGTTCCTCTATCCGCCCGGCCAGCAGCTTGCGTTGGTCAAGCACGGCCATTAGGGAGGCGGCCAGACCCGGGACAACCAGCGCGGCCGCCTCGGTCCCCGGAATGGTGACGCTCTGCTCGTCCAACGCGGTGAAGATCTCGTCGACCAGTCGCTCGGCTATTCTCGGCGCCTTCGGCCGCAGCAGGGTGACCAGCCGCCGACAGCCGGCCTTGCGGATCTGGGCCGGAGACCCGAACCGTTCCAGCAGGGTGAGGACGGCCGGGTGCTGCAACCACGGCCCCAGCACCCGTTCCAACGACGGGTGGATCTGGGTCAGCAGGCCGTGCAGCCGGTTGGCTGGCGGATTTCCGATCCGCCTCCTCGCGCTGCCAGTTCGCACCTGAATTAAGGGAAGCCGTTGCCTGCGCAGTCGCTCCCACATCAGGGGTGCGGAGCCGCGGTGCAGGCGCCTGCTGGCCGGAGATTCTTGCGAGGATCTTCTCCGCCGTCTTGGGCGCTGCCCCCGCAGGAGGAACCGGGCTGGATAGTCGCATCACAGGCCTGTGACCAGCGCGTTTTGCGTGTAATGCGGCGTGATCATGTTCACTTGACCTTGCGAAATCTTGTGGATGTCTTGTGATTTCTTTGGAGATCCTTTAGGAATTGCCCACTCGTGATCTTTTGGGTGGGGGGATTCCGTGCGTCCGGCACGTCCGCTGGTTCTCGCTGTTGTCTTCGTCCTGGCCGTGCTGGCCGGGACCGACCAAGTAGCCCTCGCTGTGGGGCAGTCCGCAGGCGTCGGTTCCGAGGAAGCCCCCGATCAGCACTGGGGTTCTGCCGCAGGGCGCGGGCACACTGCGTCCGCGCAGGCCACGGATGCCGCCGCGAAGGGCGGGCATAACGGGGCGCTCACTGGGCGCGGCGAGCTGCCGGCCGAGCAGGGCGACGGTGTCACGCGCCTGGCCAGTACTGCCCGGACGCCCGAGCCCGGGCAGGCCGTCGAGGTCGAGGCGCCCGGCGGCGTCGTTGCTCCGCAGGGCTTCGACGCCACGCGCAGCAAGGAGATGGCGGGCGAGCGCTCGGAACGCGAGCGCACCTACCTCAACCCGGACGGCACCTACACCACCCGCTTCTACACGGAGCCGGTCAACTTCCGGGCCCAGGACGGCAGCTGGAAGCCGATCGACACCAGGCTCGTGCCCCAGGACTCATCGGGACCCAGCGCGATGAGCGCAAGCGAGGAGGGCTGGGAGACCGGTTCGACTGCGGCGCAGATCGAGTTCGCCGGGACAGCTGACTCCGACCCCGTGGTGCGGATGCAGGTCGACGAGGGAGTCTCCGTCGGCTATGGCGTCGACGGCGCGCACCCAGTCGCAGGCCAGGCCGAAGACAGCACGCTCACCTACGAGAACGCGCGCCCCAACTCGGACATGGAGTTCATCGCCGGCAGCGACTCGCTCAAGGAGACCCTGGTCCTCAAGGACGCCGGCGCGCCCACCGTGTGGCGCTTTCCGCTGGAACTGCAAGGTCTCACCGCGCGGCTCGATGAGCAGGGCAATGTGGTGTTCGTCGATGCCGCGGGTGCCGTTCGTGCCTGGACGCCGGTCGGATGGATGCAGGACTCGAACCTGGCTCCCGATGCCAACGAGGGTGTGATCTCCTCCGGTGTCACCTACAGCCTGGCAGTGGAGGACGGCCGGCAGGTGCTGGTTGTCACGCTCGACAAGGGCTGGCTGTCCGCGCCCGAGCGGGTCTTTCCCGTGCGCGTCGACCCGTCGGTGCAGACCGTGGCGGCCACCTCGGGTACGTACGTGGAGTACCCGTACACCACCAACTTCGCCTCGGACACGGTGCTGAAGGTCGGCACGTATGACGGCGGCAGCCACAAGGCGTCGGCGTTCCTGCGCTTCGCAGGCCTTGAGACCACGCTGAAGAACGCGTGGGTGGTCAGCGCCAACCTTGCGTTGTACAACACCTGGTCGCAGTCGTGCACCGCCCGGCCGGTGACCGTGCACCCGATCACCTCGAACTGGGCGGAGTCCACGACATCGAAGTGGCCGGGGCCCTCGACGGGCGCCTCGCTGGCGTCGAAGAGCTTCGCGCACGGCTGGCGGCCCTCGGGCGCCGAGACATGGTCCTGCGGGGCTGCGTGGGAGACCATCAAGCTCGGCGCTGCCGGCCGCAAGCTGGTCGACGACTGGACGCACGCCCGCAAGAAGAACTACGGCCTGGCCGTGAAGGCGTCGGCCACCGACTCCAAGAGCTGGAAGCAGTTCGGCTCCGACGACTACCCGGGCGGCAAGCCGAGCCTGGACGTCACCTGGACCAAGTACGGCGCCGCCTACTCGCTCGGCGACTTCACCGCGCCGGTCACGGCCACCACCGAGGGCGTCGAGAAGGTCACCGTCACCAACCAGGGACAGGCGACCTGGCCCGCGAACGGCAACTACAAACTGCGCTACAACCTGTTCGACGCGGCAGGCAAGGAGATCACCGACAGCACCAAGATCCGCTGGACGGCGATGCCGCAGGCGATCTCGCCCGGTGAGTCCATCACCCTGGACGCGAAGGTCGCCCCGCTGACCCCCGCCACCTACACCGTGCAGTGGACGATGGAGGAAGTCGGCGTCAGCCGCTTCACCGCCGCCGGCGTGCCAGGGGCCGCGGTCAGGCTGTCCGCGGTGAACATCCCGCCGCAGCTCACAGCGGAATCGCCCGGCAGCGGCATCAGCGTCAACACTCTCACCCCCACGCTGTGGGCCAAGGGCACCGACGCGGACCGTTACCCGAAGGCCGCCCTGCAGTACTCCTTCGAGGTCTGCGAGGTCGAGGGCAGCAACCTGCGCAAAAACTGCAAGACCGGCCCGCGCGGCGACGGCCAGCAGTGGGCGGTGCCGTCCGGCTGGCTGTCCTGGGACAAGACCTACGCCTGGTACGGGTACGCCTACGACGGATCGGCCACCTCCACCCGCCCCGGCGCCGCGCTGCTGACCACGCAGGTCCCGCAGCCCGCCGTGACCAGCCATCTCGGCGGCGCCGATGAAGGCAAGGAGATCGGCACCCGGGAGGGCAACTACGTCACGGCGGCGACCGACGCCGCGCTGAGCACCGTGGGACCCGAGCTGTCCCTGACGCGCACCTACAACTCCCTCGACCCGCGCACCGGCGGAGCGTTCGGCACCGGCTGGTCCACCCGCTGGGACATGCAGCTGCGCGAGGAACCGGCCACCGCATCGGTCCTGATCACCCTGTCCGACGGCTCGCAGGCCAGGTTCGGCAAGAACGCCGACGGCACCTACACCGGCCCGTCCGGCGGCTCGCTCACCCTGGCCCGCCAGCTGACGGACTGGGTCCTTCGGGAACGCTCCGGCACCACCTACCGCTTCCTGGCCAATGGTGTCCTCACCAAGATCAGCGACGTCGCCGGCCGCAGCCAGAGCATCACGCACGAGAGCGCCAGCGGCGGCCCGGTGAAAAAGGTGACCGACGACCTGTCGGGCCGCTCCCTGTCGTTCGGCTGGAGCGGCCAGCACGTCACCACCGTCACCACCAGCGCCATCGACGCCAGCACCCCGGGACTTGCCTGGTCGTACACCTACACCGGCGACCAGCTCACCAAGGTGTGCCCGCCGACGTCGACGACCAAGTGCACGCTGTACGAGTACGCCACCGGCTCGCTCTACCGCAGCGGCGTGCTGGACGCGTCGCCGACGTCCTACTGGCGGCTCGGCGAGGCCGAGGGTTCCGTGGCGGCCAGCCAGGCCGTCTCACGCACCGGCCTGAACGACGCGGTGCACCGCGACACCCTGCTTGGCGCCGCCTCGGCCATCGCGGGCACGACCGACACCTCCGCAGGTTTCGACGGCGCCGACTCGGTCGTCGAACTGCCGGCGGACACCCTGAAGACGTCCGCGTTCCCGACCATCGAGGTGTGGTTCAAGACCACCACCGCGGCCGGCGTCCTGGTCAGCTTCCAAAACGCCGACGTGGGGGAGAAGCCCACCACAGCGCTCCCCGTGCTGAACGTCGACGGTGCGGGCAAGCTGCGCGGACGCTTCTACCTCTCCGGTGGAGCCTCCGCCGTACCCATCACCTCACCGCAGACGGTCACCGACGGCGCATGGCACCACGCGGTGCTGACCGCCGCCGCCAACACCCAGAGCCTCTACCTGGACGGGGTCAAGCTCGGCTCGATCAGCGGCGTCATCGCCGAACAGTCCCGTGAGTACGCCTTCGTCGGCGCCGGCTACGCCAACGGCGGCTGGATGGACATGGCCCCCGCCTGGTACCCCTTCACGGGCCAGATGGACGAAGTCGCCTTCTACGACCACACCCTGGACCCCGCGACCATCGCCGAGCACTACGCCGCACGGGCCGCCGTCGGCCAGCTGACCAAGGTCACGCTGCCCTCGGGCCGACAGCACGCCACCGCGACCTACGACACCGTCAGCGGACGGCTCACCGAACACACCGACGACAACGGCGGCACCTGGAAGGTATCGGCGCCCGCCTACTCGACCTCCTCCTCCACCTACGCGGACACCATCCAGCGCAGTGGCCCCACCGGCTACTGGCGGCTGGGCGAGCGCGGCGGCGCCGAAGCCGCCAGCCCCCTGGGCGAGGACCTGGCCGGCAGCTACCTGGACGGAACACGGCTGGGCAGCGCGGGTATCTTCGCCGACGGCGACGACACCGCGGCGACCTTCACCGGCGACGGCGCCATCGAGATGCCGGCGGAGTCACTGGGCACCAGCACGGCCATGTCGCTCGAGCTGTGGTTCAAGACCACCGGCCCCGGTGTCCTGGTCACCAACCAGGACGCCGACCTCGGCGACACCCCCGCCGGCTGGCGGCCCATGCTGCTGATCGACTCCGCCGGCAAGCTGCGCGGCCGCCTCGCGGGCACCGGAAGCAGCCTGCTGTCCAAGGAGATCCTCACCGACGACACCTGGCACCACGTCCTGCTCACCGGCAACGCCGGTATGCAGGCCCTGTTCGTCGACGGCAGCCTCCAGACCACCGCGGCCACCGGCGTTCCTGCGGACCGCTACGCCCACGTGTTCGTCGGCGGCGGCTACTCCTCGAGCGGCTGGGACGGCCAGGCCTCGGGCTACCGCAACTTCACCGGCCAGATCGACGAGGTCGCCTTTTACGACAAGCCGCTGGTGACCTTCACCCAGACCGCAGGTGTGTGGAAGTACATCCCCGCGGCCGCCGGTCAGACGGACGCCCCCAACCAGCACATCCAGGCCCGCCGCAGCCTGGTCGCCGGGCGCGGCGACCAGTACGACGGCGTCGTACTCGCCGATGCCCCGGCCGCCTACTGGCGCCTCGGCGAGGACGAAGGCACCGCGCTCGGCAGCGAGATCGGCGGCCCCGGCATGAACGCCACCTTCCGCCCGGACACCGGCGCCACCTCGCAGCTCGACCAGAGCGGCGTGTTCGGCGCCGGCGACGACCGCGCCGTGAAGGTCAGCGGCGGCGGCACCGTCCAACTGCCCGCATCGACCCTGGCCGGTACCGCGGACATGTCCGCGGAGCTGTGGTTCCGCACCACGACCGCCTCGGGCGTCCTGCTCGCCTTCCAAAACGCCACCATCGGCCAGACACCCACCTCCGCCCTCCCGGTCCTCAACGTCGACGGTGCGGGCAAGCTGCGCGGACGGTTCTACCTCTCCGGTGGAGCAGCAGCCGCGCCCATCACCTCGCCCGGCCCGGTCACCGACGGCGCATGGCACCACGTCGTGCTGACCGCGGCCAGTACCACCCAGAGCCTGTACCTGGACGGCGTCAAACTCGGCTCGATCGACGGCGCCGTCGCCGACCAGAGCCGCACCTACGCCTACCTCGGCGGCGGCTACGCCAACGGCGGCTGGATGGATCTGCCCGCCGCCACCTACTACTTCAACGGCCAGCTCGACGAAGCCGCCCTCTACCGGGGCACCCTGACGGAAGACCAGATCTCCGCCCACTACCGCGCCCAGGCCGAGGCCGCCGACTCCGGCCTGACCTCCACCATCAAGGTCACCGACCCGCAGCAGCACACCAGCACCACCAGCTACGACGCCCTGCGCGGCCAGCGCATCGTCGCGGCGAAGGACGCCACCGGCGCGCTCACCTCCTACGCCTACGACACGGCCGGCAACCTCCACACCGTCACCGACCCCAACGGCCACGCCACCGTCACCGGCCACGACGCGCGCGGCAACGCCGTCTCCAGCACGACCTGCCGGGACGCCGACTCGTGCTGGACGAGTTTCTCCTCCTACTACCTCAATGCCGGTGACCCGCTCGATCCGCGCAACGACAAACCGCTCACCCTCAGCGACCAGCGCTCGACCGACTACAAGGACACCCGCTACCGCACCCAGTACGCCTACAACCCGCTCGGCCTGCCCACGACCGTGACCCGCCCCGACGCCTCGGCCGCGACGACGACCTACACCGTCGGCACCGAGACGGCGGTCGGCGGCGGCACGGCCCCGGCCGGCCTGGTGCTGACCCAGACGACACCGGGCGGCGCGAAGACCTCCTACCGCTACTACGCGGGCGGCGACCTGGCCGACGTCACCTCGCCGTTGGGGCTGGTGACGTCGTACACCTACGACGGACTCGGCAGAAAGACCAGCGAGAAGCAGGTCTCCGACACCTTCCCCGCCGGCGTGAGCACCACCTACGCCTACGACGCGGCCTCACACATCGTCACCGAGACCGGCGCAGCCGTACAGAACGAGCTCACCCAGGTCACCCACACGGCCGTGATCAGCCGCACCTTTGACGAAGACGGCAACCTGCTGTCGGAGTCCACGAAGGACACCACCGGCGGCGACCCCGAACGCGCCGTCAGCTACCACTACGACGCCCACGGCCTCAACGACAGCGCCACCGACGCCGAGCAGCACACCACCCAGTACGAACACGACACCTTGGGCCGCACCGTCGGCACGACCGACCCGGCGGGCACCCACGTCACCTACACCTACACTCCCGGCGACCAGCACGCCACCACGATCCTGGACGACTGGACAGGCGACCCGTCCGGTACCACCAAAGACCTGACGCTGGTCTCCAACGCCTACGACCCGGCCGGCCGCCTTGCGTCCACCACGGACGCGATGGGCGCCACCACCGCCTACACCTACTACGACGACGGCCTCGCGGCGACGACCACCGCCAAGCAGGTCACCCAGGCAGACGGCAGCCGCCACGACATCGTGCTGGAGTCCGACACCTACGACCCGGCGGGCAACCTCACCAAACAGGTCACCGGCGGCGGCACGACCACCCAGACCTTCACCGTCGACGCCCTGGGACGCACCCAGACGAGCGTGCTCGACCCCTCCGGCCTGAACCGCACCGCCACCTACACCTACGACGGCGACGACCGCGTCAAGGAACAGACCCAGACGATCTCCGCCACCAAGAAGCTCACCACCACCTCCGAGTACGACCCGGCCGGCAACGTCACCAAGCAGACCGTCACCGACGCCACCACCACCCACATCACCACCGGCACCTACGACAACCGCGGCCTGCCGCTGACCTCGGTCAGCCCGCGCGGCAACGCCAACGGCGCCGACCCGACCGCCTACACCACCACCTACCGCCACGACGCGCTGGGCCGCCCGGTGCAGCAGACCGCCCCCGCCGTCCAGACCGAGGAGAACGGCGCGCCGGCCACCACCACAAAGCCGACCACGCTCACCGGATACAACACCTTCGGCGAAGCCACCGCCGTACGAGACGCCCGCGGCAAGGTGACCCGCACCGAAGTCGACCGCCTCGGCCGCACCACCGCCATCACCCTGCCCGACTACACCCCTCCCGGCGCCACCACCGCCCTGACGGCGACCGCCCGCACCACCTACACAGCGCTCGGCCAGCCGCAGACCGCGACAGACCCCCTGGGCCGCGTCACGCGCTACGCCTACGACCAGCTCGGGCAGCTGACCGCCCAGACAGACCCGGCCGCCGACGCCGCCACAGCTGTCGCGGCGGAAACCGACTCGGACCTGCTCAACCCCGAGAGCGCGGACGGCGGCGGAGTCACCCGCACCACCTGGACCCCCACCGGCCTCCAGCTCTCGGTCACCGACCCGATGGGCGCACGCACCGAAGCCACCTACGACGAACTGGGCCGACAGCTGACGGCCACCAGCATCGAGCGCTACCCGACCACCGCCAACCTGGTCACCCGCTACACCTGGAACGACGCAGGCAACCAGACCGCGTCGACCACACCGGCGGGCATCACCACGACGAGCACCTACAACGCGGCCGCCGAACCGAAAACACTGACCGACCCGGCCGGCATCACCAAGTTCGACTACGACGGCCTGGGCCGCCAGACGGAGACCACGGACGCGACCAACCGCCGCGCGACCACGGCCTACGACGCCCTCGGCAACATCACGGCCAGCACCGACTACGGCACCGGCACCACCGCCCTGCGCACCGACACCGCCGAATACGACGCCGAAGGCAACCGCACGGCGTCAACCCCTGCCGGCAGCAAAGCCCGATCGACGTACGCGTACGACGCACTGGGCCGCACCACGACCCAGACCGAACCGGTCACCGCCACGACATCGATCACGACGACACTCGGCTACGACGCCGCGGGCAACCTCACCCGGCTGACGGACGGCCGCGGCAACAAGACCCTCTACACCTTCAACAGCCTGGGCCTGCCCGAATCGACGATCGAACCGTCCACGACCGCACACCCGAACACTGCCGACCGCACCTGGACGACCGTCTACGACACGGCCGGCCAGCCGGTGACCGAGCTCCTGCCGGGCGGAGTGAAACGTGAGCGCACCTACGACGGCCTCGGCCGCCTGACGACAGAGACGGGCACGGGCGCAGAGGCAACGACGGCGACCCGCACCCTCGGTTACGACCTGACCGGCCGCCTGACCTCGATCGGCACCGCGGACGGCCTGACCCGCAACACCTACACCTACAACGACCAAGGCGCGCTGCTGACCGCCACAGGTCCGGGCGGCACCTCCACGTACGCCTACAACGCCGACGGCAGCATGACGCACCGCACCACCACAGCAGGCACCACCGACTACACCTACGACGCCGCCGGCCGCATCGACACCGTCCGCGACTCCATCACCGGCAACAACGTCCTGTACGACTTCGACCCGGCAGGCCGCCCCAGCCTGGAGCAGTACGCCACCAGCCCGACAGGCACAGCGCCCTACACGGTCACCGCCAAGCGCACCTACGGCTACGACGAGCTGGGCCGCCTGAACACCGACGCCGTCACGTCGGCAGACGGCGCGACGAGCGTGGCCTCCACGACGTACGGCTACGACCTGGACGACAACCTGACGTCGAAGAAGACCACGGGCACGGCAGGCGCAGGCACCAACACCTATACCTACGACTACGCGAACCGCATGACCTCCTGGACGAAGGACGCCACGCTAACCACGTCGTACGAGTGGGACGCAGCGGGCAACCGCACCAAGGCCGGCTCGACGGCAGCGACCTTCGACGCCCGCAACCGCCAGCTGACGGACGGCACGACGGCCTACACGTACACCGCACGCGGCACTTTGTCCTCGACCAGCACCGGCAGCGGAGCGGCCCGTGCACTGACCTTCGACGCCTTCGAACGCAAGATCACCGACGGCGGCACAACATACGCCTACGACTCCCTCGACCGTGTCCAGACTCGAGGCTCGACAGCCTTCACCTACGACGGAGGCTCCAACAACCTCGCGGGCGATGGCACGACCGACTACAACCGCACACCGGAGGGCACCCTCCTCTCTCTGTCAACCGGCCCCACGAAGCAGTGGGCACTGACCGACCAGCACACCGACCTGGTCGCCGGCCTGACCGCGGACGGCAACTCGGTCAGCGGCTCCACGTCCTACGACCCCTTCGGCAAGGAGACGGCAACCAACGGCACCACACCGGCCGTCGGCTACCAGTCAGGCTGGACCGACCCGGCGAGCGGCGACGTCAACATGGCCGCCCGCTGGTACCAGCCGGAGACGGGATCCTTCGGATCTCGGGACACATGGCAGCTGGACCCGGAACCCTCCGCAGAAGCCAACCGGTACGGCTACATCAACGGCGGACCGTTGAACGGGACCGACCCCACAGGACACATACGGCAACGCGATATCGGAAGCGGAGCAAGCTCAACGGGAACCTTGGGCTTCCGCGGCAGCAGCCGCTTCACCACCCGCCGCTCCTCATCCTCGCGAAGCCGCGCCAACAGCGGCGGTAGTACGGGAAGAGGAACTGCCAGCCGCGCACAAGCCCGCAGAATACAAAGAGAGATGAACCTCGGCTCTTACCGCGGCCCCACGCGTCCGGTCAGCGGCCGACCGTCCAGCAGCCCCGGCAAGGGGAGACCCATTGGACGGCCGGTGAACGGAAGGAATACCGCTCCTAAGCGTTCGACTCCGACGCCCAAGCAAAGCAAGGGCACTACGGCTCCCCGAACGCCACGTCCGCCGCAGAACCCCAACAAGGGTCCGCGCCCCAAGCCGGCACCCAAGCGTTCTATACCGAGAGCGAAGGTGGACGCTACATACACAATTGATCAAGGCGTAAGTAGAACGGTTACTTCTCAAGCGGTAGCGGACATGGTCGACGTCGCCGTATTTATCCCGCTTGGAAATATGGCTGCGAATGCGCTTCTGCCCGACAATGCGGAGACCGGGACAGATCGCAATTCGGGTGGAGACTGTCGGCGTGGCGGTGCGGGCTGGGTCGAATATGGCGACGTAGACAGTGCGCACGGTGATCGGGCTACCGGTGTGGAAGCCTGTCTGGACAGTGCATATCTGGCTACCCATAAGGGATCCGCGACCAAATGGAAGGAAGTGGCACCACCTGGGTATGAGTGGGCTCGGGACTACGCCGGATACTTGGGAAACAGGCCTCCCGGAGAATGGGTTAATGCCTGTCACTTGCTCGCTAAGAGCCTGAGCGGTGACGGTCGAAATTTGAAGAATCTGTCCACGTGTGCTCGCGCCGCCAATGCCCACTCCATTGCGGCGACCGACCCCGGCGTTGCCGAGAACATGGCTGTCTATGAAGATCAGGTAGTCCGAGCGATTGGCAGGGGAGAGATCGTCCACTACAAGGTGGTCCCGGTCTACAAAGGCTCAAGAACTGTACCAGTTTCATATGATCTGACTGCGTACGGTACTTTGGGTGGAAAACCAGGACTGTCGCTGGCCGTGCCAATACCGAACATGATGTACAGCAACAAGTTCAAGGGAACGTACAATATTGGCTTGGTCAACGTTGAAGGAGGGCCTGTTCCGACAGGTACCACCCCGTAGGTCGCGTGACCGTTGATCGGTAGAGGATTTTCAGGGAGGGTGTTATGCACGATCTTCTGAGGCGATTGCGTGGATCCCTTGCACTGCTTCACGAGGAAGGAGAGAGGGGTGATGTAGTCGACTGGCGGGCCGCTGCGGCTGAACTGCAGGTGGAATCCTTCCCGGAAGACTATATGGAGTTTGTCTCTGCATTCGGTGCTGGGACGATCGAAGAGAGCCTCTTTATCTCAATCCCGCGCCCTGGGACTACTGGTGAACCGCTGTCACTTACGCGCTTGCCGGGCCATGCCCGTCGGTCAGCATCCATGAACACGTGGCAGGAAGTCGATGAGGGTCTGAGAAATAGATTGGAGGACATGCTCGTCTGGGGACAGACGAACAGCGCAGACATGCTGTGCTGGGTTACCTCAGGAGCTGACCCCGACCAATGGCCTCTTGCGGTATGGGAACGACATGGCGGGGGCTGGAAAATCCACAAATGTGGGATGGTGGAATTTTTGTTGAAGCTACTGAGTGGCGAATTTTCTGAATGTCCTGTAAGTGATGAGACCCTGTGGGGGATTCAAAGTGCCCGATTCTTGAATTTTAGAGATGAGGAGCGAATAATTGACACTGGAATAGATCCGTGGACTGGCAGGACGGTGAACAGGTTCGACTGAGATGGGCCAGCGGCTGCATCAGGTCAGATTGAGACAATGCCATGAGTGACCACACGGGTCGAGCTCTTGTTCCCTGCCCCGACCGGAGCTACCGGGGGAACTTGCGGTCATGGGATGCGTGTGCCGGCGGTTCCTGCCGTCCTAAGGCCGTGTCCTATGTGGTGAGGCGGACGAGTCGCTTGTAGCAGCAGAGGGCGGCGGCGAGGCCGAGGAATGCCAGGTAGTTGCGGGGGTTGCGTTCGTAGCGGGGGCTCAGCCGTCGGTAGCCGGACAGCCAGGACATGGTTCGCTCGATGACCCATCGGCGGCGGCCGAGTCGTTCGCCGGACTCGATCCCCTTGCGGGCGATGCGGACGCCGATGCGCTTTCCCCGAAGCCATTTCCGCAGGTGGGGTATGTCGTAGGCCTTGTCCGCATGGAGTCGCTGGGGCTTGAAGTGCCGTCCGCGAAACGGGTCGTGTTTCGTTTGGTGGCCCGCGACCATGGGCTTCAGGCCTTCGCTGTCGTGGACGTTGGCGGCGGAGAGGCTGACCGCCAGTGGCAGTCCGTTCGCGTCCGACAGGACGTGCATCTTGGAACCCGGCTTGCCCCGGTCCACGGGGCTCGGACCTGTGTGTTCGCCCCTTTTTTAGCGCGGACGTGGGCGGTGCCGAGGACGACGCGGGTGACGTCGACCAGGTCGGCGTCGTCGAGCCGGTGCAGGACCGCTTCGTGCAGCCGGCCCCACACACCGGCTCTCGACCAGATCAGGAACCTTCGATGTGCGGTCGACTTCGATATGCCGAAGCAGGGCGGGAGGGCCCGCCAGGCGCACCCGCTGACCAGGACGTAGACGATCGCCGCGAACAGCGTTTCATCAGGCGTGTCCTGCGTTCCGCCGCCCTGCGGCCGCACCTTCGAAGGTGGGATCAGCGGCTTCGCGATCTCCCACAGGCCGTCCGGAACAATCCAACTCCACGTACCCCGCCCCATGAACAGACCAACGACGCCTCACCACATAGGACACGGTCTAACACGCCGTTTCTTATGGTGCGTCTGAACACTGACGCTGGAGGGAAACGAAGGCCTCGCCAGCGGAGTCGGCAGAGAAGAGCAGCGAGACGGTGGCCCGGTTCGGCGTAGTGATGACGTAGTGCCGTGCCAGGTAGGAGAGGTCTCCCCAGCTTTCTCGGGAATGGGCCCGCATCAGGACCTGGCCGCATCTCGTGCAGGCGATCCAGGGGACCAGGACGAGACCGGCCAGGTCCTGTGCGGCCCCACCTATTGCCTCCGGGACGGTGCTTCCGTCGCCTTCGATCAACTTCAGTGGGCCGGGTTCGTCTTCATCACGGAACTGAAGGATCTGGGGTGTCAGGGCCTCCCGCTCGCCCCAGGTCTCCGCGAGCACGGAGATCTGAGCCCTGTCTGTCTCGCTGATCGGCATCTGGTGGCCGAGGATGCCGGAGACGAGCAGGCCAAGTCCAGCCTCCTGCTCTCCGATGTCCCAGCAGTCTTTGACGTCCTGGGCTTCAGCCTCCGGCAGCAAGGCGGCGAGCCGGTTCCAGATGACGGCGTCGTCGGTCACCTGGCAGACGCTACCGGCCGGCGCTGACACCCAGGCGTCGGAGGCAGATGAGCATGACCGCGATCTCAGTGAAGCCAATGAAGTGCTCGTGCTTCCGCTCGTAGCGCCGATGGAGCCGACGGCACCCGCTCAGCCACGACATGGTCCGTTCGATCACCCAACGATGACGGCCGAGGCGGGCTGGGCTCTCGACTCCGCGGCGCGCGATTCGCGGGACGAGGCCGCGTTCTTGCGTCGTCAGTGGCGCGAGCGTGAGAAGGCTGGCGTCCTGTCGGAGGGATCTCCGGGCTGGCCGAGGCTCAGTGATACGCAGATCGTCCGGCTGGAAAGGGAGTTGGAGCGCGGACCGCTGATCCACGGCTGGGCGGACCAGTGGTGGACCCTGGATCGGATTAAGACACTGATCGGTTGCCTGTTCCACGTCTCGTACACGGTCGAGGGCACATGGCTACTGCTCAAGCGGCATGGCTGGTCGTGGCAGCAGCCTGCCCGGAGGGCCATCGAGCGTGACGACACCTCGGTCGAAGTCTGGAAGAAGGAGACATGGCCGCGGGTAAGAGCATCGCGGCGGAGCGGGGGGCCTGGATCGTCTTCGAGGATGAGGCCGGGCAGTCGATGACTGCGCCGCGTGCCAGGACCTGGGGCCGCCGTGGCTGCACGCCGGTGGTGTGGGTGCGCGGCCGCGGTTCCGGTCGAGTGTCGATGGTGGGCATGACCTGCTACAAGCCTGGTGAGTGGTCCCGGCTGTTCTATGCGGTCCGGGAATACGGCGGGCGCAAGGGCCAGCCGAAGGGCTTCGGCTGGTGCGATTTCCGTGATTTGATCGTCCGTGGCCACATCCAGCTGGGTAGCCCGATCGTGCTGATCTGGGACAACGTCCGACTGCATCTGCCGAAGCCGCTGCGCGAGTTCATCGACGCGAACGCCGAGTGGCTTACCGTCGTTCAGCTGCCCACCTATGCGCCCGACCTCAACCCAACCGAGGGCGTGTGGTCCCTGGTCAAGCGCGACATCGGAAACCTTGCCGCCGCCAGCCTTGGTCAAGTCATCCGCGCGGTCAAGCGTCGGCTCAAGAAGCTCCAGTACCGGCCAGACGTGATCGACGGCTATCTTGCCGGCACCGGTTGGGCCCCTGGGCACGTGACTCTCCAGGGCCGGGCCTGACTGTTTCGCTCGTCCGGCGATAGGAGACGATGCAGCCCACGCCAGCGCACGAAAGCGAGTAACTCAATGACGGAACCTGCTCCGATGGATCTGATC
This sequence comes from Streptomyces asoensis, assembly GCF_016860545.1. Taxonomy (NCBI): domain Bacteria; kingdom Bacillati; phylum Actinomycetota; class Actinomycetes; order Kitasatosporales; family Streptomycetaceae; genus Streptomyces; species Streptomyces asoensis. The sequence continues at coordinate 10,518 of NZ_BNEB01000006.1, read as the reverse complement.
CACCTCGCCGATCCGGATGGGAACCGCTGTATCGTGCGCGTCACAGGACGGTTCCAGCCGGGCGTGCTGACCGGCCACGACATTCTGCACGCGGACGTGCTCGTCTCCGCGAGTTTCGTCGATGCCCGGCTCGACCTTTACCTCTTCCAGCATGACCTGGACTCCTGGGAGCAGGAGCTGTCCAACCTGGGACCAGGCCAGACGGTCAGCATCGGCGGAGACCGCGGTCTGATCCTCGACATCCACGTGCACGAAGACGGCTGGCTGTCGATCCAGGTCAGCGACCCGGACCGCCTTACGACAGCCCTGGGAACCCGACCCCAGGAAGACTGGATCGACGAGCACCGCGGGCGCCTGCAACAGGTCCGACTGACCTGGCCCCGCGAAGTCATCGAGACGGCACCAGGAGCTTACGAGTGGAGCCCCAATCGCAAGCGGTGACCACCTGACCTAGCAACCGACATCACGCTTTTAAGTTCAGTAGCGGTAGAGGAGGTATGAGGTCGGCGATTCTCCGAGCTACGTCCGATGGGGTGTAGGCGCTGTTGTCGAGCAGTAGTACGCGGACCCCTTTGCTCGTGAGGTAGGCCGCCGTTTCCCGGTAGAGATCGACTTCCCGGGGTGGGTCGGTGGGGTTGAGACGCCACCGGTGGGTAATACCGCGTTCGGCGATTCGGTCGGGCTCGGCTGTGAGGATCACGGCCAGGTCTGGCATGCGGCGTGACGGTTGACGTCCATCAGGAAGTCGACCGGGACGTCGTCGAGTTGGAACCATCCCCGTGGGCGCGGGGATGGTCTCGCCACGTCGATGTCAGGGGTACGACCGGCGTCCTGCACCCCGCGCCCGCGAGGATGGTCTCGCCGCCCGCAGCTCCGCCGCGGCCGCGCGGATCACCTCATCACTGAACCGGAGGGCTCGGAGCAGTTGGGTGGGATGCGGGGCGGGCAGGTGGCCGCTGCCGAGCGCGCATGAGCGGGTTAGCTCGCGGCTTGCTCGAGTTTCCTGGGTGGATACCAGTTCGGTGAAACGAGAGTTCGCCAGGCACTCGCGCGCGGCGTAGCCGTCGGTCGCGATGATGCTTCGCCGGTGCAGTTCCTTGGCGATGCGATGTGCCGCCGAACTGTTGGGTTGGTCGTGGAGATCGAGGATGGTCAGGCCGAGTCGGGTGTCGAAGACGGTCGTGCCGGGGTGGGGCTGGCGTTGGATGTAGGTGTTCACGAGTTCGGAGAGCGGCGGGCCGGCGGGGTGAAGGGCGAGCTGGTTGCACATCACCGCCAGGCAGGAGGTGACGGCGTTTTCCCAGGGCTCGCCGGGGGCCGTCTGTGCCACGATGTCGGCTGCGCCAGCAGGGTCATGGCCGAGGGCCGCGATGACGGCGACCTGACGGCCGTCGAGCATGCGCTGTCCGATGCCGTGGTGCGTTTCGATGTGGGTCAAAGCCTCGTCGAAGCGGCCTGCGGTGGTCAGGGTGCGGGTGCCGTCGGCCAGGACCACCCGCCACAGCCATGCCCGCACCTCGTGGCGGTCTGTGTCGCTGGTGGTCAGCTCGGCGGGGATGTGGATGTCCTCGAACTGGGCGTCTGTGCCGTCGCTGATGGCCTTGTAGAGCGTGAGCAGGCGGTGCCTGCCGTCCTCGGTGTTACCTGCACGGATTTGGAGGCGGGCCAGGTTGACCACCGGTTCGAGCGCCCGGATCGCGCTCATTGCCGGGAGCGGTGCGGCATGCAGGTAGGCGGCGGCGTGTTGGTGGCACCACGTGCGTGCGAGATGAGGAAGCCCGATGTCGGAGGCGAGGAGAGCGGCCTGGTTGTAGACCGAGGACGCCAGGCCCGGGTCTGCTTTGGCCACCGCTGTGTCGGAGAGTTCGACCAGGGCGTGGACGCGTCGTGGGAGGGGCAGGCAGGCGGGGCGGAAGCGGGAAATGAGAGGGAAGCGCTGAGCTATGGGGCCGCGTGGGTCCATGAATTCTCCCCGGGAGCGAACGGTGAGAAGGACGGCGTGGGGTGCCCGCCGACGCGGCGGGCACCCCACGCTGATGGGCTACTGCCAGGTGACGAGGACGCGGTTCAGCGGTGTGTCCAGGAGGAAGACACCGGGCTGCTGCTCGATCACAGGGCCGTCGAGGGGCAGGATCTCGAACGTTGCTTCACGGCCGCGGTACGCGCGGTCCCAGGTGCGGATGGCGTCAGCGACCTTCGCGGCCAGTTCCTCGCTGCCGGGTCCGTGGCCGATGACGCCGAACTCCCAGAGTTTGCCGCCCTCGGGGGTCTTCTTCTCGGACTGGCGCCGGGCGAGGTAGGTGACCGCGTCCTTGTCTACGGCCGCCGTGGAGGAGGGGTACGGGTCCTGGGTGAGGACGGTGCCCTTGGCGGTGGCCGGGAACAGCATGCGGATCAGCCCGGAGGGCAGGGAGCAGGAGACGAACAGCTCCATCCATTCCGGGCTCTCCATGGCGCGGACCGTCATGCCGGTCCACTCCTCGGTGCGCGGCTGGTGAAGGATGCCGGTGAGGGCGTCGGCGTCGATCTGTTGCCCGGCGGGGGCCTGGAGCCGTACGGTGCCGTCCGCGGTGAGCGGGACGACGCGCCGGTCGTCGTCGGCGATGCCGCGCCTGAGCGGCATGAAGGTGTTCATCTGAGAGCCGGACGACACCCACCGTCCGTCGCGCTCCTCGTAGACGATGGAGCGCGAGACGCTGCCCTTGAGCCGCTGAGGGGTGACGAGCCGGCCCCCGGGGGCGAGTTGTTCGAGCCAGGCGTGCGGGATGCCGTGTGCGCCCACGGTGGCGATGATCCGGTCGTACGGTGCTCCCTCGGTGTGGCCGAGGGCTCCGTCGCGGGCCAGTGCCTCGACGTGGGTGAAGCCGGTCGCGGCGAGGTGAGCGCGGGCGCCTTCGACCAGGTCGTCATCGACGTCGAGGGTCGTGACGTGTCCGTCGGGGCCGACGATGTGGCCGATCAGGGCGGCGTTGTATCCGGTGCCGGCGCCGAGTTCGAGGATGCGCTCACCGGGCTGGGCCTGGAGTTGGTCCAGCATGAGGGCGACGACGTCGGGCTGGGAGGCGCAGGAGATCGACGTGCCGTCGGTGTCGTACTTGATGTTGACCGGCGCGTTGGCGTAGGCCTCGCTGAGCGGTGCTTGCGGGACGAACAGGTGCCGGGGCACGGTGCGCAGGGCGGTTTCGACCGCCGGGGTGCGGGCGTGGCCGTCGGCCTGGATCTTGTCTACCAGGGCGTGGCGGAGCCGGGTGGCCTCGTCGGCCTCGGACGTGGTGAGCGTGACGGTGTTCACTGCCCCGACGCTATCGGCCTGGGAACCGGTCGCTGCCGTGGACGCGATGTTGTCACTTGATCTCATGACTGCCTCTCGTGCGATGTGGAACAGGGTGTGCTGATCCGCGGTGGGCAGACCTGCACGGTTGGCGTGGAAGATCACGTGGTGGGCGATGACGGCGCGCACACCGCGGGTCAGCTCCCCTTGGACGGCCAGGTAGGCCAGCGTCGTACCGGTGCGCTCGAAGGCGGCGATCCACTCGGCGTGGCCGTTGAGCGGGCCGCCTTGTCGGCACAGGCTGCGGGCTTCGGCGGACATCAATCTCTGCATGGCTGCCGGCCAAGCGACGGACCGCTCGGAGACGGGCCTGCCGGGGTGCGGGCGTAGAGCAGCGGCCTTGGCCCAGGCGTCTCCTTGCTCGAACCAGTCGAGGTTCGCGGCGCGCATCAGGCTGCTCATCAGGAGCACGGCCGTCTCTCGGCGGCCCAACGTCCGTGGCCCTGGTTGGTAGTGGAGCAGGTGGCGGCTGTCCTCGTGGAAGAGAGCGTGCGCGGCCGTCATCGCGGCGGCACCGCCGAACGCTTCGGTCTCCGGTTCGTAGATGCTGCTCGTCCAGGACTGAGCGATGTTGTCGCGGACCAGGCTGTCCAGCACCTCCGTCACGTCCGGGGCCGGGCGGTCGGCGAGATACCGCAGCGGCCAGGGCTGCTTGTTCATGAACCACCAGCCGGTGAGCTGCTGGCCTTCTGCCTCGAGGAGCACTGGTGCGATGCGGTCGGCGGCGGCTTGCCGCGCGGTCTGCCGGTCGGTGAAGGTGATGTTGTGCTGCTGCCAGCGGTCGGGGGGCATCCAGTTCCTCTCGGGGTTACGCGATGAGCAGGCAGGCGTCCCAGCCGGTGCGGGGCGGCTGGGCACCGGCGGCGGAAAGAACTGCCAGCGCTATGCCCGCGGCGCCATCGAGGAGGCCGGGCCCCGCACGGCCGTTCACGAGCGCGGCCGTCGCCTCGTGGGGTGCTGCGCCGGGGGGGATGAGCGTGGCGAGTAGGCCGGGGAGGACGGCGCGCAGTTCGGCGGCGATGTCGGGGCAGGCGTCGGCGGCAGTGCGGGAGGCGAGATGGGCGAGGCCGGCGACACCGTGGCAGAGCCCGGCATCCACCGTGGCGCGCAGCTGCGCGGGATCGGTGAGCGCGTCCAGGAGGGCCGCTTCTGCCTGTGCGCGGCGTGCGGTGTCGCTGAGGGCGTGCGCGGCGAGTTGCTGGGCGCGCGCCAGACCTGCGGTGCCGTAGCACCAGGAAGGTCGCTGCGGTGTGGAGGGCTTGAGCAGGCCCGCGCGCTGGTCGGCGCGAGTGATCCAATATGGCCACACCGGGCCGGATGCGGTGATCGTCTTCCAGTGGTCGAGCCAGGCCAGGATGGTGCGCATGGCTTCGTGGTGGCCGGCGACGGTGACCGCGCGGCGTGCGCCGAGGGCGAGCAACGCCAAGACGGAGCCGACTCCGTGGGCCATGCCGTTGTTGCCGTGTCCGCCCGGGAAGGAGATATCGATCCGCCCGGAAGGGCCGGTGAGCGTCCACCATCCCGCAAGCGCCTCGTCGTGGTGGGGGATCGGCTCGACCAGGCGCACGCAGTATTCGAGGAGCGCCCGCAAGGCGGGTGCGTCTGCATCTCGGTGCAGGAGGTATCTGCCGTAGCCGGTCAGTCCCCGGATCGCGTCGAACTCGGCAAGCACCGGGAGTCGGCCGGCGTCGATCCTGCGGTGCGCGGCATCCAGGCGCCGCTTCACGTCGCCTGCCACGTGCCGGTCCAGCCGGTCGAGGTCACGCCGGTAGGCGCCGGGGAGGTGTTCGGCGGCGCAGGCCAGGACGTGAGCTAGTGCAGGGGCGCCGTAGAAGGGGTGGCTGTCGGCTCCGGTGGTGAACGGTCGGCGAGTGGCGGCGGCCAGCCAGTTGTGCGCGCGCTGCCACGGGCCAAGCCCGGCTGCGGCCAGCTCGATGTGGAGCAGGGCGATGCCGATCGGTCCGTGCGCCAGGTGCTGGCGGGCTTCGTCGGTAGTTGCTGCGCAGGGCGCGGTGTCGGGATGACTGAGGCGGTCGGCGATGGCTGCGGCCAGGGTGATCGCCGGAGGTTCGTTCACGGCTGGCTCCCGGCGCTGGCGGTGAAGGCGAGTGCGGCGGCGCGGGCCAGGTGGAGGCAGATCTCCTCTTCGGGGAAGTTCACAGCGACGTGCCGCACGAAGTGCGTGTGCAGCAGAGAGGTCAGTACGTCGTCCAGGGCGATGCCCTCGGTGTGTGCTCCCGGGAGGTGCAGCCGGTACGCGGCGAGCGCAGTGTCGCGATCAGCCCACGCCGTCACGATCGCCTCGCCTGCAGCAGTGGCGCGCAGCGCTGCCCAGTCATTGCGCGGGTTAGACATGTGTACGGCCTGGGTGAACTGCTGCCGCGGCACGGGCCCGGTCAGGCGGTGCGGAACGTGGTCGATCAGCCAGCGTGCGCCTGCCTCGGGACTGCCGAGGAACGCGGAGCAGATCGCGAACGTGTGTGCGGCCACGAGGGTTCGCTGAGGTGGGCGCCGGGGCTGGGCGAGTTCTGCGACGACAGCGCGGGAGTCGGCCTGGAACACGTCCTCGGCGGCGTCCCACGCCGGCCCGGAGCCCCAGCGGCCCATTTCGCGGTAGGAGGTGGGATAGCGCAGGTCTGCCAGCAGCCCGGCGCCGCGCAGTTCGTCGGCCCACACGCTGACCGTGTGCGCGGTGTCGGCGAAGTCGTCCGGGTGGGCAAGGGCGATGCGCAGGCGCAGGTGCTGGTGAGGGTCGCGGAAGCGGATGAACCACCACGGCGGGGAGCCGAGCCGGCGGATGAGGCGGGGTATGTGCCGGGTCAGCACAGCGTCCTGGCAGCGCAGGTCTGCGTACAGGGCGGCCAGCAGCACCGACGAGGAGGCGGGCGGCTGTATCTGGGTGTGCGAGAGGGTGCGGGCCGTGGACGGCCGGGGCAATGCAGGCCAGACAGGCGGGCGGGTCGTTTTGAGGGGCACCACGATGTCGTGGGCACGGCCTGCGCTCCAGCCGTAGGCCTGCGCAGGGGCGGCCTCGGTGAGCACCGCGGAGGGGGCGCGGTCGAGATGCTGGCGCAGAAGGCTCCGGCAGGAGGCCTGGTCGAGATCCAGCGGGAGCAGCCGGTCGTTCTCGGTGAGCCGGACATGCCGGGGCAGCCTGCGCCGCTCACGCCACGCGGCCAGTGCGATGTCCCATTCGGCGCCGGGGTGGTCCCGCCCGGGTAGGTCGCAGGCGTCCATCCGCCACCGGGCCGGTGCGAGCACGATGCGGCCGTAGCGCAGTCTGGGGAGGTAGGGCATGGCCGCGGCGGCGCCCCAGTCGAAGACCGTCACCTGGGCGCACTGGGCGCGGGCGATCTCGATGAGGAACCGGGCCATCGGCGGGGTGTGCTCGGTGAGGTTCAGGGCGTGCATTCCCGCGGCCTCGATACGGCGGCCGAGGGCGGGGGCGGCCAGGTACATCCGGCGGCCGTCGCATGCCACCGCCAGGTCCGCCGGGGTGAGCACATCCGCACAAGCTTCCCGGTGTTCGTCCAGGCTGATGAGCAGCGGCAGCACACGAGGGGCCCGGGCGACATGCGCGGTATCGGACAGCAAGGGTGGGAAGGAGAGCTGGGCGGGGTCAGTACCGGTGTCGGCCGTGGGCAGTTCAGCGAGCTCTGCGCACAGCGCTTCGCGCGGGCCGCGGCCGAGAACGCTGGCGAAACGTCCGGTGGTTACCCCGGCACCACGGGACACGCTTGTGACCTCGAGGGTGAATTGGCCGCGCTGCGCCTCCTTCATGCTGGCCGCGTGCAGCCGTATGCCGATTTCCAGGTGCGGCGGGACGCGCTGCTGACCGCTTCCCCTGTCCAAGGCGTCGACCAACTCGTCGGTGAGTACCACCTCGTCGTGCCCGTCGAGTGCGGCCGCTTGTGCGAGCCGCACCAAAACGTCATCACGGGCAGACACCCGTCGGCGGCCGCTCGCCGGGGCGCCGGGGTATCCGTCGGGGTAGCCGATACCGCTGTCGGCGAGGACCTCTTGCAGGGGCACCATCGTTCCGATGCCGTAGCGCTCGTAGAACCGCTGGTGGTAGTCGGCCCACGCGCGGGAGCCGTAGGGGCGGGCGCTGAGCTGGGTCAGCACCGTTGCGGCGCGCTCCGCCTCGCGCGCCACCTGGTCGGGGAGCGTCAGGTGGGCATCCAGGCGCAGATCGAGCGCGAGAGGATGACGGCGAAGGCCTGGCACCAGCTTCCGCATCCGGATGGTCACTGATTCCCGGGCATTCGCACCGTCGCACGTCTGCAATCCGGTCTGGATCGCCCGCAGTTCCTGAACCGTCCCCTCCAACAGCCCGAGCGAGCCGGCCTCCACAGCATCGAGCTGCGCGAGGACATGGCCGAGAGCGTCCGCTTCGGTGGCCGGCGCGTGGAGATTCGTGACAAGTACACGCCGCCGGATCAGTCCCGCCAGCAGCCCGCATGCCCGCTCGGGCACGACGGAAGGGAACTCCGCCGTCAGCTTTCCGGCCAGTTCCTCGACCCGGATCGGCGAGCCCGCCGCGCTGAGAACGATCCGCACGGGTGCCGTCAGTTCGATGGACGCCTCGACGGCGCGAAGCTGGCCAGCCAGGCCGTCCTCCTGGTACGGGACGATCAGGTGTCCATCACGCTCGAAGGACGTGTTGCTGACCACGACGGACAGCAGCGGGAGCAGTTCCCCGCTCTTCTCTAACTGCTCCACCAGCAGGGACAGCCACTCTGCGCTGGCCCGTGCAACGGGCACATGAGCCTCGCCCCAGACAGCTGTGGTCGCGGTGCCGAAAGCCGCGGTGACGACACCTGCGAAGAGGCCGAAAGGCGTGGGCCGGTGTCCCGCGCGCAGGAGATAGCGAGCCAGCGAGAGTCCGACCCGGCGCACGTCGCGGCCGTCGGGAGCAGCGGACCTGCACAGCGCTTCACACTGGGCTGCGAGGACCGGACTGGCGTGCCTTACGGCTTCAGTGAGAGCAGCGTCGCCCCAGACGGAGCGCACCCAGGCAAGGCGCCCGGCGGTGACTTCCGCAAGATCCCCGGCAGCGAAGGAGCGGTCGTCGAAATCAGGAAAAGGGAGTTGGGCCAGGCTCGGCCGGGCGACGGCGCGTACGAGGGCGGTCGCACCAGCCCGGAACGCTGATGGGTCAGCCACGGATACCTCCTTGAGCCGGTTGGGGGTGCGTGAGCCCGGGGTGCCGCCCGCCGTCAGCGTTACGGCACCCCGAGCCCAGCCAGGGCAAGATGGTGCAGGTCAGGCGACGTTGGTGGTGCAGGCGCCGCAGGTGCTGCCGCAACCGTCGTCGGTCAGGTTGGTCAGCCCGGCGGCGTCGGCGACCTCCAGCAAGCTGACGTTCAGGTCGAACCCGTCCGGCTCAGGTACGGCCGGCTCCTGGATCTGGGTGGTGCCGTGGGTGACGTTGCGCGTCATAACAACTCCCGGTGATCGGTCAATGTCGCGGATGTGATGGCGCTGCCAGTGACCTGGCGAACGACGCGGATCCGGCAGGCCGGCGATCGCGTCGCGCAGGTTCTGGCCAACCCGGCGCGAGGAGCGCTCCGGGAAGCTGTGGGGTGCAAGCGGGCTGCCTGTGGGGACGTTGAGAGCTCGCCGTTGCCTGGGCGCCCAGACGCAGGGGCGTCATGGGGACCGGGCGGGCAGGGTCGGGCCCCTCGTGCGCGCTCGAGGCGGCCCTGTAGTCGGACAGAGGGCTATGCGGATTCTGGTCTGAGTGCTTCCAAGAGTTCCTCGAGGCCGACGGAGCGGAAGGAGGCGAGGCGGCGGATCTGCTGAGAGGCGAGGAAGCAGGACATGTCGGGGTGGCTGTAGGGCAGGGGTGGGCCTGGCTGCGCGATGGGCTGAGTGCCGTGGGTGCCGAGTCCGTAGAGGGTGCCGGTGGCTCCGTACAGCGGTGCGCTCTGCGCGAGGTAGACGGTCGGCGTGCCGTCGAGGTGGGGGCACAGGCGTGCGGCGGTGCGTACGTGCCGGGCGCACACGGGCGGCTGGTTGGTCAGGACCTGTGGGGCGCCGGTGTGGTCGTGGGGGCCGGCGAGGAAGATCAGGCCGAGTGGGGTGCGGGCGGGTGCGGTGCAGACCTGGCAGTGCAGCATCTGCATGGTCATCAGCTGCCGGTAGGGGTGCATGAGTTTGAACAGGGGGCGGCCGGTGGGCTGGCCGTGCGGGTCGATGGGGTTGAAGGAGCAGCGTGCCCACAGCACGCCGTGGATGTCGCGGTCGCGGGGGTCTTCGTCGAGGTAGTGCAGGTGGAGGCGGCCGTCTGAGTGGGGGAGGAGGATCAGGTTGTCGGGGGCTGCGTCTTCGCCTTCCCGGTGGGTGATGAACGGCACGAGGCCGCCGGGGTCGGCTGACGTGGTCATGGTGCGCTGCTTCCTCGGTGTCGGGGCGGGTTGGGTGGCGTTGTGCTGGCGGTGGGGCGTGCGGCGCCTCGTGGTGCTGTTCGGTCGGGACGTCCTCGCAGCCGGCGCCGCGGGCCGTGTCGTGGTCCGGGGGCCCCGCTGCCGGGCCGGGACGGGTGGGGTGTGGGCCCGGCAGCGGGGTGGGGGCCCGCGCACGGCACTGCGGATGCACGGGGGGTGCCGTGCGCGGGGGTCTATGGGGTGGTTGCGGGGTCTGCTCGGGGGTGGTGGGCGTGGCGGGCGGACCACTGCGTGTGTGGGGTGTGGTGGTCGGGGTGTCCGTGTTCGTGGAGGAGGGCTTGGGCGAGGCGGATGCGTTGGACTTCGCCGGTGCCGGCGGGGGCGTAGGTGGTCTGCATGTCGCGCCAGACCCGCTCGAGAGGGCGGCCTTCGGTGAGGGCGTTTGCGCCGTGCAGTTCCATGGCGTCGCGGCCGGTTTCGGCGGCGAGTTCGTGGCCGAGGCCTTTGGCTGCGCAGAGTTCGGCGTCGCAGGGCAGGCCGTGGTCGAGCATGTCGGCGGCGTGGTAGGCGAGGATCTGGGCCATGAGCAGGCGGGCGTTCATCTGTCCGAGCCGGTTACGGATCACTGCGAGGTCGGCGACGGTTTTGCCGTGGCGGGGGCGGCTGCTGACGTACTGGGTGGTGAGGGTGAGGGCTGCTTCGTGCAGGCCGAGGCTGACGGCGGCGAGGTTGGGTCTGCCGTAGAGGATGCTGCTGGACTGGGCGACGTCGAAGCCTTGTCCCACCTCGCCGAGGATG